>CACOKN010000001.1 GCA_902627805.1 uncultured Pelagibacteraceae bacterium
CATGGAAAGCTTAAAGCTAAAGTATTATTATCTAAAAAAAACTGAATAACTGAAAAAATAATTGACGTAAAACCGAAAACTAAAAAAGTTATGAAAAATTTTTTTTCCTTATAAATTATTATGAGAGATATTAGATAAATCAAAATTGACAGGAGATCTTTATAAGAAAACCAATTTTGAATAACCGCATGATGTACAGCTCTATCTAATAAAATTTTTTGTCCTATTAATATTAAGTTCTTATCTACAAAAAAGAAATTGAGTATTATGTATAAAGTTATTGGTAATATCAAAATTGAATAGATAATAGTTATTTTAAATGTTTGTGCATATTCCTTTTTAAAAATATAGTATGAAAATATTCCTAACATCAAAAAACCAGAGTGAAGAATATAGGTTGGGTGAAAGGATGCCGCTAAACAGATAAATAAAATAGAAAAGAAATTTTTATTTATTAAAAAGAGGTATATTCCCACAAAAAATAAAACACCAAAACTTGAGGGTTGATATCCTTCATTAATAACATCTTGACCAGCAACACCTCCGAACAAACTATTTTCATGATAAATTATTATGAATAAAGAGAACCATACTAATGATAAAAATGGACTCTTTAATTCCTTAAATTGAGTTTTGCAAATAAGAAATAAAAAAAGTGAGCATAATGACAATAGGCAAAGATGAATTAAATATAGAATTTTTAATGAGAAAAATTTAATTAAGAAATGATTAAATATTGTAAATAATGGTAGATGGTTGGTTGTGTTGGCAATCCAATCATTTTGTAATTTATTAAATTCGAAATTTTTTATTGCGTGAATTAAGTGTAAAGAATTGCCTTTGAAAAATGGAAATTGTTGAACGGTTATTGCAAATAAAATACTTAAAGCAATATAAATAAAGATATTTTTTTTTATCAATTCCATAATTCTTTATTTGATATTTAATAATGTATTTAGTTTAAAATTCGAGGTTTCGGTAAAGGCATAATAAATTTTCCCTTATATCCTTTATTTCTTAAATTTTTCATAACATTTTTTCCATAATGCCAAGATAGGATAAGTGCATAATCAGGCTGATTTTTAATCATATACTTCTCATCAATAATTTTAATGTGTGTGCTTGGTGTAAACATATTCAACTTTAATGAGCTAGCTTGTTCAGCAATATAATCGATCAATTGGCTAGTTATATTACAATATGCCAATAAAGTTATACTTCTTCCTGGACAACCGACTCCAACAATTTTTTTTCTTTTTAATTTAAGTTTCCATAACATTTCACTTAAATTTTTTCTAACTAAGATTACTTTTTTAGCATATTGCTTATATTTTTTTTCAGAATAAAAACCACGCTTTTTTTCTTGATCCATTATCTTTTTTACATTTTTTTTGGGTTTTATATTTTTATTTAGAGTTGCTGTTACTCGAATTGAACCAGCATAATTTGGTATTCTAGATGCATCAATTACTTTAAAGCCATATTTATTTAAGAGATAAATTAAAGGTTTTAATAAGTAAAATCTTAGATGTTCATGGTAAATTGAGTCAAATTGCATTTCGTCTAAAATGTTAACAGCATAATGAGACTCGGTTATAAAAATTCCATTTTTTGAGTCAATTAAACTCTTTACTCCATTCATTAGACTATCAAGTTTATTTATGTGGGCAAAAATATTTGTTCCAGTAATTACATCAGCTTTTTGATATCTTTTTTTTATAAGCCGAGTGGTTTTGTTATCAAAAAATTTTTGAATTGTCTTAATACCTTTTTTATTTGCTAATTTTGCAATATTTGTAGGTTCAACACCTAAAACTTTAAAACTTTGATTTTTGAATCCCTCAAGAAGGGTTCCATCATTAGAACCAATATCTATTGCGAGAGGTTTTTTTGAAAACTTGTAATTTTTTACAGCATATTTGCTTGTGCTATGTAACAAATCTTTTAAGGTTTTTGTTATGCCGCTTTTATAAGGGTAATTTAAATGAAAGACTTCTTTGTTATCAACGACATAATTTATTTGGAGTAAATGGCAATTTCTACATTTTAAAAGTTTAAGTGGATAACTTTTTTCAAACTTATTTAAATCATTTTTATTAAGTAAACTATCGCATAAACCTGAATGGCCAAGATCTAGAATTTCATATATTTTTTTAGATCTACAAATCTGGCATTCTTTGATAACTCCAGGTTTTAAATCAGAAACACTCATATTTATTGAATAATAAATACCTTTATATTAGATAATAACAAGTCATTTAAATTCAAATGAAATATGATTTAGATATTATAGTTCCAGTTTTTCGAGAAGAGGGAAATATCTCAAAAACAATAGAGGAAATATTTAAAATTCCAGAAATTAATTTCAGAGTGCTGGTAGTGTATGATTTTGATGAGGATCCAACAATTCAAGTAATCAAAAATAATTTTGACAAAAGTGAAATAATTTGTATTAAAAATAAATACCATGGACTCAATGGAGCTATAAAAACAGGTTTTGAGAATATTCAATCTAAAGCAACATTGTTATATCCTGCAGATGATCACGAAAATTTTAATTTAATTTCTAAAATGTTTTATAAGTTTTGTGAAGGTTATGACATAGTTTGTGCAAGTAGATTTATAGATGGTGGAAGTTATGAAGGAGCACCACTAATAAAACGATTAATTGTAAAATTCGTATCCTTTACATTAACTAATTTTACATCGTTACCCACAAAAGATGCAACCAACGGCTTCAGATTATTTTCAGAATCAATTGTTGAAAAATTTCCAATTGAGTCAAAGAAGGGTTTTACTTTTAGTATAGAATTGTTAGCTAAAGCATATAGATATAATTATAAAATTACAGAACTGCCTGAAAAATGGCCAGTAAGAACAAGTGGTGAAAGTAAATTTAGTTATTTTACAATTCCATTTTATTTTAAATGGTACTTATACATTTTAATGTCTACTTTTAGAAAATGAAAAAAATCAATGTAGGAATAATAGGAAAAAATTTTGGTTATAAACTTATTTATAATGTAATCCAAAGAATAAAAGAATTTAACACAATTGCTTTCTGTTTTAAAAATCATGGTGATTTCAAAACTATTAATAAAATTAAGATATATACAGACTGGAAAAAAATGCTAAGAAACAAAAAAATCAATGCGATAGTAATATCTTCTCCACCAGAAACACATCTAGAAATAATTAAAACAGCTATTAAGAAAAAAATTCATATTTTTTGTGAAAAACCAGTAACTAAATCCTACAAACAAGTCATAAAAGTAACTAATTTATTAAAAGATAAAAAATTATTCCATATAGTCAATTATGAATTCCCAAAAATAGCAGCATTTAAATTTTTTAAAAAAAATATTTTAAAAAAAATTTATATTAAAAAAATTCAAATAAATTGGACAATCAAAATTTCTCAACAAAGAAGATCTTCATGGAAAAATTTCCACAATAAAGGTGGTGGTATCTTTTATAATTACATATGTCATACCATATATTATTTGCAGGACTTATTTGGTGATTTTATTATTGAAAATTTAGATAAAAACAGAAAAAAAAACCCCATGACTCTAAAAATTAAATTAAGAAATATTAAAAAAAATTTTATGATTTATATAAATTTTAAAATTTTATCATTAAAATCTAAACAAAAACCTATCCATCAAATTAAGATTTTCAGTAAAAAGAGTAATTTTGAATTATTTTCAAAAACAGAGAGTTTAAGTGATAAATTTATATTAAAAAAATCAAATAAAGTTATTTTTAAACCAATAGATAACAAAAAAGATTTTAGATTTTATCCTGTCTTTGAAAACCTAAAAAATTTTCAAAAAAGTATTAATGAAAAAAAAATATTAAAACCGAATTTTTTTGATGCAAAAAAAGTTCATTTAATAATTAATGAGTTATCATCAATTTGATAAAGCTTTTAACAAATATTTTTTATCAAGTTTACAATCATTGTAGCCTCTTTTTACTACATTGAGATATCTTTCGGTGGGAAATCTGAAAGGTGTTTTTTTTGTCATTGTATAGGTCATAACTTTTTTTCCATAATATAAAAAATAATACTTTTTATATAAAATAGGAAAGTCTTCATAAATATCGAGTTTTTTTTCATCACTTTTAGATATTTCAAATAATGCACCTGGAACAATAGAATTCTTTTTTGGCTCTATGTCTGCAGCTCTATATTTGCTTCTAAAGGTTAATCTAAAATCTTTTAAATTTATTTTTTTTAAAAAAATACTATCTTTACATCTCCTTTTCATTTGAAAATGATGAAGATTACTACCATAAGCAAAATAAAGCATTTACCGATCTACTATTTCAATTTTTTTTTCTTTTATAAAATCTAAAATTTGAGAACTACAATCATCAATTTTTGATTGGTGCTCAGATCGAAGAACTATGGAAACTCCAAGTTTTCCCGCATGAAAAAAAGGATAGCTTCCAATTTCAACATCTTTATTTTGGTCTTGAACCTTTGATAAAGAATTTGCAATTTCACTTTCTACAGTTCTTAAACTGATTGTATGGCTCAGTATCGGATCACCACCCACAATTTTTGGTTTCAAACTACCTAACATTGATTTTAGTATTGATGGAACACCTGGTAAACAAAACACATTCTCAACACTAAATCCTGGTGCCCCACTTGTAGGATTTAAAATTAATTTTGCATTATGTGGCATCCAGACCATTTTCTGTCTACCTTCATTGAATTCTCCTGGTTTATAATAACTTTCTAATATTTTATAAGCTTCTGGATGTATTTCATATTTTAATCCGAAAGCATCTGAAACAGACTCAGCAGTGATGTCATCATGTGTTGGACCAATACCACCAGTTGTAAAAACATAATCATTATTTTTTCTCAAAACGTTTAAATTTTCAATTATAGTTTTTTTTGTATCTGGTATAACTCTTACTTCATTTACCTGAACTCCAAGTGAATTTAGCCATACAGCTAAGGTGCTCGTATTTGTATCTTGGGTTCGGCCTGAAAGAATTTCATTTCCAATTATTAATATAGCAGCATTAACTTTTGTATTTTTTTTCATATTATCTATAATTTGAATATGGAATTTACCAAGTCTTTAATAAAAGGCAAATTAATCAAAAGATATAAACGTTTTTTTGTAGATGTAAAAATAAATAAAGAAGTTGTTACAGCTCATTGTCCAAATACAGGCTCAATGAAAGGTCTGCTAGATGAGGGAAATGAAGTATACTTGCTCAAAAATGATAATCCAAAAAGAAAACTAAAATATGGTTTAGAGTTGATTAAAGCCAATAACAATCTAGTTGGTGTAAATACTCACATGGCAAACAAAATTGTTGAAGATGGACTAAATACTAATTTAATAAATGAATTAAAAAACAATGAGAGCATTAAGTCAGAAGTTTTTTACAACAAAGAAACCAGATTTGATTTTTTAATTGAGAAAAAAAATCAAAAAAGTTTTGTTGAAGTGAAAAATGTTACTCTTTTTAGAGAGAAAAAAACTGCCGAATTTCCTGATGCAATTACTACAAGGGGTTCAAAACATCTTCTTACCCTTATTGATGCCATAAAAAAAGGTTATAAATCATACTTGATCTTCTTAGTTCAGATACAAAATATGAAAAATTTTAAAATTGCGAAAGATATTGATGAAGAATACTATAAAAACTATCTTATTGCAAAAAAAGCTGGTGTTAATTTTCTTGCTTATAGGTGCAAACTAAATTCAAAAGAAATAAAAATAGAAAAAAAGTTAAAGATAATAAATGAATAGTTATTCAGAAAAATTTGAAAAAATGAGAATTGCAGGGAAACTTGCGGCTCAGACCTTAGATATGCTTACTGAAAATATAAAAGAAGGTATTTCAACTGCCCAAATTGATAAACTTGGTTACGAATTTATTAGAGACAACGGAGGTTACTCTGCCCCACTTTATTACAGAGGCTTTACCAAATCATTATGTACATCCTTAAATCATGTTGTTTGTCATGGAATTCCCTCTGAAGAAAGAATTTTAGAAGAAGGTGATGCTGTTAATGTGGATGTCACCGCAATCATTGATAACCACTACGGAGATACAAGTAGAATGTTTTGTATAGGTAAAACTTCTGTCAAATTAAATAATCTTATAAATGCGACTCACGAGTCAATGATGAGAGCTATAAAAATTTTAAAACCCGGAAAAAAACTTGGAGATATTGGTCACGAAATTCAAACATATGTAGAAGAAAAAGGTTTTTCAGTTGTCAGAGATTTTTGCGGACATGGTATAGGCACAACTTTTCATGAATCACCAAATATTTTACATTATGGAACTAAAAATACAGGGATAGAACTAAAACCAGGAATGACATTTACGATCGAACCTATGATTAATGCAGGTAAATTTGCCACAAAAATGCTTAATGATGGTTGGACAGCAGTAACAAAAGATAAATCTTTGTCTGCGCAATTTGAACATACAGTTGGTATAACAGAAAATGGTTATGAAATTTTTACAGAATCTGCTAAAGGTTATTCAAAGCCTCCATATTTATAATTGATGATTAAAAGATATTCGAGAAAAGAACTTACTGATATTTGGTCAGAAGAAAATAAATACAAAATTTGGTTAGATGTAGAGATAGCTGCAGCACAAGCTATGGAAAAGTTAAATCAAATTCCTAAAGGTGTCTCCTCAATTGTAAGAAAAAAAGCGAAAATTAATGTTAAAAGAATTCACCAAATTGAGTCTCAAGTTAAACACGATGTCATAGCTTTTTTAACTTCTGTGACAGAAAAAGCTGGAATTAAAGCAAGATACCTTCATCAAGGAATGACATCATCGGATGTTTTGGATACGAGTTTCAATATTCAACTAGTTCAATCAGGAAAAATAATTCTCAAAGACATTGACCAAATTTTAAAAATATTAAAAAAACAAGCATACAAATATAAATTTACACCATGCATCGGAAGAAGTCATGGCATACATGCTGAACCCATTACCTTCGGTTTAAAACTTGCTTCTTTTTACGCAGAATTTAAAAGAAATAGAAAAAGATTAGTCGATGCAATAGACGAAGTTTCGACATGTGCTATTTCAGGTGCAGTTGGAACATTTGCTAATATAGATCCAAATGTAGAAAAACATGTTGCAAAAAAACTTGGCTTAAAAGTTGAACCAATTTCAACTCAAGTTATTCCAAGAGATAGACATGCTTTTTATTTCTCAATTCTTGGAATTATTGCAGGTTCTGTGGAAAGAGTAGCTACAGAAATGAGACATTTGCAAAGAACTGAAGTTTACGAATTACAAGAATTTTTTTCAAAAAAACAAAAAGGTTCATCTGCCATGCCACATAAAAAAAACCCTATCTTGAGTGAAAATTTGACGGGTCTTTCAAGAATGGTTCGAAGTACAGTAATTCCTGCACTTGAAAATATAGCTTTATGGCACGAAAGAGATATTTCACATTCAAGCGTAGAGAGAAACATCGGTCCAGATGCTAATATAACTATTGATTTTGCTCTAGTAAGATTAACAAATATTTTAGATAATATGATTGTTTATCCGAAAAAAATGTTAGAAAATTTAAATATAACAAAAGGGTTAATTTTTTCACAAGAGTTAATGCTTGAACTTACAAAAACCGGATTAACTAGAGAAAAATCATATCGGATGGTTCAAAATTTATCAAAAAAGTGTTTTACTGAAAATTTAAATTTATTTGATGTAGTACAATCTGACAGATATATAATGAGCAAAATTTCAATTAAAAAATTGAAATCAATATTTAGCTATTCAAAACACATGAAAAATGTCAATTTTATCTTCAGGAGAGTAGTAAAATAATGAAAAAAGGAAAAAAACTATACGAAGGAAAAGCTAAAATTATTTATGCAACTTCTGATAAAAATCTAGTTATTCAATATTTTAAAGATGATGCAACCGCATTCAATAATCAAAAAAAAAGCACTATTGAGGGCAAAGGTGTCCTTAATAATAGAATTTCAGAGCATATACTCTCAAACCTAAATCAAATTGGAATTAAAAATCATTTAGTAAAAAGATTAAATATGAGAGAACAACTTGTGAAACTTGTGGATATTATTCCTATTGAGTTCATTGTAAGAAATATTGCAACTGGATCTTTAACAAAAAGATTGGGTATTGAAGATGGAACTATACTTGAATATCCATTAATGGAGTATTGTCTTAAAGATGATAAGTTGGGTGATCCAAATATAAGTAGAGAGCATATTCTTGCATTTAATTGGCTTAACGATATTCAACTTGATTTGATTGATGAAAATTTAAAACGACTGAATGATTTTTTGTTAGGTTTATTTCGAGGAGTTGGAATAAAATTAGTTGATTTTAAAGTAGAATTTGGCTTCACTCATGAAAGTGGAAAAAATAAAATTATTTTAGCAGATGAAATCAGCCCCGATACTTGTAGATTGTGGGATACAATTACTGACAAAAAACTAGATAAAGATAGATTTAGAAAAGATTTGGGAGATTTGATACCAGCTTATACTGAGGTAGCAAAACGACTTGGTATTCTTCATGAACAATCAAACGTGTCCGCGGTTAATGTAACAAAACTCTCGTCTATAAAAAAAAAGAGTTAATGAAAGTTTCAGCAATAATAACTTTAAAAAAGGATGTTTTAGATCCACAGGGTAAAGTCATCCATCAAGCCTTAGATGGAATGGGTTTTGAAAATATAAGTGAAGTAAGACAAGGTAAATATTTTGAAATAGATGTAAATGAAAATGATCCAAACAAAGCAAAAGCTATTGTTGAAGATATGTGTAAAAAACTTTTAGCAAACCTAGTAATCGAAAACTTTAAAATTATTGAAACACAATAATTAATGAAGTCATCTGTAATAACTTTCCCAGGTTCAAATTGTGATAGAGACATGGATGTTGCGCTCAAGAAATTTGGTTTTAACAACAAGATGGTTTGGCATAATAATAATGAACTCCCTAAAAGTGATTTAGTTGTGCTTCCAGGTGGCTTTTCGTATGGGGATTACTTACGATGTGGAAGTATGGCATCAAAGTCTAGGATTATGCAATCAGTAATAAATTTTGCAAAATCTGGAGGATTGGTCTTGGGAATATGTAATGGATTTCAAATACTAGTTGAAACAGGCTTAGTGCCAGGAGTTTTATTGAGGAATAAATATTTAGAATTCATATGTAAAAATGTCTTCGTGAAATTGGACAACAAAGAAAATGCATATTTTAAAAATCTTAATAAAGATGTTATGGAATTTCATATTGCCCATAATGAGGGAAATTTTTTTTGTACCAAAGATCAATTGAAAGAAATTAAGGATAATAATCAAATAGCAATTTATTATTGTAATAGTGAGGGCAAGATAGAAGATCAATATAATCCGAATGGTTCAATTAAGAATATAGCAGGTATTTTTAATAAAGAAAAAAATGTTTTAGGGATGATGCCTCATCCTGAAAGAATGATAGATCAAAGTTTATCTGGGGAAGATGGTTCAATTTTTTTCAAAAACCTTATTAATAATATTAAATAATGATAGTTAATGAACAAATTGCGATAGAACATGGTCTAAAGTCTGAAGAGTATAAAAAAATTTGTCAATTACTTAAAAGAACTCCAAATATTACTGAACTTGGGATTTTTTCAGCAATGTGGAATGAACATTGTTCATATAAGTCTTCACGACTTCACTTAAAAAAGCTACCAACCAAGGGAAAAAAAGTAATTCAAGGTCCAGGAGAAAATGCAGGTGTTATTGATATTGAAGATGGTGATGCAATCGTTTTTAAAATTGAAAGTCATAATCATCCTTCATTTATAGAACCTTATCAAGGAGCTGCAACTGGGGTTGGAGGAATCATGAGGGATGTATTTACTATGGGAGCTAGACCAATAGCAAATTTAAATTCAATACATTTTGGATCACCACAACATAAAAAAACAAAAAATCTTTTACGGGGGGTTGTGCATGGCATTGGTGGTTATGGAAATTGTATAGGTGTGCCAACTATAGCAGGACAGACCTCATTTGATAGTTCTTACAATGGAAACATTTTGGTTAATGCAATGACACTTGGTCTTGTTAAAAAAAATAAAATTTTTTACTCAAAGGCTGCAGGTTTAAACAAACCTGTGATTTATGTGGGTTCTAAGACTGGTAGAGATGGAATTCATGGTGCAAGTATGGCTTCAGCAAGTTTTGATGAAAAGATTGAAGAAAAGAAACCAACTGTACAGGTTGGCGACCCTTTTACAGAAAAGCTTTTATTGGAGGCGTGTTTAGAATTAATGGCTGGTGATTCAATTATTGCCATTCAAGATATGGGGGCTGCAGGTCTTACTTCTTCAAGTATTGAAATGGCATCAAAAGGAAATTTAGGCATTGAAATTGATTTAAATAAAGTCCCATGCAGAGAGACTAGAATGACTCCATACGAAATTATGTTATCTGAAAGCCAAGAAAGAATGTTGATAGTTTTAGAAAATGGCAAAGAGGAAATTGCAAAAAAAATATTTGATAAATGGAATTTAGATTTTGCGGTCATTGGAAAAACAACAAACTCAAAAAATATTGAATTGTTTTTTAATCAAGAGCAGGTAGCAAAAATACCTATTAATATTCTTGTTGAAAATTCTCCAATGTATGATCGTAAATGGAAAAAATCAAAGTTACCCAAAAAAAATAAAATTAAAAATGAAGTTTTAAATAAATTGAAAATAAAAGATGTGCTTAAAAAAGTTTTATCTAATCAAAATATCTGTAGTAAAGAATGGATCTGGCAACAATACGATCATACAGTTATGGGTGATACTATTCAAAAACCAGGTGGAGATTCTGGTGTTGTGAGAGTACATGGAACAAATAAAGCTGTAGCAGCATCAGTGGACTCCTCAGCAGTATATTGTTGGGCCCACCCATTGACGGGAGGTAAACAAGTTGTCGCTGAAAGCTGGAGAAATTTAATTTCAGTTGGAGCAAAGCCAATCGCTATTACAAATTGTTTAAACTTTGGAAGTCCAGAAAAAGAGGAGAACATGGGTGAATTTGTTGAATGTGTCCAAGGTATTGGAGAGGCAAGTAAATATTTAAATTTTCCAGTCGTGTCCGGTAATGTATCTTTTTATAACCAAACCAAAGAAATTGGGATCAAGCCAACTCCAGCAATTGGAGGTGTGGGTCTCATTAAAGATTACAAAAATATGATTTCGATGGATTTAAAAGAAGTTGATAATTTGATTTTAATAATTGGTAAGACTGAAGGGCATATTGACCAAAGTTTATTTGCAAGAATAATTTTAGATGAAAAAAATGGACCTCCACCAGAAGTAAATCTTTTTAATGAAAAAAATAATGGAGAGTCAATTTTAAATTTAATTGATAAAGGATACGTGAAAAGTGCTCATGATATATCTTTAGGAGGTCTATTGGTTGCGATAAGTAAAATGTGTATTAAAGGTAATAAGGGAATTAAGATTAATAAGTCAAAGAATTTAATTAATGAAATTGAGTATTTTTTTGCAGAAGACCAAGGTAGATATTTAATAGAGGTGAATAAAGAAGATTTAATAGAAGTTACAAAAATTTTAAACAAAAACTCTGTACATCATGAGGAATTAGGTATTATCACACAAAACGATATAATTATTAATGAAAAGACAAAACTTACAATTGACGAATTAAAGTCTTATTATACAAATTGGCTAGCAAAGTATATGAGTTAAAAATGGCAATGGATTTAAAAGAAATTGAAAAATATATAAAAGAAGCAATGCCAGATGCTATAATAGATATTCAAGATCTAGCTGGAGATGGTAATCATTATTCAGCGACTATAACCTCTTCTCAATTTGCAGGTAAAAGTAAAATTGAACAACATAAAATGGTTTATAATTCATTAAAAGGTAAGATGGGAAATGAACTACACGCTTTAGCAATTAAAACAAAGGAACAATAATGGATGATCAAACAAAAAGTTTAATTCAAAATCATATTGATACTAATGATGTGTGTCTTTTTATGAAAGGTACTCCAGATCAGCCACAATGTGGTTTTTCAATGACTGTCTCAAATATACTTAAAATGTTAGAAATAAATTTTAAGGGTGTAAATGTATTAGAAGATCAATCTTTGAGAGATGGAATTAAAGTCTTTAGTGATTGGCCAACAATCCCTCAACTTTATATCAAAAAAGAATTTATAGGTGGATGCGATATCATCAAGGAAATGTATGAGAGTGGAGAATTAAAAAAAGTATTTGATGATAAACGTATTAACTATAAAAAATAATTATTATCTAGAGTAATATTCAATTACTAAATTTGGCTCCATAACAACTGGGTATGGTACTTCCTCAAATTTTGGAATTCTAACAAACTTAAATTTTTTATTTTTTTCATCCATCTGAATATATTCTGGAGCTTCTCTTTCTTTGCTGGCTAATGCAATATCTATTATTGCAAGCTGTTTAGATTTATCTCTAATTTCTATAGTATCCTCTTCTCTAACAGAATAACTAGATATGTTTACTTTTTTTCCATTAACTTTCACATGTCCATGGTTGATTAATTGCCTTGCAGAAAAAATTGTAGTAGCAAACTTTGCTCTATATATCACTGCATCTAATCTTCTTTCCAATAAACCAATTAGGTTTTCACTGGTATCACCTTTAAGCATGCTAGCTTTTTTATAAATATTTCTAAATTGTCTCTCATTAATATTTCCATAATAAGCTTTTAGCTTTTGTTTAGCTTGTAACTGAATTCCATAATCAGAAAGTTTTGAAGTTTTCGTTTGACCATGTTGACCTGGTCCATAGGCTCTTGTATTAAACGGGCTTTTAGGTCTTCCCCAAAGATTTACTTTTAATCTTCTGTCAACTTTATGTTTAGAGTTTAATCTTTTTGTCATTTAATAGAGGGCTTTATAAACTTACTCATTATTTTGTCAATCAACGTTTTTTACCCAAACTTGCAAATACACCAGATAATATACGTGTTTCTTTATCAGATAAGTCCATTTTGTAAAAAATGTTTCTTAGGTTTTCTTGCATTTTTGGTCTCTTCTCTTTAGGTCTAAAAAAATTTATTTCATCTAAATTTTTAATGCAAAGACCTAACATTGATTGAATTTCTTTTTTACTTGCAGATTTAACCTTTTTTGATTTTTTAAATGGAATATTTTTTAATTTGATAAGACTGGCTACATATTGAGCAATTATGATTAAACTATGAGATAAATTTAATGACTTGAACTCAGGATTAGTAGGTATTTGTAAAGTGTAATTTGCATAGCTAATCTCATCATTTGATAAACCAGACGCTTCTGACCCAAATAAAAACCCAACTCTCTTCTTAAAATTAATCTTTTTCAAGTCCTCTAAATTAATATGTTTTATATTCTTATTTCTAAATCTTGCTGAGGTAGCAATTAAAATATCAATCTTTCCCAAAGCGTTTTCTAAATTATCATATTTTTTACTTTGATTAATGATGTCTTTTGCACCAACAGATGTGGCTAAGATTTTATCATTTGGAAAAATAGGTTTTGGATTGATTAAAACTAGTCTTTTAAAACTAAAATTCTTTATTGCTCTAGCACATGCACCAATGTTTTCTGATAATTGAGGTTTATGTAAGATAAATGAGATATTATTTTTACTCATCTATTTACTGGCTGGGGCATTATCCTTAAATAGTTTGTAATCTAAGCTATCAATTAATGCTTTGAACGAAGCTTCAATAATATTTGTAGATACACCAATAGTAAACCAATTCTTTCCTTTAGAATCTGTGCTTTCAATAGACACTCTAGTAACAGCCTCTGTTCCTGTATTTAAAATTCTTACTTTATAATCAACAAGTTTTAAATCTTTAAGATATTTTGAATATTTTGCTAGTCTATCAACGTTCTGTCTAATAGCATTATCTAGTGCATTTACTGGTCCATTCCCTTCTCCTTCACACATAATTTTTTCACCATCAACTTCTAATTGAGCTTTTGCAGAAGAGACTATTTCCCCAGACTTATTTTTTTTAACGGAAACATCATATTCATTAATTGAAATATACCTTGGTATTTCTCCAATTATTCTTCTAGCTAATAATTCAAACGAGGCATCAGCTCCATCATAGCTATAACCAATAAATTCCCTATCTTTTACTTCATCAAGTAATTTTTTAATTTTTGGATCACTTTCCTCGATATTAATTTTGATACTCTTTAATCTAGATATGATATTTGATTTTCCAGACTGGTCTGAAACAACAATATTTCTAGTGTTACCAACATCCTCTGGATTGATGTGTTCATAAGTTTTTGGATCTTTTTGTACAGCAGATACATGTAATCCTCCTTTATGTGAAAACGCTGCAGCACCAACATAAGGTAAATGCTGATTAGGTTTTCTGTTTAAAATTTCATCTAATAATCTTGAGCATTCAGTTAAATTTTTAATGTTTTCTGATTTGATACTGATTTCAAATTGAGATGAAAAATCTTTTTTTAAAAAAAATGTTGGGATCAATGACATTAAATTTGCATTACCACATCTTTCACCTAAACCATTAATTGTTCCTTGAATTTGTCTAACACCAGATAATACTGCAGCTAAAGAATTGGCAACAGCATTGCCAGTATCATTATGTGCATGAATACCTAAGTTCTTACCTGGAACAACTTTAGAAACTTCGGAAACTATCTGTGTGACTTCATGAGGAAGTGTTCCTCCATTCGTGTCACATAAAACAATCCACCTTGCACCTTGGTCATATGCAGCCTTTATACAAGACAATGCATATTTTGGATTTGCTTTGTAACCATCAAAAAAATGCTCTGCATCAAACATGAATTCTTTTTTTGCTTTTACAAAAAGTTTGGCACTTTCGGAAATATTATCTAAATTATCATCATTTGTTATTCCTAAAGCTACACTAACATGAAAGTCCCAGGACTTTCCTACCAAACAAACAGCAGAGGTATTTGAATTCATGAGTGCTGACAAACCGGTATCATTTTCTGCACTTCTTCCAGATCTTTTGGTCATACCAAATGATGTAAGCTTTGAGTTTTTAAAATTATGTTTCTTTTGAAAAAATTCTGTATCTGTTGGATTAGCTCCAGGCCATCCTGCCTCAATATAATCAACACCTAAATTATCTAAAGCTAAGGCAATTTTTTCTTTATCCTCTAAAGAAAAGTCAACACCCTGAGTTTGAGCTCCATCTCTAAGAGTTGTATCAAATATGTATAATCTTTCTTTGCTCATTTAAATTTCCAAAGTGTTTTACCATCTTTGTCTTCTATTAAAACACCTTTGTCTAAAAGCTCATCTCTAATTCTATCTGCCTCTTTATAATTCTTATTTTCCCTAGCTTTATCTCTTAAACTAAGCATATTTTCAATTTCAGATTCCGTTAGAGAGACTCTTTTCTTTTTAAATTCATTCCATTCCTTGTTATTTTCGTTCATCAAACCAATAAATTTACATGCTGAAATAAATAAATCTACATTTTCACCTTTATTAGCTTTTTCGAATAACTTATGAAGATTTGCAATATATCCAGGGGTATTTAAATCCTCATACAATGGTTTTAAAATTTCATCTGAAACTTTTACAGACTTTAAACTTGATGAATATACTTTATACCATTTATCTAAAGTACTTTCGCAATCACTTAATAGTTTATCGTTCCAATCTAATGGTTGTTTATAATGTGCACTCATCAAAGCTAATCTAATTACTTGACCACTAATCTTATTTCTAAAATCTTTAATCTTCAAAATATTACCTTGAGACTTAGCCATTTTCTCATTTGACATTGTAATAAATGCGTTGTGGATCCAATAATTTGCAAAAACTTTTGTATCATTTGCACATCTAGATTGTGCTATTTCATTTTCGTGATGAGGAAAAATTAAGTCTATACCTCCACCATGAATATCAAATTCATTGCCTAAGAATTTTTTGGACATTGCAGAACATTCTAAATGCCAACCTGGTCTGCCTTTACCCCAAGGGGAATCCCAGGCTGGTTCATCATTAATTGATGGTTTCCATAATACAAAATCCTCAGAATTTTTCTTATTTTCACTTATTTCCACTCTTGATCCAGCAACTAAATCCTCTAAATTTTTATTTGATAATTTTCCATAGTCAAAAAATTTTTTAACTTCAAAATAAACATGTTTTTTATTTTCATATGCAAATCCTTTTTTTATTAAATCATCAATCATCTCAATCATTAGATCAATATGTTCAGTAGCTTTTGGCTGATGAGTAGGATTTTCACAATTTAAAAACTCACAATCTCTCAAAAAACTTGAGGTTACTTTTTCTGTGAGTTCTTTTGTTGAGATTCTTTGTTCCTGAGAAGATTTGATAATCTTATCATCGATATCTGTAATATTCCTTACATAAGTAACTTTTGGAAAATTATTTTTTAATAATTTAAATAAGATATCAAAAATTACTAATGGCCTTGCGTTTCCTATGTGTGGATCATCATAAACTGTGGGTCCACAAACATACATCCTTACATTTGCTTTTTCTATAGGAGCAAAATGTTCTTTTTTATTACTTAAATTATTTGTTAAAAAAATATCCATATTAGTTGATTAAGAAATATACCTTATTTGATGATTTGTTAATCTAATTGATTAACTAGGAATCTTGCAAACTGGAATTGGCTCCATTTTATGCAAGTTTTGATTTCTAATTTTTTCGTACTGTTCTCTGTGGGGTGAATTTGGGTTACTCATTGCATCTTCAAGTTCTGAATATTTAAATCCTAATTGACCCTCATCTGTTCTTCCATCGTCCCACAAACCATCAGTAGGTGGAGCATCGATAATTTCTTTTAAAATACCTAATTCTTTGCCTAATTCCCATACTTCAGTTTTGTTACAATCTGCTATAGGAGATATATCAACACCACCATCTCCATATTTTGTATAAAAACCTACTCCAAAATCCTCTACTTTATTACCTGTTCCAACTACAATTCCTTTGTTTGCAGCTGCAACCTGATAAAGAGTGGTCATTCTCAATCTGGCTCTTGAATTAGCAAAACCATGTTCATTATCAAATTTTTTTAGTGTTGTAGAAAATGTCTCAAAAAGTTTATCTAAACTTAAAGTATGAGCTTCAACATTTTTGAAGTTTTTTACTAGCCATTGTTGATGCTTTAAACTTAAATCGTGTTGATTTTCTTTTTGCTTTATAGGCATTGTTAACACAATAGTTTTTAAACCCGTCATTGCACTTAATGTACTCGATACAGACGAATCTATACCTCCAGAAATTCCAATCACTAATGATTGAGCTTTATTTGGCATCTTTTCAACATAGGACTTAATCCAATTTGATATGTATTTCACTTTTTCTGAAGGACTCATAATACTTATTAAACAATCTACATTATTATAGCAATAGCTTAAGATGCCGCTTGAATAGCATTCTTAGAATAGCTGCTATTCTTTTTTATCTCATCTGAAATTAAAAAAGCTAATTCTAAAGCTTGATCTGCATTAAGTCTTGGATCACAATGGGTGTGGTACCTACTTGATAAATCTTGATCTTGAATATTTTTAGCACCGCCAGTGCATTCAGTTACATTTTGACCAGTCATTTCAATATGTAATCCACCAGCATAGGATCCTTCACTTTGATGAACTGCGAATACATCTTTAACTTCTTTTAAAACATTATTGAAACGTCTTGTTTTATAACCTGTTGTTGATTGAATTGTATTACCGTGCATAGGATCACAAGACCAAATCACATTAACACCTTCTTTTTTGATTCCCCTTATGAGTTTTGGTAAAAATTTACCCACATTGTCATGACCAAATCTCGAAATTAATGTAATTTTACCTTTTTCATTTTTAGGATTTATCAAATTACAAATTTTTGCTATTTCATCTGGTTTTGATGTTGGCCCACATTTAATTCCAATTGGATTTTCTATCCCTCTACAATATTCAACATGACCTCCATCTAATTGTCTAGTTCTATCACCTATCCAAACAAAATGAGCTGATGTTGCATGATATTCACCAGTTGTGGAATCTATTCTAGTCATACTTTCCTCAAAAGGTAGGTGCAGAGCTTCATGAGAGGTCCAAAAATTGACTGTTTTCAATCTTCGGTTAAATTCTGAGTTTATTCCACATGCATCCATGAATGCTAAAGCATCTGCAATTTTATCTTCTAACTCTTTGAATTTTTTGGCTTGAGGACTTTTCTTTATATAGCCCAAGTTCCATAAATGAACTTTTTTTAGGTCTGCAAATCCTCCGTGTGAAAATGCTCTAAGTAAATTTAAAGTTGCCGCTGACTGAGAATAAGCTTTAAAAAGCCTCTTTGGATCATGCCTCCTCGCTTTCTCAGAAAATTCTATCCCATTTACATTGTCACCAAGGTAACTTGGTAATTCGTTATCACCTTGTTTTTCTGTTGGCGCACTCCTTGGTTTTGCAAATTGACCTGCTATCCTTCCAAGTTTAATTACTGGTAATGAAGCTGAGTAAGTCAGTACTAAAGACATCTGAAGAATTACTTTAAAATAATCTCTTATATTATCTGGGTTAAATTCTGCAAAACTTTCTGCACAATCTCCACCTTGAAGTAAAAATGCTTTACCATCTGATACTTCTGATAGCTGTTTTTTTAAGTGTCTTGTCTCCTCGGCAAAAACAAGAGGAGGAAATGTTTTAATCTTATTTAATACCTGATCTAATTCTTTTTTATCCTGATATTCAGGAATATGTTTGACAGGATATTTTCTCCAACTATTTGTTTTCCAATTTTTCATATTCAACTCAAGATTGTTGTATCAGAATTTTTCTGTTATTCAACGGTTACTGACTTTGCTAAATTTCTAGGTTTATCAATATCATAACCTTTTTTTAGTGCTGAATAATAAGCTAATTTTTGCAAAGGTATGGTTAAAAGAAAAGGTAATAGATCTTCATTGGTACTTTCAACTTCGATTTTCTCCCAAATATTTTCTGAAATTACTTCATCTTTACTTTTATTGGTAATTAATAAAACTTTAGCCCCCCTCGCAATTACCTCCTGCATATTCGAAATTGTTTTTTTATAATAATTATCTCTTGGAGCCAAAACTACAACTGGCATACCCTCCTCTATTAACGCAAGAGGTCCATGTTTCATTTCTCCTGCTGGATAACCTTCGGCATGAATGTATGATAATTCTTTCAGTTTTAAGGCACCTTCAAGAGCAATTGGATAAGAAAAACCACGTCCCAAAAACATAGAGCCTTTTGCCTCATTAAAAGTATTTGAAATTGTTTGTATTTTGTTATCAATCAATAATGTTTTTTCAACAAGTTTTGGTAAATTTTTAAGATCATCAATTTTTTTATCAAAATTATTCTTTTCGATATCTTTTCTCAATAAAGCAAGTTTCAAGGCAAGAATATATAAAATTAATATTTGTCCAAGAAAAGCTTTTGTTGAGGCAACACCTATTTCAATTCCACAATGAATTGGTAAAACAAACTCAGAGTCTCTTGCAATTGAGCTTTCTACTACGTTTACAACTGCACACGTTTTAACACCACTTTGTTTACAAAGATCTAAAGCTGCATAAGTATCTGCTGTTTCTCCAGATTGTGAGACAAATACATAAAGTGTGTCTTTTTTAAATCTATTTTTTCTGTATCTAAATTCTGATGCTATATCTATATTTACATCCAATGATGTTATTTCCTCAAACCAATATTTTGCCATTAAACATGAATGATATGCTGTTCCACATCCAATCAAAGTTATTGATGATATCTCATCACTTTTCCATGGAAAGTTGTAAATATTAATATCTTTATTTGACATATCTATATACTCATTAATTCCATTTTTAATTGTGTTTGGTTGTTCTTCAATTTCTTTAACCATAAAATGTTTGTAATCACCTTTGTCATATTTTTCTTCAGTAGAGGACAATTCTAAAACTTTTTTATTAATTTTAGTTCCTTCCTCACTAAAAAATTCCACGTGATCTTTTTTAATAATGCAAAACTCACCATCATTTAAATAGGTAATCTTATTTGTCATCGATTTAAGCGCATAAGAGTCTGAACCAAGATAATTTTCATTAGGACCGTAACCAACAGCTAATGGAGAACCTCTTCTTGCACCAACAATTAAATCTGGTTGATCTTTAAAAATTATTCCAAGTGCAAAGCTTCCATGTAACGACTTCAATGTTTTTTGAATTGAATTAACAATATTTTCTGTTTTCAGATTTTCAGTGATTAAATGGACTATTACCTCTGTATCAGTTTGAGATTTAAATTTGTGACCTTTTCCAATTAAAAATTTTTTTAATATTGTTGAGTTTTCAATAATTCCATTATGAACAACAGAAACATTTTGGGAAGAATGTGGATGGGCATTAATACTATTAGGAAGTCCATGTGTTGCCCATCTCACATGACCAATACCAATAGTTCCCTCCATGTTTTGAACTAAAGAATTTTTTTCCAAATTTTCTACTCTTCCCTCAGATTTTACCTCATTTATCAACCCATTATAAAGAGTTGCCATACCAGCTGAGTCATAACCTCTATACTCTAATTTTTTTAGAGAATTAATTATAGTTGCTGATACAGGTTTATTACTATTAATTCCAATTATTCCACACATAACTAAGTAGACTTTCTTTTATAGTTTTTAATTTCAGTCTGTAAACTTCTCGTTAATGCTAATGATTTTTTCTTTACATTTTTTGTTATAACCGAACCAGCCCCAACCACACTATTCTCCTCGATTGTAAGTGGGGCTACTAATGACGAATTTGAACCAATAAATACATTATCTTTTATTTTAGTTTTACTTTTTTTTACTCCATCATAATTACAAGTAATTGTTCCAGCACCAATGTTGACCGATTTACCAATCTGACTATCACCGATATATGTCAAATGGTTTACTTTTGAATTTATACCCAAAATACTTTTTTTGATTTCAACGAAATTTCCAATTTTTGAACCACTTTTTAAAACTACACCTGGTCTTATTCTGGCATATGGCCCAATATCAACTTTATTTTCTATTTTACAATTTTCCAAATGCGAAAAAGATTTTATTGTAACATTGTTTCCAATCTTTACTTTTGAACCAATTACAACATAAGGCTCTATGGTAACATTCTTTCCTATCTTGGTATCTTTTGAAAAAAATATTGTTTCAGGACCAATCATTTTAACACCCATTTCTAAAAATTTTTTTCTAAGATTACTTTGAAGCTTTTCTAAATTTAATTGTTTCATTTATAAAATCCTTTATATTAAGTCTACATGTTTCTTAATTCACATAATATTTCTTAAAAAAACTTTTAATTATGCAACAAAATTTTACAATTCTTTTCGATTTAGATGGAACTTTAGTTGATACAGCACCAGATTTGATGCGTGCCCATAATCATGTGATGAAGAAATTTGGTTACCCTACTAAGTCAACCGAGGAAATAAGAAATCTTGTTGGTCAAGGTGCTGGAGCAATGCTTGGTAGATCAATTTGGGGTCAGGCTAAAAAAGAGTTTGGAAAAGTGCAAGATGAAAAAATTAAAAAAGAAATGATAAAAGATTTTACAGACTTTTATGGAAAAAATATTGTTAACGAAAGTACATTAATAAATGGTGTTAAAGAGTTTTTGGTATGGTCAAAAGAAAATAATATTTCTATGGCTGTTTGTACAAATAAGACTGATTACCTAGCCGTTGATCTTTTAAAAAAAATTGGGATTTATGATTTTTTTGAATATGTTGCGGGACATAATACCTTTGATTATTGTAAGCCTGATCCAAGACATCTAACTTCTGTAATTGAAATATTACAAGGTGATATAAAAAAATCATTAATGATTGGAGATAGTGAAACTGATGCAAATGCAGCGAAAAATGCTGGAATACCAGTTATTCTAATGGAAGATGGATATACCGAAAAAAAAACGAATGAAATTTACCATAATCACTTAGTAAAAGACTTTATTGGTATCGAAAAGATTGTATCAAAATATCTTTAATATTGATTATTTTTTTTTAACTATTAAAACCAATCTCGTTAAGTAGGAGTTATTTTGATAGTTCATAAAATTAAAGTTTACCCATCTAAAATTCATTTACCAAAAAAAAATCAGCTTGCATGGAAAATTGCAGAAATTGCAAGTGATAATTCTAAATTAAATAAAGATGCGATTGAAATGTCAATTAATAGGATCATTGACAATGCATCAGTGGCTATAGCTTCACTTAATAGAAAACCCGTTGTTTCATCCAGAGAAATGGCCTTGAAACATTCAAGAAGAAATGGTGCAACGTTATTTGGTGTTAATAATAAATTAAAATTTGATTGTGAGTGGGCAGCATGGTCTAATGGAACTGCTGTTAGGGAATTAGATTTTCATGATACTTTTTTAGCAGCAGACTATAGTCACCCGGGAGATAATATTCCTCCACTCATAAGTGTTGCTCAGCAAAACAAAAAAAGTGGTTTAGATCTTTTGAGAGGAATAATTACAGCTTATGAAGTCCAGGTTAATTTAGTTAAAGGAATATGTTTACATAAACATAAGGTAGATCACATAGCTCACCTTGGTCCAAGCGTTGCAGCTGGTATTGGTTCAATGTTAAGGTTAAAAACTGAAATTATTTATCAAGCTGTTCAGCAGGCATTACATACAACAATTTCCACAAGACAATCTAGAAAAGGTGAAATTTCAAGTTGGAAAGCTTATGCTCCCGCACATGCTGGAAAACTTGCTATAGAGGCTGTTGATAGAGTTATGCGTGGTGAAGGAGCACCAAGTCCAATTTATGAAGGTGAGGATAGTGTGATAGCAAGAATTCTTGATGGTAAGAAGGCTTTATATAAAATTCCATTACCAAAAAAAGGTGAAACAAAAAAAGCAATTCTTGAAACTTATACAAAAGAATATTCTGCAGAATATCAATCTCAAGCTTTAATTGACTTAGCAAAAAAACTTAAAAAGAAAGTTCAAAATCTAAATCAGATCAAAAAAATAGATATTTTTACAAGTCACCACACTCATTATGTGATCGGAACAGGTGCAAACGATCCACAAAAAATGGATCCTAATGCTAGCAGAGAAACATTAGATCACTCAATAATGTATATATTTGCTGTTGCACTTGAAGATGGTACTTGGCATCACGTAAAATCTTACACAAAAGCAAGAGCTAAGAGAAAGAGTACAATTAAGATATGGAAATCAATAAAAACTCATGAAGATAAAAAATGGACTAAAAAATATCATGATCCTAATCCTAGAAAGAAAGCATTTGGTGCAAAAGTAGTAATAACTCTAAATAATGGTAAAAAAATTACTGAGCAGCAAGGTGTAGCAGATGCTCATCCTTATGGTCTACGACCTTTTAAAAGAAAAAATTATATCAACAAATTCCTAACTTTAACGGAAAATATCTTAGATAAAAAAGAATCTGGTAGATTTTTAAAAGTAGTACAAAATTTAAAAAAATTAAAGCCAGGCCAATTAGATAAATTAAATATTGAAGTTAAAAAGAATAAATTGAAAAGAAATTTTAAAAAAGGTATTTTTTAATGCATTTTATTGAAAAAGAGCCAACACAAAAAAGAGAGGATTTTGTTAATAAATTAAAATCTAACAAAATTCTAAGAGTTCCTGGGGCCTATAATCCTTTAACTGCAAAGTTAATTGAAGAAATCGGTTACGATGCAGTTTATGTATCTGGTGGAGTTATGGCAAATGATCTTGGATTTCCAGATATTGGTTTAACTACTTTACAGGATGTAAGCACAAGGTCTTACCTTATTTCACGAATGACCAATCTTCCAACTATTGTTGATATTGATACTGGATTTAAATCTTGTAAAGAAACAATTGAAACCTTCGAACAATTTGGAATTACAGCTGTTCATTTAGAGGATCAAATTGAGAGAAAAAGATGTGGACACCTAGACAATAAAGAATTGATATCAACAGAAGCTATGGTTAAAAAAATTAAAGAATGTGTATCGGCAAAAAAAGATGAAAATTTTAAAATTATAGCGAGATCTGATGCAAAAAGCGTTGAAGGAATAGATAAGATGATAGATAGATGTAAAGCTTATGTGGATGCTGGAGCAGAAATAATTTTCCCGGAAGCTTTACATGACGAAAAAGATTTTGAAAAAGTAAGAAAAGAACTTTCTTGTTACCTACTAGCTAATATGACTGAATTTGGTAAATCAAAATTATTTAATTATAAAGAATTAGAAAAATTTGGATACAATATTGTAATTTATCCAGTTACCACTCAAAGACTAGCTATGAAAAATGTTGAAGATGGATTACGAGACATTTATGCAAATGGACATCAAAATAATATCATAGATAAAATGCAAACTAGAAAGAGACTCTATGAGCTTGTTGATTATGAAAAGTACAATAGTTTGGACGAAAAAATTTATAATTTTAGTACCAAGGGACATGAATAATGAGTGATGATATTAAAAAAGGTTTACTAGGAATAGTTGTTGATGAAACTGAAGTTTCTAAAGTTATGCCTGAAATCAACTCTCTAACATATAGGGGTTATGCGGCTCAAGATTTATGTGAATATTGTAGATTTGAAGAAGTGGCTTATTTAATTTTAAATAAGGATTTACCAAATACAATACAGCTAAGAAAATTCGAAAAAGAGGAAAAAAATAATAGAGAGTTGACCAAAGATCTTTATTCGATAATAAAAAAAATGCCAAAAAAATCTCATCCAATGGATGTTGCCAGAACGGCAGTGAGCATAATGGGGCTTGAGGATAAAGAAACTACTAACTCCTCAGAGGAGGCAAATATGAGAAAAGCTATAAGAATTTTGGCAAAAACCCCAACTGCATTAGCTGCTTTTTATAGAATAAGAAAAGGAAAAAATATTATTAAACCTAAGAAAAATCTTAATATAGCAGAGAATTTTTTCTATATGTGCTTTGGAAAAGTTCCTCAAAAAGAAATTGTAAAAGCATTTGATGTATCTTTAATTTTATATGCTGAACATAGCTTTAATGTTTCAACATTCACAGCAAGAACTATCACAAGTAGCTTATCGGATATTCATGGAGCAATAACTGGAGCAATAGCTAGTTTAAAGGGCCCTCTTCATGGTGGTGCAAATGAGGAAGTAATGCACATGATGAATAAAATTAAATCTCCGAATAATGCTCTCAAGTGGATAAATAATACATTAGATAAAAAAGAGGTAGTGATGGGTTTTGGGCATAGAGTTTATAAATCGGGAGACTCGAGGGTTCCAACCATGAGAAAATATTTTGCTAAAGTTGCAAAAATAAAAAAGGATAAAAAATTTGAAAAAATTTACGATATTGTTGAAAAAGTAATGATTGAAAGAAAAAACATTCATCCAAATGTCGATTATCCAACTGGTCCCACTTATCATTTGATGGGTTTCGATACTGATTTTTTTACACCAATATTTGTAATTTCAAGGATTACAGGTTGGTCAGCACACATAATGGAGCAACATGCCGCAAATAAACTTATTAGACCATTAGCCAGTTACAAAGGTAACAAACACAGAAAAGTATTACAATTAAATCAGAGATAATTATTTATTTGCTTGCCAAAATATTCTCTTTATCTATTTGCTGAAGTTTGTAGCCGTTTGACTTAAGTTTTTTCTCAATCTCTTGTAATTTTTTTCCCTCAACAAAAGTACCATCAAAATGTTTTGATTCAAAAAGTATTTTATTTATCTCTACTCTCTGAAAATTTATTGAATTCATAATTTTATATTCCGCACCTTCTACATCTATTTGGAGTTTATCAATTGATTTAATTGAATATTTTTGAATTAAATCATTAAAAGTAATGAATTCAATTTGAATAGTTTCTATATCATCTTCTTTTATATCAAATCTTTTATTTTTATGATTAAGAATATGACTTTTATCAAAAGATCCTATTTGACTTGCCCAATGCTTTCCAAGTTTAGCTATTGACTCTTTTTTCACATAATAAAAACAATCTTTTTTAGATTTATCTATTATTGCATTTTTACAAATTGTGATTTTTGGATCATTTTTGTATTCAGAATCTAATATTTGATAATTATAAGGAACAGGCTCAACTAAAAGTATGTTTCTACCTTGATATTCAACTACTAAATCTTTTAAATAAAGTCCCGAATGTGCTCCAATAACTACTAGACCAAAGTCTTGCACTTGATATTAACTAAATGCTTCTACCCAAGTTCCTTGAGTTGATGCTTTAGAATATTCTGTCGCACGACCTTCAAAAAAGTTCATGTGTTCAACAGCATTTAACATGGTATCAAGCCATCCTAGAGGATTTTTTTCTACATCATAAATTGGTTCAAGACCTAATTGGACTAATCTTCTATTTCCAATAAATCTAATGTAATCTTTAACCTCTTGTGCAGTTAAACCTTCCATTGGACCCATCTCAAAAGCTAAATCAATGAAAGCATCCTCATGAGAAATGATTATTCTACAAGCTTCATAAAGTTCTTTTTTTAATTTAGGTGTCCAGATTTCTGGATTTTCTTTTATAAACTCTTTAAAAATTCTTATCATAGAATTACAATGAAGAGTTTCATCTCTAACCGACCAAGTTACTATCTGACCCATTCCTTTTAATTTATTATGTCTTGGAAAGTTTAAAAGAATTGCAAAACTTGCAAAAAGTTGTAAGCCCTCTGTAAAGGCACTAAACACAGCAACAGTTTTTGCTATATCCTCTTTAGAATTCACGTTAAATCCTTGCATGTAATCATATTTATCTTTCATTTCTTTGTACTTCATGAAAGCAGAGTATTCTGACTCCGGCATTCCAATTGTATCAAGTAAATGAGAGTAAGCTGCAACATGTACTGTTTCCATTGCAGCAAAAGCTGTCATCATCATTAAAACTTCTGTTGGCTTAAAAACAGTTGTGTAATGTCTTAAATAACAATTATTAACCTCAACATCTGCTTGGGTAAAAAATCTAAAAATTTGCGTTACCAAATTTTTTTCTGGCTGAGATAAGTTTTTTTGCCAATCTCTTACATCATCTCCAAGAGGCACTTCTTCTGGTAGCCAATGTATTCTTTGTTGGGTTAACCAAGCATCATAGCACCAGGGATATCTAAATGGTTTATAAACAGGATTCTCCACTAATAATCCCATTTTTTTAGGTTGAATTATTTCTTTCTTTTCTATCTTAATTTTATCTGCTACTGACATGATAAACACTCCTCATATTCTGGTTGTTCGTTAGTTTGTTGATTTTTAGATTTATATACATTGGCCGTAATATCAGTTGATTTGGCATTATTGATATTTTCAGCTCTTTGAATTGATTTCGATCTACAATAGTAAAGGCTTTTTAAACCTTTTTTCCATGCATCAAAATGAATTCTATGTAATTCTCTTTTATGTACGTCTGCGGGTAAAAATAAATTAACTGATTGTGCTTGAGAAATATATGGAGTTCGATCCCCACTCAGTTCAATAATCCATTTTTGATTTAATTCAAAAGCAGTTTTAAAAACATCTTTTTCTAGATCTGTTAAAAAATCTAAATGTGATACAGATCCTTGATTTGTGGTTATTGTAGACCATGTCTCATCATCATTTTTACCATGACTTTCTAGTATCTCCTCTAAATATCTATTTCTGACATTAAAGGATCCTGATAAGGTTTTGTGCGTATAACTATTAGCTGCAATTGGCTCAACGCCAGGAGAAGCACCTCCACATATAATTGAAATTGAAGCTGTAGGTGCTATCGCTGTCTTGTTAGAAAATCTTTCATTAAATCCATATTCTGCTGCATCTGGACATGCACCTCGCTCTTCAGCTAATTCTTTTGATGCTTTATTAACCTGTTTATCAATTTGTTTAAATATTTTTTTATTCCAAGATTTGGCCATTACAGACTCAAGTGGAATTCTGTGTTTTTGTAAGAATGAATGGAAGCCCATAACTCCAAGACCAACGCTTCTTTCTCTCTCAGCAGAATATTTTGCATCTTTGAATTGATCTGGAGCCTTATTAATGAAATCTGACAAAACATTATCTAAAAATCTCATTACATCACTAATCATGTTCGGATCATCTTTCCATTCATCATATTTTTCTAGATTTAAGGATGATAAACAACAAACAGCTGTTCTGTCTCTCCCATCTTTATCAATACCTGTGGGAAGAGTTATTTCACTACAAAGATTAGAAGTTTTTACTGTTAAGTTAGCAAGTTTATGGTGTTGTGGAATTTGTCTATTAACCGTATCAATATAAATAATATACGGCTCACCAGTTTCAATTCTAGCTGTTAACAATCTAATCCATAAATTTCTCGCAGATATAGTTTGTTGAATAGATCCGTCAGCTGGACTTTTGAGTGCCCACTGATCATCAATCTCAACAGCACGCATAAACGCATCTGATACCAAAACTCCGTGATGCAAGTTTAAAGCTTTTCTATTCGGATCACCTCCAGTTGGTCTTCTCATTTCAATAAACTCTTCTATTTCAGGATGATCAATAGGGAGATAACAAGCAGCAGAACCTCTTCTTAAAGATCCTTGACTGATTGC
Source organism: uncultured Pelagibacteraceae bacterium (assembly GCA_902627805.1). GTDB lineage: Bacteria > Pseudomonadota > Alphaproteobacteria > Pelagibacterales > Pelagibacteraceae > Pelagibacter. The sequence continues at coordinate 28,643 of CACOKN010000001.1, forward strand.
CATAGTCAAAGAGTCCATAACTTTAATAAATGGAATTATCCCAGAAGTTTTTCCTACTTTACCAATCTTTTCACCAATTGATCTTAAATTGCCCCAGTAACTTCCAATACCTCCACCCTTCGCAGCTAGCCAAACATTTTCACTCCAAAGATCTAAGATACCACCTAGACTATCTGAAGCTTCATTTAAAAAACAAGAAATGGGTAATCCTCTTTTTGTTCCACCATTCGACAAGACTGGAGTTGCTGGCATGAACCAAAGATTGCTAATATAGTTGTAAATTCTTTGAGCGTGTAAATTATCGTCAGCATATGTGCTGGCAACTCTTGCAAATAAATCTTGGTAAGATTCATTGTGACCAAGATATCTATCTTTTAAAGTTGCCTTACCGAAATCAGTTAAGTTCGCATCTCGAGAACGATCTATTTTGATTATGATCCCTTTATCATTTTGAAAAAGTTCGGTTTCATTATTAAGTGAAAAAAGATCTGGCCTATTATTCTTTTCTACTTCTTTAACTTGTGGGCTATATTCAGAGACAGCTTTCTTTAGGGCCTGCGATAGAATTTTATTCATATTTTTGTATTATATTTTGTTATTAGTACGAAAACAACTATATGTTGTGTGCGTTAAGTGTTAATACACTATATAAACAACAAATCAATAGAACATTTATAGAACACAAAGAAAATAAATCAATAAAAAAATTAAAAAAAAATGTAAGTAATTAACAATAATGTCAATAAATTTAAAAATCGACCCCTATGGATTTAGAGAATATGACGCTCGATGGTTGTATGAAAAAGACATAAATCTCTTAGGGATAACGAATCTTGGTAAAGGATTGGGCACACAAATCATAAAACAAACAAATAAAACTAATCCAAAAATAATTGTTGGTCATGATTATCGATCTTATAGCGAAGATATAAAAGCAGCGCTTAAAAAAGGTTTAGTTTCAACTGGTTGCTATGTCGAAGATGTGGGTTTGTCTTTGTCTCCGATGGTTTATTTCGCACAATTCCATTTTAATTCTGATGCTGTTGCAATGGTAACTGCGAGTCATAACGACAATGGTTGGACAGGTGTTAAGATGGGAATTAAAAAAGGATTAACACATGCACCTGATGAAATGAGAGAATTAAAAGAAATAACTCTAAGTGAAAACTTTGTAAACGGACAAGGTCAGGAAAAAAAAATAGAAAATTTTCAAGATATATATAAACAAAGCTTAATAGATAATAATAAAATCAAAAAAAAAATTAAAGTAGTGGTAGCTTGTGGTAATGGAACTGCAGGAATTTTTGCTCCTGATATTTTGCGTGGAATAGGTTGTGACATAATAGAACTAGATTGTAATTTAGATTGGACCTTTCCTAAATATAATCCTAATCCAGAAGACTTAAAAATGTTACATGCAATTTCAGATGCTGTTAAAAAAAATAATGCTGATATTGGGTTTGGATTTGACGGCGATGGTGACAGAGTAGGAGTAATTGATAATGAGGGTAGTGAGATATTTTCAGATAAAATAGGATTATTAATTGCAAGAAGTTTATCAAATAAATATAAAAATTCAGTTTTTGTAGTAGATGTAAAGTCAACAGGATTGTATGCAAATGATAAGTTATTAAATTCTAATAAATGTAAAACAATTTATTGGAAAACTGGCCATTCACATATTAAAAGAAAAGTTAACAATGAAAATGCCTTGGCTGGATTTGAAAAAAGTGGACACTTTTTTTTCAATCAACCTTTAGGTTACGGATATGATGATGGTATTAATTCGGCGATCCAAATTTGTCATTTATTAGATAATCAGAACAAAAAAATGAGTGAGATCATTAAAGAAATTCCAAAAACATTTCAAACACCTACTATGGCTCCTTATTGTAAGGATGAGGACAAATATGCGTTAGTTGATAAAATTGTTAAAGATATTGAAAAAATGAAAAACGAAAAAATTAAAATAGATGAACAGGAAATTAATGAAATTTTAACAGTAAATGGAGTCAGATTTTCGTTTAAAGATGGCTCATGGGGTTTGATTAGAGCCTCTTCTAATAAACCTTCGTTAGTTATTGTAACAGAAAGTCCCACATCTAATGATAGAAAGTTAAAAATATTTAGATTTATAGATTCTTTACTTCAAAAAACAGGTAAAATTGGTGAATATGACCAAAAAATTTAATTAATCATTCTTTTCTTCAGGTTCATTCTTATTAGATGAGTTACCACTGTAAAACTTTTTAATTAATTCTTCTTCTTTCTTTTTTTGCTCTAAATCAAATTTTTCCTCCCACTCTTTCAATCTTTTTTCTTCCTCTAGAATTCTTTGTTCTTCCTCTAATTTTTGTTTAATTTCCCTTTCTTTTTCCTCTTCAATTCTTTTTTGCTCTTCCTCTTCTTTCCTTAATTTTTCTGTTCTTTCATGCTCTTCTTTTTGACGTAAAAATCTCTCCTCTTCCTCTGCTTTAATTTTTTCCTCTTTAAGTCTTAATTCTTCCTCTTTAACTCTTTGTTCTGCTTGCTCTTTTAAAATTTGTCTTTCTATCTCTTTTTGTCTCTCATTTTCAATCTCTTTTAATCTTATTTCTGACTCTTTAAGTTTTTCCTCCTCATATTTTAATCTTTTAGCGGCTTCTCGTGTTCTTTGCTCTTCATCTAATCTTTTTTGTCTTTCTATTTCATTAAGTCTAATTTGTTCTTGTCTTTCTCTCTCTTTTTCCTCTCTTAACTGCTGTGCTTTTATCTCCTTTTCCTTTAATGCTTGCTCTTTTGCTTTTATTTTTTCTTCTCGATCCCTTTGTCTTTCTAACATTCTCAATCTAAGTTCTTCTTCTTTAATCTTTCTAGCATCCTCTCTGATTTTTCGAGCCTCCTCGTCTTTAATTTTTTGTTGTTCAATGAATATTCTTTTGGCTTCAATTTTTTTTCTTTTTTCCTCATTTTTTTTAATTTGCTTTTCATTTTCAATAATCAGTCTTCTCTGTTCAAGAATTTGTTTTTTTTCCTCTTTTATTTTTTCTTCTTTTTCTCTTTGAGCTTGTTTTTTTTGGTTCTCATATTCTCTTTTTTCGTTGATAATTCTTTGTTTTTCAGACCTCTCTTTGCTTATTTTTCTTTCTTTTTGGAGTTTTTTATAGAAATTCTCTAATTTATTTTTACCTTGTTCAATGAAATTAAATGGGTTCATATCAAATTTACCCTTTTTATTATCTCGACTATAAGATTTATTGTTATCTCTTTTTTTTTGAACCATATTAAAAGGTAACACTATTTTTATTATTTTAAATATAAACCATGTGTTTAAATTGAGGTTTTTTGGTTATTTCACTTTTTACGTGCACAATAAGATAATTTTTAAAAAAAAATATTTTGATTCGCAAGGAGAATCGAATAATTTTTAGTTATGGGTGGTAGAGGGAGACTGAAACCACCCTTTTTTTTAGTACTTTTTACTCTTTATAACTTTGTATTCAAAATTTTGAGTTGTTTCATTTACACTAATAAGTTTAGCGCCATTTTTTATATGAAATTTATAAGCCATATCTGTTAAAGGAGATAAAGTAACTAATCTGTTGAGATAATTTGATTTTTTTATTTTATTAAATACTTCTTTGACAATTAATTTTCCACCACCTTTTTTTTTAGACCAAACAGTATAAGCTATAGCTATTTTTCCAACATTTTGGTCTCTTTGAGCGCTTTGTAGAAAAGCATCATGACTAAATTTATCTAACTCCTCTACGTTTTTTGGAATTTTATTAGTATAAGCAAAACACATAACTGCATGAATTTCCCCCATGTATTTTACTCCATAAATCTTTCTTCCATAACTCCTTCTAAAGATATTATCTAATTCTGGTCGTACTGGATCTTCATTTGTATTACACTCTTTGAGTTCAACTAATTCTGCTCCCTTAATCCAGTCAAAAAAATTTTTAAAATTTTTATTTATTGATTGTTTATTTTTTTTAATTTGATTTTTTATTGTTTTTTTAAAACCTTTTTTTAAGCCCATTTTTCTAAGTCTGGCTTTTATTCGAGGCTTATATTTTTTTTTAATTATCTTAATCATTAATTTATAATGACTTTAAAATTTAATTTTAATTAAAATTATAAACTAGCGTATCTAAATATAAAAATTGTACCAATTACATATAAAAATATGCCAAAAAACATCTGCAATCTAGATTTTTCTATTTTGTGAGCTGAATTTGCTCCTACCCTAGCCATAAACATAGTGATTGGTATAAAAATAAAAAAAGCTGGTAAATTTATAAAACCTATGCTCAGTGGCAAATTAGCATTTAATATTAAACCAGAATACCAAAATCCAATAGCTCCACACAACGCAATAATAAAACCAATTGTTGCAGCACTACCTATGGCTTTTTTTATTGGATATCCAAAATATTTAAGAATTGGAACATTCATCACAGCACCACCTATCCCCATGGGTGCTGAAATAAAACCTGAAACTAATCCAAATAAAATCCTAAATTGTATTTTAAAATTTTTACTTCTTTTAGATTGTTGATTGGAAGTAATTAATAAATAAGATCCTAAAATAAATACTACTATAGTAAAAAAAATAACAAGTAATTTAGTCTTAGCAACGGCAGCAAAAGTTGTACCAAGCAAAACACCTATGATTACGAACAAACCATATGTTTTTATTATATTCGGATCAACAGACTTATATTTATTATGCGTGTAAACAGAAACCATTGATGTAGGAATAATAATTGAAAAAGAAGTTCCAACAGCTAAGTGCATTAGATAGTTTTTATCAACTCCTAATGCCTCAAAAATAAAAAAAAGAAATGGTACTGTTATTAAACCACCACCAATTCCAAATAATCCAGCAAAATAACCAACTGGTATAGCAGTAACAACCATTAATAATATGTATAAAGAATATTGATTGGATATAATTGAATTTATCAGACTAGCCTACTCTTCTTTCGACATTATTAAATTTAATCTTATCCATAATATGGTTTATTTTCTGAACATCCGCATCACGAACGCACATATTTTCACTTAAATATCTTTTCCAATAACTAGCTCCAGATTGTCCATGAAATAAGCCAAGTGTATGTCTCATAATTTGATTAAGTTTTGTACCTTTTTTTAATTCATCTTTTACATATGGAATAAAATTTTCAATTACCTGCTGTCTACTTAGAACATTTTCATTTTTAAATATTTCTTTTTCAATATCAGCTAATAAATAAGGGGTATGATATGCCGCTCTTCCAATCATAACACCATCGACTATTTTTAAATGGTTGTTGATTTCATCAGTATTAGTAATTCCCCCATTGATAATAATTTCTTCATTTGGAAAATCTTTTTTTAAATTATAAACATAATCATATTTTAAGGGTGGGATATTTAAATTTTGTTTTGGAGTAAATTTACCAAGCATCGCTTTTCTAGCATGGATAATGAAAGTTTTTACCCCGGTAGATTTTAAAACAGATATAAATTTATGAAAATTTTCATAATCTTCAACATCATCATAACCAATACGTGTTTTTATTGTGATTGGAAGTTTTGTAACTGATTGCATTCTGCTTAAGCAATCTGCGACTAGATTTGGCTCTTTCATTAAACAAGCACCAAATTTATTTTTTTCTACTTTTTTACTCGGACATCCTAAGTTTAAATTTATCTCATCGTATCCAAAATCCTCACCTATTTTTGTTGCTTTAGATAAAAGTTTTGGAGATGAACCACCTAATTGTAGTGCTACTGGTTTTTCATTGATATTAAACTCAAGTAATTTTTTTTTATCACCTCTATTGATTGCTTCATCCACTATCATTTCTGTATATAAAAGAGTGTTTTTAGAAATTAATCTTAAAAAAAATCTTTCATGACGATCTGTACAATCCATCATAGGAGCAATTGAAACTAACCTATTCATCATTTAACTTTATATTTTTTTTTATGAGTTTGAAGTATCTGAATCCTCTGACTCTTGATTTTCACTTTCAGAAACTTCTTCTAAAGAAACTTCTCCTTGATCAGAATCAGTTTCTTCGTCTGCTGGCATATCAGGTACATCTGGTTTAGCTGTCTCAGATAATTCTGCTAAATCATCTTTAGAAACCTGAATTTTTTCTGGAGCTTTTCGTGCTCTTTTAGATGGTAGAATAGGTGTTCCACTTTTTGAAATCTCACCTTTGTATAAACTTTCAAAATCATCACCAACATCCTCATCAGCTTCGGCACCATCATCAACTTGTTCTACATGTTTTCTTAATTTGTAGACAGCGCTTTCAGTTAAATCATCTACTTTGATATTTTCTTCAGCTATTTCTCTTAATGCTATAACTGTATTTTTATCGTTATCACGATCCAAGGTTGGTTCTATACCAGTATTGAGTTGAGTCGCTCTCTCCTTTGCAACCAAAACTAATTCATATGGACTATCTACTTTATCAATACAATCTTCTACTGTAACTCTTGCCATGCCGGTTATCTATAAGCTGTCATTAAAAAAAGCAAGGACTATTTAAACATATTGAGGATTTAACCTATTTCTAACCACGAATAGAGCAATTAAAGATGAGAAAATATATACAAATGAGATCACTGCTATTTGCTCAATAGTAAAGCCTTTGTCAATTAACAAGCCAAATAAAGCTGTGCCAAAAGCAGTAGAAAATACCATTAATGCTGTTGTTAATGCTTTAATTGATCCAATGTATTTTACGCCATAAATCTCAGCCCAGGTCGATGACCCTAAGACATTGGCAAGCCCATTAGAAATGCCAATTAAACCAAGGAATATGAAAGCAGAAATAGAAATATCTAAATAAAACAAAACCAACATTGAAATCAACAAAGGTATATTCATAAAGATCAATAGTTTTCTACTAGTAAATTTATCGATTAAAAAACCAGAGCCTAGTAAAGTAATCACTGATAAGACAGAATAAGCCATAAATGATTGTGCTATGACAAATTCACCCCACTCTTTTGACTCTGTTATATATGACTGATAAACAAATACACCAGTAGCAATCCAAGGCATTGCTAACATATTCAAACAAACTATATAAAATCTATAATCTTTTAAAACCTCATCACGTGTCCAATTTTTAATTTCTTTTTCAACAAAATTTTGATCATTTACATCTTCCCTTGAGTCAAAGTTCAGGTTTTTAATTAACGCAAAAGAAATAAATGGTAAAAAAAATATTATAAATACAGAAATAGATAGCCAAATGTTTTGCCACGCAGTTAAAGTAAGCAAATAGACAATTAAAACTGGTAAAATAAATTCTGCAGTTGATAATCCAAACCAACCAATGCTTAGAGCTTTGCCCCTAGATTTAGTAAAAAATCTTGAAATCGTTGTAGTTGCAGTATGAGACATTAATCCTTGGCCAGAAAACCTCATTAGAAAAACAGCAATAAATAAAAAAACTATTGATGAAATCTTCGAAAAGAAAAAACAAGAAAAAGCTAACAAAAGGTTTACATATAATGCAAATCTAAAAATATTTATGTCATCAATCTTTTTACCAACCCAAATTAAAAGAAAGCTGCTTAATAATGTTGCCGAGGCATAAATTGAGCCAAATTGTCCATGTGTAATTGAAAGTGTTTCTCTAATACTTGAATTAAATAAACCAAGAAAAAAACTCTGTCCAAAACTAGAAAAAAATGTAAAGATAAATCCAAATATAATTACTTTTAAACTTAAACTTTTAAACATAAAAAATTATGAGCTCTAATGTTGCTTTCATAGGTCTTGGTGTAATGGGCTATCCAATGGCAGGATATATATCAAAAGCTGGTCATAATGTAACTGTTTTTAATCGTACAAAATCAAAAGCAGAAAAATGGATTGGAGAATACAAAGGTAAAATGGCTGAAACTCCAGCAGATGCAGCCAAAGATGCTGAATATATTTTTACCTGTGTTGGAAATGATAATGACTTAAGAGAAGTAACTTTTGGTGACAAAGGAGCTTTCAAAACAATTAAAAAGGGCGCAGTCTATATTGATAACACTACAGCCTCAGCAACAATTGCAAGAGAGATTTATGATTATGCAAAGAAAAATGGATTTGGCGCATTAGATGCTCCTGTATCTGGTGGACAAGCTGGAGCAGAGAATGGTGCACTAACAGTTATGATCGGTGGTGATCAAACTGACTTTGATAAAGCAAAAGACAAAATTGATTGTTATAGCAAAAAAATGAAATTGCTTGGTAAAGCTGGTTGTGGACAATTAGCTAAGATGGTTAACCAAATTTGTATTGCAGGATTGGTTCAAGGTCTATCTGAAGGAATAAACTTTGGAATGAAAGCTGGATTAAATATGGAGGATGTAATCGAAGTTATCTCAAAAGGTGCAGCTCAGTCTTGGCAAATGGAAAATAGATACAAAACAATGATTGATGATAAGTTTGATTTTGGTTTTGCGGTTGACTGGATGAGAAAAGATTTAAAGATTGCAATGGATGAAGCAAAAAATAATGGTTCATTGCTACCTGTAACAGAACTTGTAGATAAGTTTTATGGAGAAGTACAAGGATTAGGAGGTAATCGTTGGGACACTTCAAGCTTAATTAAAAGATTCAGAGAGTAATGTATGCAACCGGCATACTATGAAAATTTCGAGGAAATTCAAAATAAGTATTGGTCTATGCTTGATGATGCTGTGACTAATAGAGGTTCTCCTTTTAGAATTCCTGTCTTTGTTTGTGCTCATCAAGATGAGGTGGATGGAAGAATTGTTGTTCTAAGAAAATCAGATAGAGCAAATAATATATTACAATTTCATACAGATTTAAGATCTCCAAAAGTAGATATTCTTAAAAAAAATAAAAATGCCTCTCTAGTTTTCTACGATAAAGAAGAAAAGATACAATTAAGAATAAAAGTAAAATGTGAGGTAAATAATCAAAATTCTATAACAGAATTGTCTTGGAAGAAAACTCAGCATATAAGTAGACGTTGTTATTTAACTGATAGCCCACCAGGAACTGCCTCAGTAAATCCAACTTCCGGTATGATATCTAAATTAGAAGATTTTGATTACACTATGGAACAAAGTGAAGAAGGTTATAAAAACTTTACAGTTATTAAATGTAATATTAAATCTATTGAGTGGCTTTATCTTGCAGCTAAAGGACACCGAAGAGCCAAATTTGATTTAGAAACTAATAAAAATTCTTGGCTAGTGCCTTAGAATAAGTTATATAGCCTTATGGATTTTCAAACTTCAATAAAAACTTGTTTTAATAAATATGCAATTTTTTCTGGAAGAGCATCAAGGTCTGAATTTTGGTGGTTCTTTTTGTTTGGATTTCTAGGTGCTATTATTGCCTGGATTGTTGATGTGATGATATTTGGTTATGCATCTGATGCTTATGGTCCAATGTACTTGATATTTTTGCTTATTACTGCATTGCCTTCGATTGCTGTTGGAGCAAGACGATTACACGATACTGATAAAACAGGTTGGTGGCAATTACTTTGGATAACTTTTGTTGGTGGTATATTGGTAATCATTTGGCAAGCGACTATGGGAGAAAAAAAGAAAAATAGATACGGCTCTCCAGTAAAAAAATAGTCAAAAAAAAATTCACATTATAATTAGAAGATGGATTTAGAGACAAATAAGAATAATTGGTTAGTTCCTTAATTATTCATTGAAAATTTAATCTTTTCATAAGTCTAAATATCGCATCGATAGTAAAATTTTTATCGCTAATCTAAGTTAGTGAAAAATAAAATCAAAAAGTACTTGTTAATAGGTAGTTTTTCTTTTTTTTTAATTAAAGGAATAATTTGGTTATTGATAATTGTGGGTGCTTTTTTCGGAATAGGAAAAATATAGGAGAAAAAATGTATATCGCAATGAATAGATTTAAAATCGTAAAAGGAAAAGAATCTGAGTTTGAAAATGTTTGGAAAAACAGAGAAACTCATTTAGCAGAAGTGCCAGGTTTCAAAAATTTTAATTTAGTTAAAGGTGAAGCTAATGAAGATCACACTCTTTATGCATCTCATAGCATATGGGAGACGAAAGAAGATTTTTGGAATTGGACAAAATCTGAAGCATTTAGACTCGCTCACAAAGATGCTGGAAAGCATAGAGACTTATATATTGGGCCACCTAATTTTGAGGGCTTTGAAAAGGTATTGTAAAAAATAAATAATTATGGATTGGGGCACTTGGCAACAGAACGCCCCTTAATTAATATATGCCATTTACACCGTATCACATAGTTGCTGGAGCATCTGTTAAATCAGTTTTTCCAAAATATTTTAGTTTTTCAACATTTACTTTAACAAATGTTTTAATTGATTGTGAAGTACTCTATTTCTATTTCACAACTGGTTTTCTTTCACATAAATTTTTTCATACAATCCTTGGAGTTTCAATTGTTGCTATTGTTTGTGCAACGCTGGGAAAACCTATTTGTGAATTTGGTTTAAGAATTTGGAATAAAACTTTAAAGATGGAAAAGATTAAATGGTTTAAAACTGAAATAAAAATAAATAATTTTTCCTCATGGATTGGTGCGATTACTGGTGCTTTATCACAGTTAATACTTGATAGTATTATGCATAGAGATATGACACCTTTGTTTCCATTTAGTAATGAAAATATCTTCCTAAGAATTGTTTCTGTTGAAAACCTGCATTATATCTGTCTTGGATTATTTGTAATTGCTGTATTTATTTATTTAATTAAGAAAGTTTTTTTTAAATAATACCAAGGGTGGACAACAGAACGCCCATTCTGTTTTTTAATTTATAATATTAATAAAATTGTATTCATCTAGCGTGTGTAAAATTAAATAAATTATAACTGAAAAAATTACACTCCAAAATAAATTCATATAAAATTGAGAATGAACCATTCTAGTCATTCTTTCGTATCTATCATGAATTATGTCAGCACTAATTTTTTTTTTGTTTTGTAAATCATATGTTTCATTTTGCCATAATATTTGACTCAAAAACAAACAAACACATATTAGTAAAATTATAATTATAAATAAAAGAGCATTGGTCATATAAATTCCTTTTATTTTTTAATTTTTCTTTTTGATTTTCCTTTTACAAATTCAACGACAGAAACATTTGAAGTTGCATTTGTAAGACTTGCATAGAAAAGTAAAACAAAAAAACCAATAACAGTCCAACCTAGAAAAAGGTTCAAAAAAAATACAGAAACTTTATTACGAACATCTCTAATCAATGCAATTATAAATGGAATAAAATATGCTGCGATGAATAATAATAATATAAATAATTGCCAAAAACCTATACTCATAAGATTTATTAAACCAAATTTTCAACGAAGTTCAAAGGAAAATCTTGGACAAAAAGAGTAGATCTCTCAACGAAGTTTTCAACGAAGTGGTTTTAATAAATAAGCAAATATGCTAATTTCTAATCTAATGCCGGGCAACAGAACGCCCCCTTAAAAAATTGATTTAGAATATTTTTTCCAATTATCTTGATAGTGCTTTGTGTTTTCAAAAACTGCTTTCTTTTCTTCCTCAGTAACTTCTCTCACAACTTTACCAGGTGAACCTATTACTAAAGAGTTATCAGGTATCTCTTTGTTTTCAGTAATTAAAGCTTTTGCACCTATGATACAATTTTTTCCAATCTTAGCGTTATTAAGAATCACTGCACCAATTCCAATTAAACTATTGTCCCCTATCGTACATCCATGGAGCATAACCATATGACCTATAGTTACATCTTTACCAACTTTAATGGGATATCCTGGATCGGTATGCAAAACACATCCATCTTGAACATTTGATCCCTCACCTATATGAATATTTTCAATATCTCCTCTTAGAGTTGCATTAAACCAAACACTTGTATTTTTTTCTAAAGTAACATCACCTATAACAACCGCATTGGGTGCTACCCAATTTTCGCCAGAGTTTTTTGGTTTTTTATCTTTTAAATCGTAAAACATAATTTATATATTATTACATTATGCCAATACAAACTCCAATATGTGATTTCGGTCAAAAGGCTCACGACTTTAAGCTTGAGTCAACTGATAATAAAATTTTATCTTTAGAAGATATTAAAGGTGAAAATGGAACCTTAATAATGTTTATTTGCAACCATTGTCCCTATGTTAAAGCAGTTACAAAAGATATAGCCGAGGATACCAAAAAATTGAGAGATTTAGGAATTAACTCTGTAGCAATCTGTGCAAATGATGCTGAGAATTATCCAGAAGACTCGTTTGAAAATATGATTGAATTTGCAAAAAAAAATCAATTCAATTTTCCATATTTGGTTGATGAAACACAAGAAATAGCCAGAACTTATGATGCTGTATGTACTCCAGATTTTTTTGGGTACAACAAAAATTTAGAGCTTCAATATCGAGGCAGATTGAGAGAATTAAAAAATTTAGTTCCTGTAAGAGATGGTGATAGCGATCTATTAGTTGCCATGAAACTAATTGCTGAAACTGGTAAAGGACCTGAAAACCAAACTCCTAGTGCTGGTTGTAGTATTAAGTGGAAAACTGATTAATGTACTTGATTGTCACTAGATCCTTCCCACCAGAGGTGGGTGGTATGCAAAATTTAATGTGGGGACTAGCTAAAGAAATGTCCAAAAACTTTATGACCAAGGTTTTTGCGGATTACTACGAAAATCATAACCAATTTGATAAAAATGAAAATTTCTCAATAGAAAGAGTTGGTGGAATTAAATTTTTGAGAAAAATAAGAAAAGCGCAGTTAATTAATGAATATTTAAAAGAAAATAAAGTTCAAGGCATTATTGCTGACCATTGGAAGAGTTTAGAATTAATTAAGACTGATAAAAAAAAATATTGTTTAATCCATGGAAAGGAAATTAATCATCCTAAAGGTAGCTCTTTAAATAAAAGAATAAATAAAGTTTTAAATAGTGTAGAAAAAATAATAGCAAATTCTGAATTTACTAAAAACTTAGCAGTTGAAAATGGTGCAGAACAAGAAAAAGTTATTGTAATAAATCCAGGAATAAATCCTGCTCAAGAACTTAACAAAAAATCATTAATTAAAGTTGAGAGTTTGCTCAAAACAAAAACACCACGCTTAATTACTGTTTCTAGATTTGATAAAAGAAAAAATCATGAAAAAGTATTAATGGCTTTGAGAAACCTAAAGCAAATATATCCAAATATAGTTTACATTTGTGTTGGCTATGGAGACGAAGAGAAAAATTTAAAAGATTTGGTAAATGAACTTAATTTAAGTGGGCAAGTAATGTTTTTTAAAGAAATAACCGACGACCTAAAAAATGCTTTAGTGGCAAAATCAAATATATTTGTGATGCCATCTATAAGGCATAAAAGCTCAGTTGAGGGTTTTGGAATAGCTTATATAGAGGCAGCGCAGTATGGAATTCCTTCTTTGGGTGGAGCTGATGGTGGTGCTGCAGATGCAATTCAACATGATAAAACTGGTTTAATATGCGATGGAAACAATCTTGATGATATTTATTCATCATTAAACTCAATGATTGAAAATAAAAAATATTTACATTTTGGTAAAAATGCAAAAGAACTATCATCTAAATTCGATTGGTCCAATGCTATTGAACAATATAAAAAAATTTTAATTTAAGGTTTATTTTTTGTAAAAGTTTTATAGATATGCCAAAGAACAATTAGAATTGTTGTAATCAATATACAAACTGTAAGAGTTCTGTCCCATAAAAACTCCCAAGATCCATTACTTAGAAGTAATGATCTTCTTAGATTCTCCTCCATCAATCCACCAAGAACAAAAGCTAGTATTAAAGGTGGCATGGGAAAATCATAAAGTCGTAAAAATGTTGCAACAACTGCTATGCCGATCATTAAATAAATGTCAAAATTATTAAATGACATTACATAAATTCCTGTAATTGAAAAAAATAATATTAATGGAATTAGATAATTTTTTGGAACCGCTAGAATCCTGGCGATGTAAGGAATTAATGGTAAGTTTAATATCAATAAGATAACCATTCCAATATACATCGACATTATCACTGACCAAAAAATTTCAGGATTGGTCATATAAAGTCTTGGACCTGGCTGAATACCAAAGCCCAAAAGTGCTCCTAGCATCACGGCTGTTGTTCCACTGCCAGGTATACCTAAAGTTAACATTGGCACAAAAGAACCTGAACATGCTGCATTATTTGCTGTTTCAGGTGCTGATAATCCATTTACACTTCCTTTTCCAAACTTTTCTTTTTCTTCATCCTTAACTAAATTTCTTTCCATTCCATAAGCTAAAAATGATGCAATAGTTGCACCAGCACCAGGCAATACTCCAATTAAGAAACCAATAACTGAGGATCTTGGAATTGTTCGATACATTTTACCCCGCTCCTCTTTGTTAATTTTAATTGATCCAAGCTCGGTTAAAGAGACTTGCTTTGCTGCTGCAGTTGGATCATTTCTCTTTAATATAATTGTTAATGCCTCACTCATAGCAAATGTTGACATAACTACTAGGACGAAACTTATACCATCTGTTAAATTCATATTATCGAAAGTAAATCTGGTGATATCTGAAAGTGAATCTTGACCAACAGACGCTAACATCAAACCAAGCACAACCATCATCATTGCTTTTAAGAATTGACCTTTTGAAGAAAAAGCTGCAATTGCTGTTAAACCTAAAATCATTAATGCAAAATAATCTGGAGATCTAAATGATAAACTTACTTTTGATAAACTTGGAGCCATAAATAATAAATAAATTGCTGATAAAGTTCCACCGGCAAAAGAACTCCAGGCAGCTATCGCTAGTGCTTTACCAGCTTTTCCTTGTTGCGCCATTGGATATCCATCGAAAGAAGTTGCAACTGTTCCTGGAACTCCAGGAGCATTTAATAAAATTGAAGAAGTTGAGCCACCAAATACCGCTCCATAATAAACCCCAGCCATTAAAATTAATCCAGTTGCAGGATCAAAGCCATAAGTAATTGGTATCATTAAAGCAATCGCTGTCATGGGACCTAAACCAGGTAACATTCCAATAATTGTTCCAAAGAAACAACCAATCATAACCATAAAAATATTTTGAAATGATAATGCTGTAGTTAAACCAATTAATATTCCTTCTGTCATCCCATCACTCCAATGGTTTTTAAGAAGGGATCCCTTAAATAAATTTCAAGAACTCCGTGGAGCAAATACATAAATCCAGCAACAAATGGGAATGAAAGTAAAAACATTAAGACCCACCTTCTCTCACCTAAAAAGTAATAAGAGGCAAATAAAAACAAAGATGTAGTTAAAAAGTAACCCACTTTTAAAATTGTTGCTCCGTAGATAATTGCAATAACAATTAATAATGCCGTTTTTTTATATTCTAATGTTCTATGTTCAACTTTTATAGTATCTGGATCTGGCAAGATTAATTTTAATCCAGAAAAAAATAAACCAGAATATCCTAAATAGATTGGAAATGTTCTTGCATTAAATGGTGCGTTTTCATCGAAAGCAAAAACTTGAATTTGATAAGCTGTATATAAATAAAATGCTGAGAAAATAAAAAAGAGCAGTGATATAATTTTTGTCGTATTTATATTCACTGCTCTTTAAATTAATTAATCCCGAGGATTAAATAACTCCTAGTTTTTTCATAAGAGCTGTCATTTCTTTTGTTTGAGTCTTTAAAAACTTAACAAACTTTTTGTCTGGGTTATAAATATTTACCCAAGCATTTCTTGCTCTTACAGCTTCCCACTCAGGAGTTTTTTGTACATCGCCTAACATTTTAGCAATAGCTTTTTTATCTTTGCTACTCATGCCTGGAGGACCAAAAAATCCTCTCCAGTTAACGAATTGTACATCATATCCCTGTTCTTTAAGTGTAGGTGCATCAGGTGCATCACCAACCCTATCAGGTGCAGTAATACCAATAATTCTTACTTGGTCTCTTGCTCCCATAAGTTCACCCAAACCTGTAGAAATAATTTGAGTTTCTCCAGATAAAAGTCCAGCTAATGCTTTTCCACCTGCATCATAAGGGATGTAAGCTACAGCATTAGGATCTGCACCAGCAGCTTGAAATGCTAGAGCACCAATTAGATGGTCCATACTTCCTCTAACAGATCCACCAGCCATTTTAATTGAACTTGGGTTTGCTTTGTATGCATCAACAACATCTTTGAAGTTTTTGTAAGGTGAGTCTTTTGCAACTGCAATTGCACCATAATCACCAATTACCCCAGCAATTGGCACAACATCTTTATAAGATAAAGTTCCACTTCCACTGACATAACCTTTGTGTCTTGTAATTGATCTCAAAACTAGTGGTGTTGATTGAACTAAGATTGTATTTTCTGGCTTAGTATTAATCATGTAAGCAAGAGCTTTTCCACCACCACCACCTGACATATTTTCAAATGATGCGCTTTTTAAAAATCCAGCTTTTGTCAAAGCTTCTCCAGTACCTCTAGCAGTTCCATCCCAACCACCACCAGCACCACCACCAATTACAAAGTGTATTTTATCAATTGCAATTGAGTTAACTGTAGTTGTTGATAATAAAAGAGCGGCAGAGAATAAAACTGAAAAAAAAGATTTAATTAGTTTCATTATTTCCTCTCGTTGTTATAGTTAATTAGACAGATTAAACATACTTTTTGTAATGTAGTCAACAAGCAAAGCAAGCGAAGATAGAGCAAATGCAGAACATAATTCCCTTTAACCGAGAAAGTTTAAACCAATTATTCTCCAAAAAATTTTTCATTGTAATCATTATTTCTATCCCAAGTGCGATTGTTGCTGATTTCTTTAAAATTCCTCTCGCCTGGATGATCGGTCCAATGATAGCAACTTCTTTGACTGCTTTAAAAGGTTTCCAAATAATAATGCCTAGATTAGCACTTAGCTCAATATTAATTATTTTAGGTTTACACATTGGAAACTACATAGATCAAAATTTACTTAATCAGATGGTTAATTGGATTTGGACCACAATTATAATGTTTTTTTATATTATTATTAGCATTCTAATTGTTTCTAAATATTTACAAAAATTTTCTGATTACAAAGAAAAAACGTCTATATTTTCTGCAGCCCCAGGTGCTTTAGGACCATTAATGATTTTAGCAGAGTATGAAAAATCAGATTTATCTCAAGTAGCTACAGCTCATTTAATTCGATTAATAATTATAATAACTTTATTCCCTTTTATAATAGTAAGTCTTTACCCAGCTGAAGCTTTAGAATTAGAAAAATTTGATTACATGTCTCAAAATCATTGGGAATTAATTATATTAATTATTGTTTCATTAGTGTTCATATTTTTTTTTGATAAATTTAAAGTTCCAGCTGCACTATTATCTGGAACACTAGTTGCAAGTGGAGTTTTACAAATATCTGACATCGCGTCATACAAATTACCTGATGCATCAATAAATTTTTGTTTATTAATTTTGGGAGCTTCTGTTGGATGTAGGTTTACAAATAAAACATTTAAAGAAGTGGCAAATAACTCTTTTCATGGATTAGTCGCAACCATACTTTTAGTTTTATTAGGTCTGATAGCAGCATACGTTGCTACATTTTTTGTAGATAATAACATTTTATCACTGATCTTATCCTTTTGCCCCGGAGGTATTTATGAGGTAGCAGTAATAGCGATTGCTTTTGACCTTGAGCCAGATTTTGTTGCTTTTCATCATATTATAAGATTGTTATTTATACTTTTTGTCGTGCCAGTGATTTTAAGAATAATTGAAAAAACTAGGTTAAAGAATTAGATAATCTTTCAAAAACTCTTTCAGCACTTAAGTTTTTTAGATCCGTAACTTCAATTGGTTTAAAATTTTCTCTTTCAATACTTACTTTGTACGCTGTTGTATGTTTACCGAATAATGTAAGACCTTTGGCTCCTACATGAGCAGCTATGTGCGCAGGACCAGTATCATTTGCAACAACAAATGAACTATCTTTTATCAAGGCAGTAAGTTGAGAAATATCTAGCGCTCTTCCATTATCCAGTAAAGCTAATGCATTAATATTTTTTGCTTCACTGATTTCAGTTGGTCCAGGAGCTGTAATAACTTTATATTCTTCACCATACTTATTCGATATTAAATCAATAAGCTTGTTGTAATAAGGCCATTTTTTAATCGTTAAATGAGGTGAACAGAAAGGAAATAATAAAATATATTTTGTTATTTTATAAAAGTTTTTAATTTCACTTATGTCTGAAGCAGCCCAATTAAAATCTGGCTTTAGTGTATTCAATGTACTTAATCCTGAGTCTTTCAATTGATATTCAAATCTTTCGAGAACAGAATTTTTGTCAAATTCACTTTTATTTTTTCCTGCTGGTAAAGTCGTTGCTGAGCTCGACCATATTTCCTTACCTGCTTTTGGAAAAAGAATATTCTTATAAAAATTAGTTCTAGATGAATTTTGCAAGTCAAAAACTTTAGAAAAGTTATGTTTTTTTATTTCACGCATTAAAAAATATAAATATATTAAATTAAACCTAGGTAGTCTTTTGTCTAAAATAACATTATGAATAAATGGATTTTTTTTGAATAAATCAATAAATGGTTTTGTAGTAAGAAGATGAATTTGATCATTTTTATGATTTTCAGATATGTCTTGAATAGCACCACTAGCTTGAGATATATCTCCTAAAGATCCATGTTTGATAATTAGTATATTAGACATATTTATAACAAGATAACATAGTATTAAATTTTATGAATAAAATTATAGTAGAAGTTTCAGTTGGAGAACTTTTAGATAAAATTTCAATTTTAGAGATTAAAAAAGAAAAGATTAAAGATGCTGAAAAATTAAAATTCATTAATAACGAACACTCTATTCTTAAAAATCAGTTAGATGAAAATATCAAATCTGATGAAAAGCTGAATAACCTTTACCAATCTCTTAAAGTAATTAACTCAAAACTTTGGGTTATCGAGGATGATAAAAGACAATGTGAGAAAGAAAAGGATTTCGGGGAAAAATTTATTAAGCTTTCAAGAGATGTTCATTTTCTAAATGATGATCGGGCAAAAATTAAATTAGAGATTAACAATCACACTGGATCAACTATCAAAGAAATAAAAGAATACACCAGTTATTAAACCATTAATGGGACTTCATTTTTCAAAAGAGGAATTTAGAGTTAGAAAATCGAAAGTTTTAGACTCCATGAAAGATCAAAACATTGATGCTTTATTAATGTTTAGACAAGAGTCTATGTATTGGTTAACTGGTTATGACACATTTGGATATGTTTTTTTTCAAACATTAATTTTAGATAAAAAAGGAAACACAATATTACTGACTAGAGCTCCAGATTTAAGACAGGCACAAAATACATCCAATATAAAAGACATTAGAATTTGGGTTGATAAAGATGGATCAAACCCAACCGATGATCTTAAAGTTATTTTGGATGAGCTAAATCTTAAAGGAAAAAAATTAGGAATTGAATATGAGGCTTATGGATTGACTGGAAAAAATACATTGAAGCTTAATAAGTCTTTAGAAAATTATTGTTCTGTTGAAGATAAATCAGACTTAATCACAAAGTTAAGAGTAGTGAAATCCAAAGAGGAAATTGTTTATGTAAAAAAAGCTGCAGAACTAGCTGATCAAGCTTTAGATGAAGTTTGGAAATATGCCAAAGCAGGTGTCAATGAGTCTAAGATTTTAGCTGAAATGAATAAAGTTATATTTGAAGGAGGTGGAGATTATCCTGCAAATGAATTTATTATTGGTTCAGGAAAAAATGCTCTTCTTTGCCGTTATCAATCAGAAAAACAAACTTTAAATGATCAAGATCAATTGACTATAGAATGGGCTGGTACTTATAGACATTACCATTCAGCAATGTTTAGAACAATTCCTATAGGTAAAGCAGATCCTAAACATCATAAAATGCATGAGGCGTGTGTTGAAGCATTAAAAAATTGTGAAAATAAATTAAAACCTGGAAATAAAATTGGAGAGGTTTTTGATGTTCACGCAAAAACTTTTGATGATCTTGGTTTTAATAAAGCAAGAATGAATGCATGCGGTTATTCTTTAGGTACTACTTTTGCTCCAAATTGGATGGATTGGCCAATGTTATATACTGGAAATCCATATGTGATTGAGCCTGGAAATGTTTTTTTTATGCATATGATATTAATGGACTCGGAAAATCAATTAGCAATGAACCTGGGTGAAACTTATTTAGTCACTGAGCAAGGTAATCAAAGACTTGGCAAGCAAAAAATTGATTTAGTTGTACTTTAATTAAAGCTGTATTTCTTTTCTAAAAACTTAATCACATTATGGATTATAAACGTCATAAATAGATAAATACCACCAGCAACAATAAATACCTCAATTGGTTTAAAAGTTGTTGAAATTATATATTTTGCTACACCTGTAAGATCCATTATGGTGACCGTACTTGCTAAAGAAGTTCCTTTCATCATTAAGATAATCTCATTTCCATAAGCTGGTAAAGATTGTCTAATAGCGATAGGAATTTGAATTTTATAAAAGATTACTTTATTTGAGATACCCAAACTCTTACCTGCCTCTATTATTCCAGGTTTAATGGTTTGAAATGCTGATCTCAATATCTCTGAAGTGTAAGCACCCGTGTTTAGAGCAAAAGCAATTATTGCGCACCAATATGGTTCTTTTAAAATTGACCATAAAATTGTCGATCTTAAATATTCAATCTGACCCAATCCAAAATAAATAATGAATATCTGTACTAAAAGGGGTGTACCTCTAAAAACATACGAATATCCATAAGCAAATCTATTGATAAATATATTTTTATTTAATCTTAGAATTGCAAAAAATAAGCCAATGAATAATCCAATTATTAAAGAAACTGAAAGAAGTTTTAAAGTTATTACAGCAGCATTTAGTAACTTTGGGAGACTATTAATCATTAATTCAAGATCCATTAGTACCCCCTACTATATTTAACTTCTAATCTGTTAATTAATTTCATGCTCACAAAAGTAAGTAGTAAATACAAAACTGCAGCAAATGAATAAAAGAATAATGGATCTCTCGTTGATCCAGCGGCAATATAAGATTGTCTCATGATTTCAACTAAACCTGTTACTGAAATTAGAGAAGTGTCTTTTAGAGTTATCTGCCAAACATTACTTAGATTTGGAATTGCTAATCTTAATGTTTGAGGTAAAATAATTTTAAAAAATTTTCCAAATTTATTTAAACCTAATACATTGGCAGCTTCGAACTGACCTTTATCAATTGATTGAATTGCTCCCCTAAAAACTTCAGTTGAATAAGCACCAGAAATTATTCCAATTGCAAATGCACCTGTGATAAATGCATTTATTTCAATGTACTCATTATAACCAAATATTGATGCAACAAACATAACTGCACCAGTTCCACCAAAAAAGAAAAGGTAAATTACTAATAATTCTGGAACACCTCTTATTATAGTTGTGTAAGAATTAGCTATGAAATTTAAAAACTTATTTTTAGATAATTTTAATGGAGTAAAGATTAACGCAAAAAGAAAACCTATAATCATTGCTGAAATTGAAACAGCTATCGTCATTAGAGTGGCACGAAATAACTCGTCACCCCATCCAGTATCTCCAAATGCAAGAAGTTCCATATAGATTGGCGACTATACATTATAGTCGCCAAATCTAAAATTAATTACATAGAGGCATCAAAACCGAACCATTTTGTAGCTATTCTACTAATGTCTCCGTTTTTTCTAGCCTTCTCTATTGCTTTGTTAAATGCTTTTAATAATTCAGTGTCGTCTTTTCTAATTCCAACTCCAACACCATTACCAAATGCTCCTCCTGAAAAAGTTGGACCTACAAGAACAACTGGTTTACCAGATTTTTCAGCATAATCTGTAAAAGCGACTGCAGCTGCTAATGCAACATCGCATCTTCCTGATGCTAAATCTAAGTTGACTTCATCTTGAGTTTTGTAAGTTCTTAGATTTATTTTTCCAACATCACCAGATTCTAAAAAGTTTTGGTGAATAGTTGCCGTTTGTGTACAAACAGTTTTACCAGCAAGTGCACCCGTTAAAGTTTTTAAAGTTTTTTTAACACCTGAACCACCTAAAGTAAGATTGATCCCCTCTGGAGTATCCATACCTTCAAGGTCAGAACCTTTCATAACTGCTAAAGATGCAACCTCATCTGCATAACCTTGAGAAAAGCTAATAGCTTTCTGTCTTTCAGCAGTAATAGACATACCTGCCATAATTGCATCAAATTTTCTCATAATTAAAGCTGGTATCATTCCATCCCAATCTTGTTCAACTATCTCACATTGTTGTCCAATATATCTGCAAAGTGTGTAAGCTAATTCGACTTCAAATCCAATTAATTTACCTGATGCATCTTTAGAATTCCATGGAGGATAAGCACCTTCTGTTCCAATTTTAATTTTATCAGCATTAACATTTCCAATAATCAATAATGAAAATAAAACTGAAAAAATAGTTTTTTTAAATATATTCATCATTCTCTCCTTTAATAAAAAAATATTATTTCACAAATCAGAGACTTTAAAAAGAAAAAACTAATGATTTATTGAAGACGAGAAATTCCAAGAACAATCAAAACTGGGTACATAAACCCTAGATAATTTGGTATTTCCAAAATGATGATGAAAAACATTCATCCAATTTTCAACTTGAAGAGGTTTTTTATCTTGGCTGCCAACTTGTGCTGTGATCACACCCTTTGGTTTTAATATTCTTACTAAAGAGTCCATATTTTTTGCGGCCAAATCTATACAAAACTGATCATCATTTAAATCTACAAAGATATGATCGTATGTATCGTCTTTTACTGATTTAATACTATGAAAGGCATCTCCCCAAACACATTTAACTGAATTTTTCTCTGTAGCTTTTTTTCCAATGTCCCCTAAATGTTTATTACAAACTTCAACTACCTCAGGATCAAGCTCATACCAATCGATAAAATTAAATTTTTTAGATATGCATTCTCTAGCAACTCCTCCATCACCACCACCAATGATTGCAGCTCTTTCATTGTTTTTATTTAACTTCAACCCTGCTCCCACAAATGTTGAGCTGTACAAATGTTCATCAGATTCAGCTACTTGAATTTCACCATCAATAAACAATGATTTACCGAATTGCTCTAACTCTAAAATTTCGATGTGTTGACCCACTTTTGATTTAAAATCTTCCAGAACTTCATTTACAACATATGATTTTTGTAAACCTGGAGAGCTGTAAATATCGTGATAGAGAGATCTTGTATCTCTGTTAAATTCTTTTTTTACAATTCTTTTGTGCTTAAATTCTTTTTTAACAATATCAATCGCTACTGAGGGACTAATTTTTCCACAAGTAAAGAAATCAAAACTTATAATTCCTTTTTCAGGAAATGTATGAAAACTGATATGACTTTCAGCTAATAATGCAAGAATTGTAAAGCCCTGCGGTTCAAACTTGTATTTTGATATATTTAAGATTGTAACTTTAGCTACTTTAGCAATCTCTTTGATAACTTTTTCATAAACCGATGGATCATATTCTTTATCAGTGCCAATTATATCTAAAGTAATGTGCTCCCCTACTTTTATCATATTACCCTTTTTTATAATTTTTAGCTTTTTCCAAAACTTTTTTCATTTCTTCTAATGAAAGAATCTTTGGGTCTCCTAACTTTAGTGCAATAGTGTATTGATGACAAATATTTTCTATCTCTTGTGCTAGTTCAAATGCTTGATCTAGATTTTTTCCAAAAGCAACCTGTCCGTGATTAGACATCAAACAAGCACTTCTATTTTCTAAAGCTTTAATTACATTTTGTGAAAGTTCTTTTGTCCCAAAAGTAGCGTATTCAGCACATTTAATGTCTTCTCCTCCTGCTAGAGCAATCATGTAATGAAACGGCGGTATAGATTTTCTGAGTGAAGATACAGCTGTTGCGTGTGGAGAATGTGCATGAACAATTGCTTGGGCATCTTTTTTATTAACATAAATATCTCTATGAAATCTCCATTCGGAGGAGGGTTTGTTCACTGAGACGTTATTTTCTGCTTCTTCATTTAAACTCATAAAAACAATATCTTCTGGCTTTAATGTTTCATATTTTTTTCCTGATGGAGTAATTAAATAACCTTGAATATTATCTTGTTCTGCTCTCAAAGATATATTTCCTGATCGTAGCGGTGAAAGATTCGTAGAGTTCAATTTTAGAGAATGCTCAATAATTTGATTTCTTTGGTCTAAATTCTTCATTTAAATAATTCTTTTAGTCCTCTTTCTGATGCTTCACATATACCTTTTTCCGTAATTAATCCCGTAACGTATTTTGCTGGGGTTACATCAAAAGCTAAATTCATAGCCTTACTATTTTTTGGATAAATTTGTATTTTCTTTATATTTCCTTTTTCATCTAAACCTTCCGCATGAGATAATTCCTCTGAATTTCTCTCCTCAATTGGAATATCTTTATGATCTTTTATATTCCAATCAATTGTTGAACTTGGTAGTGCAACATAAAAAGGAATTTTGTTATCATGAGCTGCTAGTGCTTTTAGATAAGTTCCAACTTTATTACAAACATCTCCATTGGCTAGAGTTCTGTCTGTTCCAACAATACACATATCAACCTCTCCTCTCTGCATCAAAATTCCACCTGTGTTATCTGCAATAATTGTGTTTTTAATTCCTTCCTCATTTAATTCATAAGAAGTAAGATTTGCTCCTTGATTTCTTGGTCTAGTTTCATCTGCCCATACATGAACAGGAATTCCTTTTTTGTGTGCATGATAAATTGGAGAAGTTGCGGTCCCCCAATTTATTGTTGCAAGCCAACCTGCATTACAATGAGTTAATATGTTAACTGTATCTTTTTTTTTATTATAAATTTCCTCTATTATTTTAAGACCATTTAATCCTATATTTTCACAAAATTTTATATCTTCTTCGCATATATCTTTTGCTTCATTAAGAGCTATTTCTAAAATTTTATCACTATTTAAACCTGATAATTTATTCATCATTCTATCAACAGCCCATTTTAGATTTATTGCTGTTGGTCTTGAACTTATTAATTCATCTGCAGATTTTTTTAAAAATGATTGATCATTATTTTCAATAATTGCCAAAACTAGTCCATAAGCTGCTGTAGCACCTATCAAAGGTGCCCCTCTTACTTCCATAATTTTTATAGCATTAATTGCATCTTTAACTGATTTTAGATCCTTTATGATAAATTGATGTGGTAGTTTTGTTTGATCAATAATTTTTACAACATTATTTTCAAACCAAATAGTACGATACTCTTTTCCTTCTATTCTCATTTATTTAAAACTCTACCCGCAACTGTTTTAAGTTTATCTATAGTTTTTTTTGTTCTTTTTTCTGGAGTTGTAATAATTGCAACATCTAGACAATTATTAGTTGGATCTTTGGGATCAATATGATTTTCAAAATTTTCTATCAGATTTTTTATCATATTTTTTGCTTTCGCAGCATTTCCTAAAAGAACTTTTATTACTTGTTGCACGTCCACATTTTCATGATCTGGATGCCAACAATCATAATCAGTTACCATTGAAACAGATGCATACCTAATTTCTGCTTCTCTAGCTAATTTAGCCTCTGGCATATTTGTCATACCAATCACATCAGCTTTCCAAGATTTATAAAGATTGGATTCAGCTAAAGTTGAAAATTGTGGCCCTTCCATTACTACATAAGTTCCACCTCTTTGATATTCTATTTTTTCTTTTTTAATAGACTCTTCACACGCATTCATCAGACCATTAGATGTTGGATGAGCCATAGAAACATGGGCAACGATTTCATCATCAAAAAAAGTTTTATTTCTTGCAAAAGTTCTATCTATAAATTGATCAACAATTACAAATTTACCTGGTGGTAAATTTTCTTTTAAAGATCCAACAGCTGATACCGAAACAATGTCAGAAACACCTAATTGTTTTAATGCATCAATATTAGCTCTAAAATTTATTTTTGAAGGTGAAATAAAATGCCCCCTTCCGTGTCTCGGTAAAAAATAAACCTCTTTATTTTTATATTTTGTCTTTAAAATTTGATCTGAGGGTTTCCCCCAGGGAGTTTCTAAATCAACTAACTCTCGATTTTCAAATTCCTCAACATCATATAAACCGCTTCCACCAATGATCGCTAATTTATTTATTGTCATCTTAAAATATTTTAATTAATTATTAATATATAATTTACTCTTATGAATTTAAAAGATTTTATTAGATCAATTCCAGATTATCCAAAAAAAGGGATATTATTTCGAGATATAACAACATTAATTAAAAATGAAAAAGCATTTTCTGAAACAATAAATCAGATAGTTGAGAGGAGCAAAAAAGTAAAATTTGATAAAATTGCAGCAGTTGAGTCAAGAGGCTTTGTCTTTGCTTCTGCTGTTTCATACATATTAAAAAAACCATTTGTAATGCTTAGAAAGAAAAATAAATTACCAGCTGATGTTCACTCAATAGATTTTGAACTTGAATATGGTACTGCAACAATAGAGGTGCATAAAGATTCTATAAATGAAAATGATGAGGTTTTAATTATTGATGATTTAATTGCAACTGGTGGTACTGCTGAGGCAGCAGCTAAGTTAGTTGAAATTTCAAAAGGAAAAGTTGCTGCTTTTATTTTTGTTATTAATTTGTTTGATCTCAATGGTACGGACAAATTAGTAAAAAAAGGTTATAAAGTTGAAAACTTAATTGATTTTCCAGGTCATTGAAAAATGGAAAAGTTAAATAAAATTTCAAAATTATTTAATAAGATTTATTACAATCTTTTCGTCGAAAGTTTTAGAGGTAAACTTAATTATAATTTTCCACCAAATTATTTTCGTTGGGATCTTATTGAATATTTGATTAACAAATACGGATATTCTGATTACTTAGAAATTGGTTGTGATCAAGATCAGTTATTTTCAAAAATTAAGGTACAAAATAAAGTTGGTGTAGACCCAAGTAGTGGTGGGAATGTGAGAAAAACAAGTGATGAATTTTTTAAGGAAAATAAGAAAAAATTTGACATAGTTTTCATAGATGGCCTGCATACTTATGATCAAGTAAAAAAGGATATTTTAAATTCAATAAACTGTTTAAAAGAAAATGGTATTGTCTTAGTACATGATTGTATGCCCGATAGTCTAAGTAAACAGGCCGTTCCTAGATATAGAATGATATGGAATGGTGATGTTTGGAAAGCAATAGTTGACTTGAGGCAAAAAGAAGATTTAGAAATTTTTACATGTGAAATGGATCAAGGTATAGGAATAATTAAAAAAGAAAAAAATACCTCTATCTTAGAAATTAAAAAACCAGCAAGAAATCTTAAATTTAAAGATTACTATGCCAATTACAAAAGTTTTCTTAGAGTAATAAGTGTAGAAGAATTAAAAGAGAAATATTAAATTTCTTTGTTTTTCCAAGTATCTGGAGTTAAATCATTTTCAATCTCAATTGTTAAACGATAATTGAAATCTTTAGTTCCTCTTTTTTTTATATAATCATAAGTTTTTTTAACACCATCGCTCAAACTTACTTTTGTCTCGTAATTTAGTAATTTTCTTGCTTTATCAGCGGAACAGGTAGCATGCTTCACCTCTCTTGGTCTGTCCTCTTTATAAACCGCCTCAAGGTTTGAACCAGTTATGTTAGAGCAAATTTCAACCACTTTGTTAACAGTCACAAATTCTTCATCAGGTCCTATGTTGATTACTTGTTTGTTTAAGTTTTTTTGATCTAACATAGGAATTAAACAGCTTAAACAATCATCAATATATGAAAAGCATCGTTTTTGTTTGCCATCACCATAAACTATTGGAGGTTTTCCTTGTAGCATTCTATTTAAAAATATGGAGACCACATTTCTATATGGATCAGTATAAATTTGTCTGGGCCCAATGATATTATGGGGTACAGCAATTACCCACTCTATATTGTTTAAATCACAAAGATTCTTTAGTACATCCTCAGCTGCAACTTTAGAAATACCATAGGGGTCAACTGGTTTGGGTATCATATCTTCTGTAAAGGGTGTTTGTTGTTCTCCATATCTTGCCATGGAAGAACAAAAAATTATTCTTTTTACTTTTTCATTAACTGCTGCAGAAAAAATTGAAACTGAAGCAAGGTAATTATTTTTTGTGATTTCATACGGTGAGAATACTGACAAACCCTCATGAGCTGTTGCTGCACAATGATAAACAACATCAATATTTTTCATAATTTTTTTAACTTTCGAAAAGTCACTGCAATCCAAATTATGAAACTCTATATCTTTATGTATATTATCCTCATAACCACCAATCATATTATCTACACCAATGACTTTATGCCCAAGATCTAATAATTTTTCTGACAAATGTGAACCTAAAAAACCCGCTACACCAGTGATTAAAATATTGTATTTAGTTGTCATTAAAAATCATTATTATTATACATTTAAAGCTTAGGTCTATACCATGATTTTTTTAATAAAACAGAATTAATAATACCTGATAATCTGTGTTTATAAATTTTGCTTTTATACTTTTGAAATGTAATTAAAAAAAATATGAATTTTAATAAAGATGAAGATAATTTTGGTAAAATTTTTATCATTGCAATTAAATATCCGTAATGTTTTTTGTGAAAATAAAATGTTGACCACATCCAGTGCCAATTTCTAGAAAGCTCCATGGGTTTATCAATTTCTGAATTATGTGATGTGCCACCTAAATGGCTTACTTTGATTGTGGGATCTATAAATATTTTTGAATTATTTTTTTTTAATCTTTTACATAAGTCTATTTCTTCAAAATAAAGGAAAAAATTATCATCAAAAAAATTAATTTGCTTGAGATTTTTCATATTCAAAAACATTGCAAAACCTTTAACATTATCTACCTCTTTAATTTCTTTATCCTCATTTATATTAAAATTATTGTATTTTTCATTTTGAGATATAGGAGCGATAATTCCAAAATCACCTAAATTATTGATGCTTAAAAAAAATTTATTCACTGCGTCATTATCTAAAGTCACATCAGGGTTAACTATTAAAGCATAACTAGTTTCAACCTTTGATAGACCTAGATTATTTCCTGCTCCATACCCTAAATTTTCTTTTGACAAAATACATTCCACATTTTGATATTTAGAGTGAATTTCCTTCTTTAATTTTTCATCATTTGAATTTTCAATAATGATGATTTTAATACTTTTTTCAATTGACTCTATACAACTAAAAATTTTATCCCTGCTATGAAATGAAGTGATTATGACAGTTAAATCGAAAGTTTTCATATAATATTAATATGGTAGCGGGAAGTGGGATCGAACCACTGACCTCGGGCTTATGAGTCCCGCGCTCTAACCAACTGAGCTACCCCGCCTTTTGATGAGATTTATAATAGTTTAATAATTTGATTCAATATTTATTAATTAAGTAAAAGTTATAAATTTAGAGAAAATTTACTAATATTTTCTTAGAAAATGATTAGACCAAATAAAATCAACCCTGTCGAAGCAGCTGCTGAAAAATACAATTTTTTTCTGTTTTCATTTTTTTTATTAACTGCAATTCTATTTAGAAGAACGTTTATGTTGCTACTTTTTGATTGAGTTGATGGTGGATCTTTTTCAAGGTATCTTGCTATAAGCTTTTCTTTGACGTTAATACCTGAATTTTTCATACAAACATTTAATCACGTATAATTGATTTTTGCAAATTTGTTAGAAAGAAAGATAAATCCCAAAGGATCCAACACAAATTATCAGCAATGATAAAATTAATATATTTTTTTTAAGTTCCTTAGCCTCTGTTTCCTCTAGCTTCAATTTGAGGATGTTTATATCAACTCTTTTCTTAAATGATTTTAAAGGCTTTTCAGCAACATTAACATCATTTGGGGTCTCGATATTAGTATGTGTCTCTGCAAAGCCTTTATTATTCATATCCAAATTAATACATCAAAAAGCTTATTGAACAATTTATGTAAAGTTCAATTTGGGTCACTATAAGATTGACATGTGTTCAATTTGGGTCAATATTCTTCAAATCAAATTTTATGAGCTTACGTCAAATCGATTTTTCAAAGGTTCTAAATGATGATCAAGTTTACGATCACATGATGGCAAATTACGAACAGCTTGGTAGAGATTGGATTGTCCATCAATGGAACTGGATAAACAATACTTATGCAGCGTTTAAAGATCATTATAAATACTTAATTATTATTTCTTTAGTTGAAAAGACTTTGCAGTTTTATGATCAAATGAATATCCAATATACCTTTGATCAATTTTATTCCAAATCAAATCTTCAAATAGATAAATTTAGTATAACCGAGCTTTGTGACAAACTTCAATTACCGAAAGAAACTGTAAGACGAAAAGTTTTAGAGCTTGAAAAATTAGGTGTTTTAAAAAGACAAAAAAAACAAATTATAATTGATCGTTCAATATTTCCTCAAATCAAGCCTGAAAGACAAGTAAAATCATCTGCAAAATATATCAATTTAGTATCTGGGGTTTTTAATAGCGAAAAAATTTATTCAAAAAAACTAGATATCAAATTAATTGAAAATACAATTAAAAAAAACTTTAGTATTTGCTGGAGATGGTTTTATCGAATGCAGATCCCAATAGTAATAGGTTATCATGATATGTTCGAAGATGTTGCTACTTTTCATGTCTGGGGGACTATTGCTATGAACCAAGCGTTTAATTATAAAAGTACAAATGTTGAATTTTTAACTCCAGATTATGTAAATTTTAATAAAGGTTTAATTGAAGGTAAGGGATCAGAGTCCGGGGTTAGTGCTATGTCAATATCAGATATGACAACTATCCCTAGGGCAACAGTTATAAGAAAATGTAAATATCTAATGAAAAATAATTACATTAAGTTGAATGAAAAAAAGCAATATGTTCTTACTGGTTTTAATACAAGAGCGGTTTTGCCCTATCAAAGAGAAATATTTAAAAATAAAGCAAAATTTTTGCGTAAAATACTCAATCTTATTACTATTTCCTAAAATTAATTTTTTTGTTACAAAGTAAAATATTTTTTTTGGGGGAAAATTATGGATATAGTAACGTCTATTGCACCAATTGCATTAGCTTTGATAATGTTAGGACTTGGACTTGGTTTAACTTTAACAGACTTTAAAAGAGTAATTACATCTCCAAAAGATTTTTTTATAGGAATTATTTGTCAATTAATTCTTTTACCAATAGTTGCATATATCATAGTTTTAGTTTTAAGGTTGCCAATCGAAATAGCTTTAGGTTTGATGATTATTGCTGCTGCCCCTGGAGGAGTAACCTCCAATGTTTTAACAAAATTTGCAAATGGTGATGTTGCACTATCAATTTCTTTAACAGCAGTTGGTAGTTTAATAAGTATTATTTCTGTACCCTTCATCGTCTTTACTTCTGCAAATTTAATGGGGGTTGATGAGATTTCTAAAAATATAAGCATGACAGGCATTGCATTAAAAATGGCATTAGTCGTAACTGTGCCAGTTATCATAGGTATGATTATAAGAAAATTAGCAGATAATTTTATTTCATCTAAAATAAATATAGTAAACAAAATTACCGGATTTTTATTTTTAATTGTCTTTGCTGCTATTTGGATTGAAGAAAGAGAAAATATTTTCTCATATCTTGCTCAAGCTGGAATAGCTGTTTTAATTTTAAATGTATCAATGATGACTTTAGCATATTTTATAGCTCAAAGTTTTGTAACCGCCACTGCTCAAAAAAAATGTATTTCCTTAGAATGTGGGCTACAAAATGGAACTTTAGCTGTATTTGTTGCAACTCAAATTTTTAATGATGTTGCATATGTAGTACCTACTGCTGCTTATGCCTTAATAATGTATATTACTGGTTTTATCTTTATTTACATTTTAAAAAATCAATCTTAATCAGGAATTTTTAAAATCTGTCCGTTTTAGGGGCTTTGATTGAAATAATATAGGATATTTTTTTTTCTCAACTTCGATAAACAAATTTTTAGAGTTGAGTTCGTCGTCTTTAAAATCATTTTTAATATAGCCGAAAACTAAATTTTTTTTAAAATTGAATGAATAGTTTCCAGAAGTTGATCTTCCTATAATTTTATCCTCCATGTAAATTGGTTCATCATGAAGCAATAATGGTTCTCCTGGTTTACTTTCTTTAAGTGTAAACATTGCAAATCTACTTTTAATTTTATTATTTTTTATTTTCTCTAATGATTTTTTACCAACAAAATCTATTTTTTTGTTATAGCTAATTGCAAAAGATAAACCAGCTTGATACTGGTTTTCTTCTGGTGAGATATCATGACCCCAGTGTAAAAATCCACTTTCCATTCTCATAATATCCATGGCATGCATACCACAATTAGAAAGATTAAAATTCTTGCCTTTTTCAATTAGCGACTCGTATATTTTTTTTGACTGATTGAATTTTACATATAATTCATAACCTAATTCACCAACATAAGATAATCTTTGTGCCCAAATATTTATTCCATTGATTTGAATATATTTTGCAGTGCCAAATTTAAATTCTTCATTATCAAAGTTATTATTGCTTAATGTTTTCATTAAATCACGACTTTTTGGCCCAAATAAACCAAAAACACAATAATCATCAGTTACATCAATTAAATCAATATCATCCGCAAGGTGTTTTCTTATATGAAACTTATCTCTTTCTCTTGTTGCTGCTGAACTAATAATTCTAAAATGATTATCATCAATACAAACTACTGTCAGGTCGGTCTCAATACCCCCGTCAGTATTTAGCATATGTGTATAAGTACATTTTCCAATTTCTTTTTTAATATTAGCCGTACAAATTTTTTGTAATTCTTGATGTGCCTTGTCTGATTTAATTTCAAATTTTGAGAAAGGTGTAAGATCAAATAAACCTACATTTTTTATCGTATTACTAGTCTCATACTCTGCAGATGGATACCAATTTTGATAGTTATAACTATATTCATAGTTGGAAATTTCACCATCAAGTGCAAACCACATTGGTCTTTCATAACCACCTGAAACCCCAAAGCATGCCCCAAAACTTTTTAATTCATCATGATAAGGGAGTATTTTAACATTTCTAGAAGTCTTGTGCTGCTTAAACGGCCAGTGCATTCCATACAAGTCACCTAACGACTCAGTAATTCTTTTTTTTATGAATCCCAATTCTGAATGGAATTTTTGAAATCTTTTAATATCATAACAAAAAATATCCTCATTAATATGTCCTGTCATGAGCCATTCTGCTGTAACTTTACCAACACCACCCCCACTACCTATTCCAATACTATTTAAACCACAGCATACAAAAAAATTTTTGATCTCTGGCACTTCTCCTAATAATGTATTTGTATCAGGAGTAAAAGACTCTGGACCTGAAAAAAATTTTCTAATTCCTGCCTTTTCTAAAACTGGAAATCTTTTAATGGCTGATGCTAAATAGGGCTCAAAATGCTCAAAATTTTCTTGAAATTCACCAAAAGAAAAGTCTTCTGGAACTTTGTTTGTTTTATCCCAGGCAGGAATTGAATGTCCTTCAAATATACCAACTAGTATCTTTCCAGCGTCTTCTTTAATATATGTTCTGTTATCAAAATCTCTCACTACTGGTAAAGTTTTTGATAAATTTTCTATTGGCTCTGTTATTATATAAAAATGCTCCGCTGGATAAAGCGGTATACTTACTCCAGCTTTTTCTCCTATTTGTCTTGACCACATTCCTGAGGCTAAAACAATATATTCACAATCAATTTTTTGACCATTTACTTTTACACCAGAAATTTTTCCATCTTTAGTCAAAACTTCCTCAACCGGTGACTTCTCAAAAATTTGTGCACCCTCTTGTCTTGCTGCTTTAGCTAACATGTGAGTTACTCCTGAGGGATCAGCTGCACCATCACCTGGCATTAAAATTCCACCAATAACATTTTCGGTATTTACAATTGGATAATCTTTTTTAATTTGATTTTTATCTAAAATTCTTACATCAACATCATAAAGCTGAGCTGTTGTTGCTTGTCTTTGTAGTTCTTGCCATCTACCTTTTGTTTCCGCTATTGAAAGAGCGCCGTTTAATCTTAATCCAGCTGAATGATCAACTTTTTTCTCAAGCTCTTTATATAAATCTAATGTGTATTTTCTAATTTTAGTAATTGCTGCTGAAGGACCTAATTGACTAACAAGTCCTGCTGCATGCCAAGTTGTGCCTGATGTTAATTGATCTCTCTCTAAGAGAACTGTGTCTTTCCATCCAAATTTAGCTAAATGATAAGCAACAGAGCAACCTACCACTCCACCTCCTATCACAACAACTTTGGTGCTACTTGGAAGTTTTTTTTCCATTTAATTAATTTCTGATTGCTTCTCCTGGATTAACATATTCATGTCCAAAAACATCTGCAACCGCTTTATAAGTCACATGACCCTTGTGAACATTTAGTCCCGCTAGAAAGTTTTTATCTTCACCAAGAGCTTTTTGATAACCTTTGTTAGCTAATTTTACCAAATATGGAAGTGTTGCTTTATTTAATGCGATAGTTGACGTTCTTGGAACTCCACCTGGCATATTAGCTACACAATAATGAATAACATTATCCACTATAAAAGTTGGATCATTAAAAGTTGTAGGTTTACTTGTTTCTACACACCCACCTTGATCGATTGCAACATCAACAATTACAGAGCCTCTTTTCATTAATTTAAGCATATCTTTAGTAACCAACTTTGGCGCCTCTGCACCAGGAATTAAAACTCCACCCACAATTAAATCAGCTTCAGCCACTAACTTTTTTAAGTCTATCTTGTCACTTTGTTCTGGAATAATTTTATCTCCAAACATTTCGACTAATTGTTTTAATCTTGCCTCTGATTTATCGACAACATGAACTTTTGCCTTCATACCAGTTGCAATAGTTGCTGCATTCTCACCAACAACTCCTCCACCTAAAATCAAAACATTAGCTGGTTCTCCACCAGGAGCACCTCCAAGTAATATTCCTCTGCCCTTTTGATTTTTTTCTAAACAATGTGCTCCAGCCTGGACAGACATACGACCTGCTACAGCACTCATAGGAGCAAGCAATGGAAGTCGACCATTATCATCTGTTACAGTTTCATAAGCAATATTTATACTTTTTGTTTTTACTAAACCCTCAGTTAATTCTTTTGCTGCAGCTAAGTGAAGATAAGTGTAAACAATTTGATTTTCTCTAATCATTTCAACTTCGACTTTTTGGGGTTCTTTAACTTTGACAATTATCTCAGCATCATTAAAAATGTCTGAAGCTTGTTCCACTATTTTCGCACCAGATTTTTTATATTGATCATTATCAAAACCAGCTTCAAAACCACCATTATTTTCCACTAAAACTTCATGGCCTTCTGAGACAAGAGTTTTTACACTCTCAGGGGTTAAACCAATTCTATTTTCTTGAGGTTTTATTTCTTTAGGTACACCAATTTTCATTGACGAAATTTAGTTCTTTTTACTTTTTGCGTAATTGGTAATTCCAGTTCTAAGTTTATCAATTATTTCATCAATATGTTTTTTTTCACAAATAAACATTGGTGCTATAATTAAACAATCACCTGTAGCTTTGAAATTTACGCCAGCATCATAACAATGTTTAAAAGTAGCCAAACCTGCTTTTCCAGGTCTTCCATCCATTTTGATATCAATACCACCCATCATTCCATAGCCTCTTATATTGTCAACTACATCAATATCCTTTAGTGAAAATAATCCTTCTTGAAAATACGGAGCAAGTTCTTTTGCTCTATTAAAAATATCATCCTTTTCAAAAATATCCTGCACAGCTAATGCTGCAGCAACTGAAACTGGAATACCTGAATACGTATATCCGTGAAATAATTCTATTGCACCTTTTGGAGAATTATCCATCACCGCATCATAAATTTCTTCCTTACAGGCAACAACACCAAATGGAACAATTCCATTAGTTGTTGCTTTCGCCATCGTCATTATATCTGGAGTTACTCCAAACTCTTGTGCTCCAAAAGCCGACCCTGTTCTTCCCCAACCAGTAATAACTTCATCAAAAATTAATAAAATATTATGTTTATCACAAAGTTCTCTTAGTCTTTGTAAATACCCAACTGGTGGAACTAAAGTTCCTGTTGAGCCAGCAATAGGTTCAACAATGCAAGCTGCTATATTTTCAGAACCAAAATTAGTACAAATTCTCTCAAGGTCATTTGCAATCTCAGCTCCTGTCTCAGGTTGGCCTGATATAAACTTATGTTCATCTAAATGTGTGTGTCTCATATGAACAACACCTGGCATAAGTACGCTTGCATATGCTTTGACATTATTAATCATGCCACCTACTGATGTTGCTCCTATATTCATTCCGTGATACGCACGCTCTCTTCCGACAAATCTAAATCTTTGTCCCTCACCTCTTGCTTTATGGTAAGCGATACTAATTTTTATAGCAGTTTCAACCGCAGTAGATCCACATATCGTATAAAAAATTTTATTCAAATTTCCTGGCGTATGTTTTGAAATTCTGGTTGCTAATTCAAATGAGCCACCAAATCCTTGTTGAAATGGTTGGCAATAATCTAAAGTATTTAATTGATTTGTTATTGCTTCAATAATTTCTTTTCTTCCGTGACCTAAGGGATTGCAAAATAATCCAGAGCTAGCATCTATTTGTGTTTTGCCATGATGATTTTTTAAATAAACACCTTTAGCTTCAACAATTAATTTTGGATTTTCCTTAAAATCCTTATTGGATGTAAAAGGCATCCAATGTTCATTGAGTGAATTAGGTACTGAGGTTCTTTTTTCTGAGCTCATTATTTAATTTAAAATGTTTAATAGTTAAATCCATAGACTAATTAAGTGAAATTAACCACCAAAATAATTGTCACAACTAAGAGTTGTATAACTTTAATGATCATTTTTTTGTTTTACATATAGGTCAAATTAATCTTAAAATTGAAACATATAAATAAACAATGAAGAGGCATAAATGAAAAAAATAATTAGTTTTATTCTTGGATGTTTTGTAGCTCTTAATCTTTCAATATCTGTTGCAAATTCAGCAGCTAATGAAGTTAGAGTTGCTTACTTCTTAGAGTGGCCAAGTCCAAATCTAGAGGACATGATGAAGAAAAACTTCGCAAAAGCTCTAGGTGTTCCTGTAAAGTGGACAAACTTTACTAATGGTGGTGCTATGACCGATGCGATGTTAGCTGGAGATATTGATATCTCTTATTCTCAAGGTTTAGTTCCATTTATTAACGCTGTAAAATCTAAAGCACCTATCAAGTTAGTTGATATTGCTATGGAATACGGAATGGGAGGAACAACTTGTGTTACTTCTAATGCATCTGGAATTACAAAAGCCAATGCAACCGAGTTAGAAGGTAAAAAAGTTGCTGTTCCACTTGGAACAATGGCTGAATACGTTTTTGATGAAAGTATGAAAGTTGTTGGAGCGGATAGAAAAAAAATGGATATCATTCAAATGGACCCCGAAGAAGGTGCTGCTGCATTAGTAAGTGGTGATGTTGTAATGGCATGTTTATTTGGTGGTAATTCTATTAAAGCTGCTACTGCAGTTGGATCTAGATTACTTACAGTTCAAGAAGCTAGAGATGCAGGTATCCTAGGGATTGATATTACTTCTGTAACTACAAAGTTTATGAAGGAAAACCCAGGAATGTTAAGAACTTTCATCGAGGTAACTCATGAAGCTAATGCAAGATATAGAGCTGGAAAAAGCGATATGAATTCAATGTCAAAAGCTTCAGAAATGAAAATTCCTGACATGAAAGAAACTTTAAGCGGTTTCAAATTTCTTACTCCAGAAGAAACAAAAAGTTCAATGGAAAGTGGAAATCTTGATGCATTCTTAAAAGGAATGGGAACACCAAGAGGAAACGTAGATACAAGTTTCTTACCTTTATAATATAAAGGTAATTAAAATTTAAATAGGCGCCAATTTTTTATTAAATTGGTGCCTATTTTTTTATTATAAACTCTAATATAAAGTGAACAAATGAGTGATCTAGTTTCTCAAAATCTTAATATGATTTTCAAAACTCCCAAAGGAGAAACTGTTCACGCTTTGAAAGATTTAAACTTTACTCTCAAAAAAGGTGAGCTCTTAACAGTGCTTGGTCCCTCAGGTTGTGGAAAAACAACTTTATTGAATATCACTGCAGGATTTATCAGACCAACCTCTGGAAGTATTACTCTAAATGAAAAAGAAATAGACGGGCCTGGCGTTGAAAGAGGAATGGTTTTTCAACAAGGTGCTTTGTTTGAATGGTTAACAGTTGCTGAAAATGTCAACTTTGGATTAAGAATGAAAAAAAAGGATCCCATTGAAACTCAAAAAAAAGTTGATGAATGGTTAGAAATAGTTGGTTTAAAAGGTTTTGGTAATACCCCAACCTATCAACTTTCTGGTGGTATGCAGCAAAGAGTAGCGCTTGCAAGATGTTTAATTAATGATCCTGATCTAATTTTAATGGATGAACCTTTGGGAGCACTTGATGCATTAACTAGAGAAAAAATGCAGTCTTTGGTTTTAAAGATTTGGAAAGAAACAGGAAAAACTATTATCTTAATTACTCACTCAGTTGAGGAAGCTTTATTGCTAGGTGAGAGACTATATGTAATGGCACCTCGACCCGGTCGAATTCATAAAGAATACAATCTTCCATTTGCTTCAATGGGACTAAAGGAAGATCTAAGAGAAATAAAAAAGAATAAGGACTTTTCTGAAAAACGAGAAGAAATATTAGAGATGATTTGGAATATGGAAGAAGAAATTATGGGGAAAGAAAATTAAATGTTAACTCAAATAGTCACCTTTTTAATTTTTTTTGCTGTTATTGGCTGTATTCTCTATGGAAGAAGATTAATCAAAACTGAAAAGGTTGATGCTGTATTTGGAAATCCTGAAAGAGCAAGAGGTGGTACTCACTGGATTATAGTAGGAAGTAGCTTTCTACTATTAATATGGCTTTACTATTCTTGGGATATTGCAAAAGGTTTTTACCCAAAATCGGCTAATGAACTTTGCCAAGTAGCAAAAGTTAACGACTCTTTATTGGGTTTAAAATATCAATTTCCAATTGAGGAAAGAGAATTTAAAAGTACCGCTCAAATTAAAAAAGAAAATAAAAATCTTAAAGCAACTTTAAATGAAATCAAATTTTCTGAAGATCTTAACTTACGACAAAAAACAGATCTTACAGAATTTATCAACAAAACTATTCAACTAATTCCTTTATTAACTAATGAAGATTTAATTGAAAATGATACGAAATCTAAAATAAATGACATTACTGGTAAGATTAACTTATTAACTGAAAATTTTAGAAAACCTGAATATCCTTTTGAAACGGAACAAGAAGCTAATGAAAGACTTAAGGCAGTTAGTGAACAAGGAGATTGGGGAATTATAAAGGTCCAGTCTGGAACTGGTTCAATAGAAAATACTATCGAGGTACCTTTGGTTCCGGAGACAAAAAGAGGTTTAAAATTTGATGCTGCTGCAAAAGAATTACAAATTATTAGTGATGAATTTTTTAAGTTAAGAAATCATAATCCACAATTTAAAGACAAAATAAAAGAGCTTAAAGATGAGATAAAGGAATATAGAAAAAATTTAGATGATACTCAAGAAGTAGCTTCAACTTACGCCAAAGATATTGTTAAAATTGCAAGACGAATAGAATTTGCAAGTATATATCCTCCAAATGCACTTAATGAAATGCAAAACGCAATCATTAATTTTGATATTGCACAAAAAGAAGCTCAAGGTGGATTGAGATTTGTAGATATATTTTTATTCCCAGCAGGAACCATTGTTGCAAGTGGACC
This sequence comes from uncultured Pelagibacteraceae bacterium, assembly GCA_902627805.1. Taxonomy (GTDB): domain Bacteria; phylum Pseudomonadota; class Alphaproteobacteria; order Pelagibacterales; family Pelagibacteraceae; genus Pelagibacter. The sequence continues at coordinate 68,582 of CACOKN010000001.1, forward strand.
AAGCTGCTCGGAACAAGGATCTGGTAGATGGCTACCTAAGCCGTCAGATACATTTGATAAGTTCATGCTTATGCTTAAACCTAGTGTAGGTTATAAAGAAATTCCTCTCCTATGGATAGAACTGGTTGATGTTAGTAAAATGATTGGTTTCATTTTACCAGATTGGATTGCTGATATTTTACCCGGTGAATACCCAGTTCATACTCAAGATGGAGTCGTCAAACAAAATTTTAAAGGCCAAGTTTTAAAATTAGTTACTGGAGACTTTAAGTTATTTAAAGTGCCAGTGCCTTATGGTCATATCTGGGATTCTTTTTTAAGAGTATTTTTAGGATTAGTTTTTGGAATATTGATTGGTGTGCCACTTGGATTATTTATGGGATTAAATAGATTTGCCAAAGGTTTCTTTGATCCGTTAATTGAGCTTTATAGACCTGTTCCCCCTCTAGCTTGGGCTCCTTTAATCATTTCAGTTTTAGGAATTGATAATACTGGAAAAGTTTTCTTGTTATTTATGGTCTCATTATCAATCATGATTATTTCTGCAAGAGCTGGTGCCTCTGGAACCCAGTTATCAAAAATTCACGCAGCTCACTCACTTGGTGCATCCAAAAAACAAATTTTAAGATATGTAATTTTTCCAAATTCTTTACCAGAAATACTTACAGGGATAAGAGTTGCGGTAGGAATGTGTTGGGGAACTTTAGTTGCAGCTGAGTTTTTAGCTGGAACAACTGGCATAGGATTTGTTGAAAACGTTGCTAAAAAATATTTTCAATATGAAGTTATTTGGATCACTATATTTATAATGGGAATGCTGGGTTTATTATTTGATGTCACTTTGAGAAAAATAATAGACAAAACAATTCCATGGCGTGGAAAAGGCTAATTTGAAAAAAGAAAATCTTAAAAGAGAAGTTGTCAAAATTTTTAAAAATCATGGGTTAAACAACTCTCATGCTGTTATTTCAGCAGATGCCTTGATTAATGCCGAGTTAGTTGGTGCTTATGGTCATGGTCTTTCAAGATTAAGAATGTATTGTGAACGAATATCTAAAAAAGTTATTAATCCAAAACCTAAAATAAAAGTAAAAAATATATCTCAATCAATCGCTCATATTGATGCTGATAATAGTATTGGTTTTGTTGCGGCAGATCTTGCAATTAAAAAAGCAATAGAATGTGCCAGAAAAACAGGTATCGGTTTAGTGGCAGTGAAAAATAGTGGTCACTATGGATTGTCTGGTTACTACGCTGAACAAGCGGTCAAAAAAAATTTAATCACTATGATTTATACTAATGCGCCACCTGCAATCGCTCCTTATGGCGCTAAAAAAAGTTTGTTTGGCACTAATCCTATTTGCTTTGGTTCACCAACTGCATCAAAGGTACCATTTATATTAGATACGGCTATTTCAAAAATTAATAGAGGAAAGATAAGATTTGCGGCTAGAAATAATCAAAAGATACCTGAAGGTGTAGCATTAGATAAATCTGGGAAACCAACTACGGATGCCAAAAAAGCACTTCATGGAGTACAATTACCTATTGCAGGATTTAGAGGTTCAGGTTTAGCGTGGATGGTGGATATTTTAAGTGGTGTTTTAACTGGAGGAAATCATGCAGGTAAAGTTAAGGATCCTTTTGATGATTTTTCAGGTCCACAAAATATTGGACATTTATTTATCACATTTAAAACAAACTTATTTGTCAAAAATTATAATTCAAGAATTAAGGGTAATATTAAAACAATTAAAAAGTTACCTAAGATCAAAGGAGTAAAAGAAATAATGTATCCAGGTCAAAATAAAGATAAAAGGTTTAGAATGAACTTTAAAAAAGAAATCAAATTGTCAAAAATTATTCAAAAAGATTTAGTAGATTTAAAAAAATAACCATGCTTTCCAATAAAGAAATTATTTGTCCTGATAACTTACTTAATGTTGCTCACAAAAAAAAGGGTATTAAAGCTGGTATTGTTAATGCGGGAAAACCTTTGCCTATGCAATCAGTGCAAGATGCCGTTAAAGAAAATCTAATTGAGCCAATTTTTATTGGTGATGAAAAGGAAATAAATAAATGCGCTCAAGATTTAAAATGGGATATCTCAAATTATGAGATAATTCATGAGCCTGTTGAAAATAATACAGCAACCATTGCTGCAAAACTAGCAAGTGAACAAAAGATAAGAATTATTGTTAAAGGCCATATCCATACTGACGTTCTTATGAAAGAAGTTTTGAAAAGAGAATATAATTTATTAGGAAAAACAAGATTGAGTCATATTTGGCATATGACTTTAGGAAAAGAGGATAAGCCTTTAATAATTACTGATGGAGCATTAAATGTTTTACCTAATGTAAAAACAAAATTACATATTCTGAAAAATGTCATTAATTTTTCAAATAGAATTGGAATTGAAAGACCCAAGGTAGCAATATTATCTGCTACTGAGGAAGTTTTAGATAGTGTTCCAAGCTCTAAAGAAGCTGAGGAATTAACTAACTTAGCCAAAAAAGAAAATTTAAATGCTGATGTTTTTGGTCCTCTTGCATTTGATAATAGTATCTCAAAAAAATCTGCAACTATAAAAGGCATACAAAATAGTGTTGCTGGTATGGCTGATGTGTTATTAGTTCCAAGCGTCGAAACAGGTAATGGATTAGTAAAAATGCTAATTTATTTTTGTGGAGCCTGTGCAGCAGGTGTTGTTGTTGGAGGTAAGGTTCCAGTGGTAATTACAAGTCGTTCTGATGATGCTCCTGCAAGATTAGCGTCAATTGCAGCAGCTGTTGTTGCTTTAGATTAATTGTTTCATTGAAAAAAAATCTAATATGCTTTAAATAATCACAAAAAATTTATGGCAATAACATACTTAAAAAAATCACCAAAAACCCCTTCAACTGACGATAGTAAAACAAATGAAATCGTAAAGGGATTGTTAAAAGAAATTGAAGTTTCAAAAGAAGAAGCTTGTATAAATTTAACGAAAAAATTTGATAAGTATGATGGTGAAATAGTTGTTTCAAAGGAAAGAATTGAACAAATAAATAAAGAATTAGATCAAAAAACAAAAGATGATATTCAGTTTTCTCATGAAAGAGTAAAGAAATTCGCTGAAGCTCAGTTAAAAAATTATGGCCAAGATTTTGAAGTTGAATTATCGCCAGGTCTCTATGCAGGTCAAAAATTAATTCCTGTAAACACAGCTGGTTGTTATATACCAGGCGGAAGATATGCCCATATTGCTTCAGCTGTCATGAGCGTTACAACTGCAAAAGTTGCGGGAGTAAAAAATATTATTGCTTGTAGTCCACCAAAAGAAGGTGTGGGTGCACATCCGGCAATTATATATACAGCTAATTTGTGCGGTGCAGATGTAATTTTAAATTTAGGGGGTGTTCCTGGAATTGCAGCAATGACAAATGGTTTATTTAAAAATCCACCAGCAGATATTTTAGTAGGACCTGGGAATCAGTTTGTAGCAGAAGCTAAAAGAATTTTATTTGGTAAAGTTGGTATTGATTTATTTGCAGGACCAACTGAAATAGCTGTAATTGCAGATGATGAAGCTGATGCAGAGATGGTTGCAGTAGATTTAGTTGGACAGGCAGAACATGGATATAATTCTCCAGCTTGGTTGTACACTACCAGCAGAAGAATAGCAGACGAAGTCATGAAAAGAGTTCCAGAGTTAATCGCTGAATTACCAGAGTTACCTAGAAAAAGTGCTGAGGCAGCTTGGAGAGATTATGGTGAAGTAATTCTATGTGATACAGACGAAGAAATGGCAACAATTAGTGACGAATATGCTCCTGAACATTTAGAAGTTCAAACAAAAAATCTTGATTGGTTTCATAAAAGACTAAAAAATTATGGTTCATTATTTATTGGCGAAGAAACAACGGTTGCTTATGGTGATAAATGTTCTGGAACAAATCATATTTTACCAACAAAAGGAGCTGGACGATACACTGGTGGGTTATTTGTTGGAAAATTTATTAAAACTTTAAGTTTTCAAAGAATGACTAAGGAATCTACAAAATCAGTTGGTGCTGCTTGTGCTAGAATATCAAGATACGAAGGTATGGAGGCTCATGCTAGAACTGGTGATGTCAGACTTAGAAAATACGGATTTTCAAATTAATTTTCAGGTTTAAAGATCAAACATAAACCATTATTACAAAATCGTTTGCCCGTAGATGATGGTCCATCGTCAAAAACATGTCCATGATGTACACCGCAATTTGCACAATGATATTCGATTCTTTTCATACCAAATGAATAATCTATTTTAGTTTTAAATGCTCCAGGTAAAGCTTCTGAAAATGATGGCCAACCTGTGCCACTATCAAATTTTGCAGTGGAAGCAAATAATTTTGCTCCACAATTTGCACAATGGTAAAAGCCAACTCTTTTTTCATCGAGTAATGAACTAGTAAAGGGTCTTTCAGTACCCTCATTAAACATTATATCTTTTTGTTCATTTGTAAGATTTGGATTAATAATTTTTTTTGCGGCTGCATACAAATATTTATATGGAAAAAGAATTAATGAAATAAACGATGCACTTAATACCTTAAGTGTTTTACGTTTACTAAACATTTTAGTTTTTAATTTTTTCTAAGAAATTATTTCCCCAAGCATCAGAGCCCTCATCTGACCCGTCGCAGTCTTGTCTATCTAACACTTTTTGAGCACCTAATTGTGTTAATTTTTCATCTACTTTTTTTCCTGCCCCACAAAAAATATCATGAGAACTATCTCCTAGTGCACAAACACTATATTTTAAATCTTTAAAATTTTCATTTGAGTTTTTTAAATCATCCCAAAAATCTTCTCCATTTGTAGGTAAATCACCCTCACCGGTAGTTGAAGTAACTATTGCAACTTTTTTCATACTTAGAAGATCGTTCATTGTTACTTGGTTTAATTCTAATTGATTAGTATCAAAACCCATTGATTTTGCTTTTTCATTAAGAGTATTAGCTACGTTTTCAGCTGTACCAGACATTGAAGCCCAAAGAATATTTAATTTATTTTCCATAATAATTAATTTTTATTTGTTAGAGAAAGTTTTTTCTTTATCAGAAGTATTTTCTTTTTGTGAGGCACTTTCTTTTTCCTCATTATATTTTTTAGAATTAATTCTATTATCAATTACATTTGCAAAATTATGATTAACATCTCTATGTCCAGCCTCATCATCTCTTATAACTCTAACCACATCTTTTAAAGTTGCGTGTAATGGAAGGTTCCAATAATTTATTGCAACCTCTGGCGCAGGTTCATCAGGTATTGCACCACTTTCCAGTTCATGAAGATATTCTGTGTAACTTATTACGGCCTCTTCTTCAAAATATCCAACAATTCTGTGTGCTGTTCTTTGAGAAATTAAATAGATTATCGCATAAGTCACTATAAAGATAAATTGTGCAATAAGGATTATCATTCTTTCGATAAAAGTTGGTTTTGCAACATGAATGAAAGTCATTAAATGCATTCTTTCATTTTCCGCTTCATCTAATAAGGTTTTAATCCAACCTCTATCATCCTCCATCTTTCTTAAAGATTTTAAATGTAGCAACATACCTGCAACCATACCTGGAACAGCAGCTATTGTTTCAAGAACCACAGCTCTATGGCCATATCTTTTTCTGAAAAAAGTATCTGCTAAAAATCTTAAAAATTTTGTAAATGACAAAGCAACTTTGTCACTGAAATTTTTAGGCTCAAAATGTTTATTTAAGTTATTCATCTAAGGTTTAAATAGCCACTATAGAAAAAATTACTATGTGCCAAAATTGCCATGATAAATGTCAATTTTGAGTAAAAAAGGTAATTTTATCTAGTAAAATTAAAAATTCATCTTGTAAAAAGCATTACCACCTAAACTCAACGTATTTTGGCTAGAGAGTAAGCCATAATAAGCGACGCCTATTTTGCTATTTTCAAAAATATACTTTTCATAGTTCATGCTAGCTGACAATGATATTTCTCTTTTTAAATCATTATCTGGTTTATATGTTGCTGTTGTACCATTAACTGAATATATCTGTTCATCATCTCCAATTGCACTTCTAAGATCTAAGGCCCAATTCAAATTTAGTTTTTCCTCTTTGTCATCTCTAATCAAATAATCATCAGAAAGATAAATTGACAAGTTTCCAACTACTCTATTTCGCCAAGAATAAAATTTACTCTCATCATATGTTGGTGTTATTGACATACTTGATGTAAATCCAATATCTGGAATGATATTTAGATTATTTTTTTTTGCTCCTAATTGGATATCATAAGTTTGAAAATTACTATTTGAGTCTACTGTTCCTGATGATACTGTGTTGGTTAAAACTGTTCTCTTTCCATCTTTTAAAGTAACTCCACCAGTAATAAAGGTATCTAGATTAAAAAATTTATCATTCTCTAAAATATGAATACCTCCAGAGATATTTTGATATGTAATCCTATAGTCTTTTGCAAAATCTTGTATTCCACCCTCAAACATCATAATAAAATTAGAATTTTCTAATGGATAAATTAAATTTGCTCCTAAATTGATTAAATTATATTCCATCGCTAAACTGTTAGAATCCTCACTCCTATTAAGAAAAGTTGAGTATAATTCTCCCCAACCTCCTTTATGATTAAATAAATTTGAGTTTTCGTATCTATTAAGGAAATTTCTAAGATTAATTGATTTATAACTTAACATTTCATCAATTGTTTCACTTCCTCCTTGACCGACTGATCCTGCAGAACCTTTTACAACTTGATTGCCATCTAAATCCTCTAAGGTAAAATCTCCCGCAGTGTCATAATAATAAGCTCTACCAACACCATGATTGAACCTTAATTTATTTCCAGTCGTTCCATTTGCAGATCTAATTTTACCGACTACTATTCCAGCATCTTTTAAAGTTACAGTGTTATTGTTTCCTTTAAGTTGGATTGCTTTGTTAGATACTGATTTATTATTTTTAATTGAACCACTATTAGTAAGTGTTGAGCTTGCTCCAAGCACTATAGTTGAATCATTTCCTTTATTATAAATTTCACCTCCAGAATTATTAGTAATGTTTGTACCAGTTGTAGTGGTATCAGTGTCTGCAAGAATTATTGCACTACTTGAGTCACCTGTTTCAGTCGAAAAAATCTCGCCACTATTTACTATAGTTGTATTGTCTGCACCTGTGGATGCACTTCCAAGAATAGTATTTCCATCAGATTTAATTATACCACCACTATTATTTGTAATTGATACTCCATCAGAATTAAACAAACTAATTGCTTTAGAGACATTTGTTGAAATAGTTCCAGAGTTATTTATTTCAAACTCACCTCCCTCAGTTGATATAGTGTTTGCTGCAGTTGATGTTACAGATGAGCCTGAGTGTATTGTAAGTATTGTACCTGCAGTTTCACTGTCATTATTTTTTATGGCCTTTTGACCAGTTCTTTCAACACTACCATTGTCTGTAATTATGATATGGACATCATCTGCTGTTACTACTTGTTGATTTTCGTTAAGACTTGAAATTGTTTTATCGGCGCCTACGTTTTCAGCATTTGAGTTAACAATTTGTAAAAATAAAATCAGTTTCAATAAGAGTATTGAGGTAAATAATTTTATTTTTAGAGAATATATCTTACTTAATTTAGTAAACATTAAATATCTTTATAAAATTCAAATATATCCCTGAGAATATAAAGTGTTATTAAAAACATGAACAAAATAATGAAAATATTTATATATTTCCATATTTTTTTATCATTCAAATATCTTGCAAAATATTGAGATAAATACCCTATTGAGAAAAAAAATAAAAAAGAAGCTATAGTTGCGCCTACACCAAAAAAATATTTCTCTACAAGTAAAAAACTTTTAGAGAAATTGCCCAGGAAAAACACAGTATCTGAATAAACGTGTGGATTTAAAAAAGTAAAACCTAGTGTTTTTAGTATTACATTTTTTTTTTCATTAAAGTTAGAATTTTGATCAAGATTTACTTGAGTATTAAATGACTTAATTTTTGAGTAAATAAAATGAATAAGAAATATTATTAATAGAATATTAAATATCAATTCAAGTACCGGACTAAAATATTGAGTAAAATAATGAAAAAGAAATATACCTAAAAATATTAAAATAAAATCAGATATGGAGCAAATTAAACAAACTAAAAAAACATGTTGTTTTTTTAAACCTTGTTCTATGACAAAAACATTTTGGGCACCAATAGCAAGAATTAAACTTAACCCAGTTACAAACCCTAAAACTAGATATTCCATCAAATAGCTTTTAAGGTTTTTAAATTTATTGTTTAACCTGGATTTGCAGTAAGAGTTTTAATCTCTAAAACATTCTCATTAGGATCTTTAATGAAAAAAGTTTCTTGCTCATATTTAGTGCCTTTGAATCTTAAGTAAGGCTCGTCATAATATTTAGCACCTTTTTCTTTCAATCTATTTTTTAGAGTATCAAAATCTTTTCTAGACAAATGAACACCGAAATGAGGGACAGATACATTGCCCATATCTACATCATGTCTTTCATTATCTAGTTTGTGCTCACTTGCGTGTAGAGTTAATTCATTACCCCAAAAATCAACATCAGCCCACTCTTGTGCTGAATTATCTAATCTACATCCAAGTGTTTCACTATAAAACTTTTTTGCAGTTTCTAAGTCGCCACATGGTATTGCTAGATGAAAACAATTAGTATTTCTGTACATAATAAATCCTTTAAAAAGTTATTAAAACAATTATATATCCTCCAACTTTTGATATCAAGAGAACAAATATTATGAATGATTATTTACAATCTATAATAGACAGAGACCCTGCGGCAAAATCAAAGTTAAGTTTGGTATTAACTTACCCAGGCGTTAAAGCTATTTTTTTTCACAAAATTGCAAATTTCTTTGCAATTGCCAAATTCGATCTTATTGCAAGAATCATTTCTCAATTTTCAAGATTCTTAACTGGAATTGAAATTCATCCAAAAGCAAAAATTGGAAAAAATTTATTTATTGATCATGGCATGGGTGTAGTTATTGGTGAAACCTCGGAAATAGGAGAAAACGTTACTATTTACCATAACGTTACTCTAGGTGGTATTGCGCCTAGTATAAATTCAAATGACCAAAGAAATATAAAAAGACACCCAACGTTACAAGATAATGTTGTTGTTGGGTCTGGAGCTCAAATTCTTGGACCAGTTGTTGTTGGTAAAAATTCTTTAATTGGTGCAAACGCAGTTGTAACGAAAGATGTACCAGAAAAATCTATAATGGTTGGAATTCCTGCTAAACGTGTTGGTGATGCTACCAAAGGATTTAAACCTTATGCTGTTACAGATAAGGAAGAATAGTGACACATATAAGAAATAACTTCATCGATTCAATTGGTAATACCCCACTTATAAAATTAAAAGCAGCATCGGAAATTACTGGATGTAATATTTATGGTAAAGCAGAGTTTATGAACCCAGGGGGTTCAGTAAAAGATAGAGCTGCTCTTGCTTTAATAAGAGATGCTCAGGAAAAAAAATTAATATCTAAAGGTGGAATTATTGTTGAGGGAACTGCAGGTAATACTGGTATTGGATTAGGACTTTTGGGAAATTCACTTGGCTATAAAACAATTATTGTGATGAATGATAATCAGACACAAGAAAAAAAAGATACTATTAGAAACTTGGGTGCAGAATTAAAATTAGTTCCAGCTAAACCTTATAAAGATGAAAATAATTTTGTAAAAATTGCTGGACGTTTGGCAGATGAATTAAGACCAACAAACAATAATGGAGTTGTTTGGGCTAATCAGTTCGACAATGTTGCAAATGCAAAAGGCCATTATGAAGGAACAGGTAAAGAAATTTGGGAACAAACAGATGGAAAAGTTGATGGATTTGTTTGTTCGTCCGGCACAGGTGGAACAATTTCAGGTGTAAGTAATGCTCTGAAAGAGAAAAATAAAGATGTAAAAATTTTTCTATCTGATCCAAAAGGATCAGCGCTCTATAATTATATAAAGAATGGTGAATTAAAATCTGAAGGAGGTTCTATTACTGAAGGAATAGGATCCAGTCGTGTCACAAAAAATTTTGAAAATGCAAAAATTGATGATGCATATTCAATTGATGATCATGAAGCGCTCCCAATTCTTTATGACTTAATTCAAAACGAGGGTTTAAGTTTGGGAACTAGCTGTGGAATTAATATTGCTGGAGCAATAAGATTAGGAAAAGAACTTGGTCCAGGAAAAACAATTGTAACAATCCTTTGTGATAAATCTGATAAATACAACTCAAAGATGTTTAATAAATCTTTTTTAGAAGAAAAAAAGCTACCTGTCCCTAGCTGGCTATAATATCGCATATATCTTAACACCTAAAAGAGTTAAAAATTCTCAATGAAAAAATTTTTAATAGTTCTTTTTTTTATATCTATAAATAACATTGCATTTGCTGGAATGAGTAACAGCGATAAATCTAAAGCATGGGAATGTAGTGGTATTTATATGGCAAACTATTTCCTGCCATCTGGTGAACAATTCGAATACAGCATGAAAGAGAAATCAATGGCTTCAGTAAAAGTAATGAAAGCCTACGCTCTTGAAAAAGGAGTACCAGAAAAAGAGTGGGATGATGGTGTTAATAAAGCTGTAGATAAATACTATGGCTCTAAATATGACAAAGCAAAAACCGACGCATGTCATTCATTTATTGAAAGTTCAATCCCTAATGGTGCTGAAAGAGTAAAGAAAGTAATTCAAACCTTATATTAATTTTTTGAAAAAAATTTTTACAGCTTTAATGTTTATAGCAATTTGTAACGCAGCTTATGCTGGTATGAATGATAACGATAAAGCAAAAACAGTTGAATGTACTGGAATTTATTATGCAAATAGCATGATACCACAGGGAGAGCTTAAATTAGAAAAAATTGTGCACTCTTTTGCAGCAAAAAAATTTTTAAGTTCTTATTTGGTAAAAGAGGGTTTGAAAGAAGATAAGCTTAATAAAGAATTATTGAAAGTAGTGGATGTTCGTTATGGCAAGCCATATGAAGAAGAGACAACAAAAGCCTGTGATAATTTTATATATAAACTAATTTCTGGGTCTGAAAGTGAAATAAAAAAAATAGCAGAGTCAGGGATCTATTAAACAAAAGGAGAAAAAATGAAAAACTATATGGTTACTCACACATTTAAATCTAAAGAAGCTAAAGCAAAAATGATGGAAATGGTTGGGTCAATGAAAATGGAAGATATTGTTAAATCAATGACTGGGGATAATGCAAAATGTCAAATGACATGGAATACTCCCGGTGACACTTTAACAATGTTTTGTTGGTGGAAAGGAACAGATACTGATGCAATTAACAAGCAATTAGGTCAAATGAATGATTTCTTTGAACCTCATAATTTTGTTGAATGTGAAGACAATGTAATGGATTATAACGCCTAAGGATGAAAGTAATCTATACAAGAACCATCGGTGTTTATGATAATAAACTTAATGAAGCTATGGAAATTTCTAAAGGACTAGCTGAAGTAAGAAAGAAGCATTATCCTGATCATGAGGTTTATTTTTCATTTCAAGTCGGTGGAAATCCTAGAACAGTGAGAGAAACTCTTATTGGTGAACAATTTACAGACAAAGCATTTCAAAATGATCAAAATATGTCTGCGGATCCTAAATTTATAGAACTTCAAAAAAAGATGAAGGATGTTTTTAAAGAAGGAACTATTCAGGATGAAATGAGAGTTATATTTAACGATTAAGGAGGGAAAATGGCAGGAGTAGAAGTAAAAACTTTTGATAAAGCAGATGAAGTAAATGAAAACTTTAATAATGCGAAGATTGAGGCAGTCAAAGTTGGAAATCAAAGAGTAATGAAACTTACTTTACAACCTGGATGGAAATGGTCAAAAGATATCAAGCCTTCTGTTGGTGGTGATAGCTGTCAGGCAACACATCTTGGCGTGATTGTTTCAGGAGCTGTTTGTGCAAAACATAATGATGGAACTGAACTTACTTATAAAGCTGGGGATGCTTATTCAATTCAGCCCGGACACGATGGTTGGGTAGTTGGAAATGAACCGGCTGTTGTTTATGAATTTCATGGAATGTGGGGAGAGTAAATATGTCTATGATGGAGAAATACACCAGCGCTATTAAAAATAAAGATGAAGCTATAATGAATGAACTTTTGCATGATGATTTTAAATTTATTATGCATAAATCTGGAAATTCATTAGGAAAAGCTGATGTTATTAAATGGGCAATGAGTGGTGACATCAATCAGGATAAATCAAGGGTTATTTATGAAAATGATGAAATCGGCGTTCATCATTCGTTTGTAACATTTAATGACGGAAATGTTGAAGCGGTAATGGCAGTTTACAAATATAAAGATGGTAAAATTATAAGTCTCGAAACAGGCGCAACAAAGATATCATAATGATGAGAATTTTTTTAATAAGTATTTTTGTATCTATTCTGTCTACAAAAGCTTATTCAGCTTCAATGAATATGATTGGTGAAAAAGGGGATCCAAACAAAGTTGATAGAGTAATAGAAATCGAAATGCATGATAATTATTATTATCCAGAAAACATCGATGTAAAAAAAGGTGAAACAATAAAGTTTATTGTAAAAAACTTGGGTAATCTTGTTCATGAGTATAATATTGGCACTAAAGAAATGCACGTTAAACATCGACCAGAAATGATGAAACTAGTAGAGAATGAAATACTTTTAGCTGATAAGATTGATCGAAAAAAAATGAAAGAGATGTCTAAGAAAGACCATAGTATGGGTCATTCACATGCAAATAGTGTTTTACTTGAGCCCAATGAAACTGGGGAAATAATTTGGAAATTTTCTAAGAACATTTCTTTAGAGATGGCATGTAATATGCCTGGGCATTATGAAGTTGGAATGGTTGGGCAAATTAACCTCAAGTAAATGGTTAATATTGATTTTTTTTTCTCTATAGGAAGTACATACACTTATTTATCTGTAACTAGAATTCTTGAAGTTGAAAAGAAAAATCAAGTTAAGTTTAATTGGAAACCTTTTAGTGTAAGAGCAATTATGAAGGAAATGAATAATATTCCTTTTCCTAAAGATAAATTAAATAAAGTTAATTATATGTGGAGGGATATTGAGAGAAGAGCTGAGGGATATGGTTTTTTTGCTAAAACACCTGTCCCCTATCCATTATCAGAATTTGATTTAGCAAATCAAATTGCAATACTCGGCCTAAACAAAGAATGGGGTATAGAATACGTAAGGCTTTCATATAAAAAATGGTTTCAAGAAGGTAAAGAACCAGCAATAGATCCTAATTTAGGTGAAGTCTGCAAAGAGTTAAATTTAGACAAGGATGAAATTATTGCTCAAGCTAATTCAAAAGAAATAATAGAAAATTATAATTCAAATACTGATTCTGCTAGAAAAAATAAAATTTTTGGTAGTCCATCCTTTGTTGTCAAAGATGAAATATTTTGGGGAGATGATAGAATGGAAGACGCAATTAATTGGTCAAAAAAATAATGTTTCCCAAAAAATACTCTAATCTTTTATTTATTTTAGTAATGGGCTTTGGAATGAGCCTGCTTATGACTTTAATTATTACTTTTGTAAATACTGGATTTGATAAGGGATATTTAAATAGATTCTTAAAGGCTTGGGTGGTTGGACTCCCTATCGCTATAACAGCAGCATTATTAGTTGGTCCAGTTGCAAAAAAGTTTGTAGATAAAATTACTAAATAATCATAATCTTAAATAATGAGTATTTTTTCAGGATATATTTTTTTAACATTGGGAATTTTGACTGGAATTAGTGCAAATAGTTTTGCTAAAATTTCTGACGGATTTACAAAATTAAATCCTACAATTGCATGTTTGGTTTTTATGTGTGTTTGTATGTACTCTTTATCTAAGGCAATGTCTGTAATTCCTGTTGGTTTTACTTATGCTACTTATGGTGGACTAACGATTACTGCTATCGCTGTTTTTGGTATAATTAAATATAATCAAATGCCAAATATCTATGGCATCATCGGAATTGCTTTAATTATAATTGGTGTAATTTTATTAAATACCTACGGAAAAACTACTTAGTTACTGGTTTAATCATTTTAAGAATTTTATTATGAATACTTTTATTTGCTGAGGCAATTATATTGCCAGCTTTGATTGCATCATTATTTTTCCAAGTACTTACAACCCCGCCAGCTGCTTTAATTATTGGTATCAAAGGATGAATATCCCAAATTTTATTTCCACATTGAATTACAACATCCACTTTACCTTCTGCTAAGTGAGAATAACTTAAAGCATCTGCGCATGGAAATTGCATTAACTTTAAAATTTGAGGTATTTTTTTTTGTTTATTTAAAGAAAGCATTCCATGAAAAGCTGCAGACATTTTTATATTCTTAAATAAAATTTTATTATTTACTTTTATTTTTCTTTTTTTTCCTTGATCAACAACATAGGCAGCTTTATCTGAGACATTAAAATAATATTTTTTAAGTACTGGGTAATTTGCTAATCCAATAACTGGATTGCCTTTGTAATTTAAAGAAACTAAATTACTCCAGGTTGGATTACCTATTACATATGATCTAGTTCCATCTATTGGATCTATTACCCAGGTAAAATCACTCTTTGTTTTTTTCGAACCGAATTCTTCACCTATAATCTGATGGCTAGGAAATTTTTTATTAATTTCTTTTCTAATTAATTTTTCAAATGCCTTGTCTGAGGATGTAACTGGGTCATATCCTCTTCCTTGAAGTTTATTTGAAATTTTGAATGTTTTGTTTAGTTTAGAGTAATAAAATTGAGTAAGTTTCTTCGCTAAGTTATTAACAAACTTAGAATACCTTTTAAAATCTGAAGAATTTAATTTAAACACATGCGACTATTACTATTTAATTTCTATTGATTAAAGCAAAATTTTAAATAATCCTATGATAATTATATGAAAATTGAATTATCAAATAATAAAGTATTTTTTGAAAAACAAGGTTCAAAAAAAGAAATACATCCATTCTGGCTTAGAGAGAGAGTAAATAGCGAAGAATTTTTGGATCAAAAAACTCAACAAAGATTATTTGACCCCACTATGCTTAAAAAAACTCCTGAAATTTCAAAAATTAACATTTCAGATAAATTTCTTGAGGTTAGTTTTAAAGATGGGGCTCATGCTAAACTTGTAATAGAAAATATATTAAAAGAATTTGAGAAAGATAATGAATTATATCACTTTAACAAGATAAGTTGGGACTCAAGTTTTCAAAATAAGAATAGATTTAATTTTAGTAAAAACTTTTTTGAAGAAAAAGTAATGTACGAGTCATTACTAGATTTTTATAAGTATGGATTTGTAATTTTCGAAAATGTTCCAATAGAAAACAATTTTATTGTAAATTTTGCTAATTCAATAGGAAGTATTCGTAGAACAAATTTTGGTGAGTTTTTTAATGTAAAATCAAAACCTAACCCAAATGATCTTGCCTATACCTCTTTACCTTTAGCGCCTCACACTGATAATCCTTATAGAAAACCAGTTCCATGTATACAATTACTTCATTGTATTCAAAATGAGGTAGAAGGTGGTTTATCAACACTTGTGGATGGTCTTGCAGTAACTGAAGCTCTAAAAAAAGAACATCCAGATTTTTACAAAATTTTAACTGAGATTAAAGTTAGATTTCAGTTTGTTGATGAAAATGTTGTTCTAGAAGATTGGGCTGAGATGATCCAGCTTGACGAAAATAATAGATTAAAACAAGTAAGATTTAGTCCTAGACTGGACTTTGTTCCATTAATGGAAAAAGAAAAGTTAGAATTATATTATTCTGCAAGGAATAAGATTTCAGATATGTACAACTCAGAGAAATTCAGAATTGAGTTTAAATTACGACCTGGAGATCTGCTTATGATGGACAATCATAGACTTCTTCATGGAAGAACAGAATTCAATGCAAATGATGGCGATCGTTTTTTACAAGGATGTTATATAGATTATGATAGTACCGAGGGAAAACTCAAACATTTGAAAAGAAAATTCAATATATAGATTATTTGTTAAAACAATTATTGACTAATATTGCCATTAGTATCCAAATTACAAATGTTTCCCCATGACTAAATGTGTAATCAGCTCCAGCAAAGCCTGCAGCAATATTTATAGCGTAAATAATAATCGTAGAAACTATTAAGCTTACAAGTAAGTTAATTAATCCTTTTACATATTTCATAATGAAACAATATAGATATTAAATCTCAAAGCAATTTTTAATTTTCTATTTTTAAGTGAAGTTTTTTTTAAGATGTGCGAAGAATAATAAATTGTTAGGTTGTATTCAAGATATTTATTTATAAATTAATTAAATATATTTCTTGAATACAACCTTGTTGAAATTTATCTTCTAATTAAGGAGGTAGTTTTAATGAATCAAATGCCACCTGACACTTAGCTGGGTAGCTTTAAATTTCATAAAAACAAAAACAAAAAACTTAAAGTCCATTCGGACTTAAATGCCAAAAAGGCGACTTAAGGGAGCTCTTTTGGTTGAAGAACGAAAGAGCGAACCCTTAAGAAATAAAAAATTATTTCTTTAAAATAAGGCAAATTAATTTGTCATTAAAATAGATTTTTTCTTTATATTTTTTTCTAATTTCTTCTATGCCTTCTAAAATTTCACTTTGTCGAAAATTTAATAATGTTGAAATATATCGGTCTTTAATCATTTTTATGTATTTTTTCTTTGATATTTTAACTTTATAGGAAAATTTTTTTTTAATATTCCCCGGATAAGAATTTGATAAAAATTCAATAATTTTTTGATCTCTTCTAAGGGATTTTTTCAATCTATCTTTCATTAATGAAAAAGCTGGTATCTCATTTCTTTTAGTTTCCAGTGTAAATATTATTAGTTTCCCTTTATTCTTAAGACTTTTCATACAAAGGAATATCAATTTTTTGATTTCTTTATATTCAAAAAAATGAATAGTTTGTTTTAATAATATTAAATCAAACTCTTTTTTATTGTTTTTAAGAAATTTTAATGCGTCTAACTTAGTAAAAACTATTCTTTTATCTCTATCTTTATGTTTTTCGATGTCTATGCCTAATGGCATTTTGTTTAATCTTAGTTTTGAGGATAAATTGCCAATTATTTTACCCCTACCACAACCAATATCTAAAATACTAGAATTCTTATCTAATTTGATCTGTCTTATTAAAAAGTTATTAAAAGCCTTGATATAGTCTGTTGAGGAAAGCCAAGTTTTGTTATCCCAATTCTTTAATGACACGCAATATTAAATTTTTTTAATCGCCAATAATTGTAAGGCCAAGGAGTTAAAAAACCAACTAATAGCATAATCGGTATTACCCACCATGTTAAGATTGCACCACCAGTTAAAAAATAATCAGTCAAATTCATTGCTATTTCCATACTGATCATTGATATAAAACTCATACCCATTGCAGTTTTAAGTGCATTCCTAAAAGAAAACTTTTGCCTTATGAGAATAATTGTTTCAAGAATTATACTTGTAATAAGTCCATTTACGATTGCTAAAGTCATTATCGCAAACACAGCAAAAGGTATTTTAGTTAATTGAAAAAATAAAATAGTTCCAAAGTCACCAATTGCACAACCTAATAAACACCAAGCAGTATTTTTTGCACTTTGATTCCATGTGTTTTTACATGACCAGTCAAATGTAGTGGTTTCCATATATATATGATAATATTTAGTTATGATTTTTAAACAAGTTTTTGATCAAAAATCTAGCACTTACACTTACTTAATTGCCTCATCTAAAGGAAGAGAAGCTCTTATTATTGATCCTGTTTTAGAAAATGTTGATAGTTACATAAAATTATTAAGTGAACTTGATTTAAAATTAGTAAAAGTAATAGATACTCATATTCACGCTGATCATGTAACAGCAGCAGCAAAGTTAAAAGATATAACTCAGTGTTCTACAATCATGGGTGAACATACTCCAGCTGAGACTGTCGAAATAAAAGTAAAAGATGATGAATATATAAATTTAGATAATCTAAAAATAAGAGCCATGTACACTCCTGGGCATACTTCTGATAGTTATAGTTTTCTCATGGACAATTATCTTTTTTCTGGAGACACTTTGTTAATTAACGGAACTGGTAGAACAGATTTTCAAAATGGTAATGCAAAGGATGCTTATAATTCAATATTTAATAAGCTGTTAAAGTTACCAGAGGATACACTATTATATCCTGCTCACGATTATAAAGGTGAAAAAGTTAGCACAATTGGAAAAGAGAAAAAGTTTAACCCAAGGCTACAAGTCAGTAGTGTTGACGAATACATCGATATTATGAGTAACTTAAATTTAAAAAAGCCAGTTGAGATAGATACTAATATTTCTAAAAATATTAAGTTAGGCGCTTAATTTAAATTGAAGATTTTATTACTTCGTAAATTTTGTCTTTTTTAGTTACTCCAATACTTCTATGAACTTCTTTATTATCTTTAAATATTAATAAAGTAGTTTGGTACTGAACTTTAAGAAAGTCAGCAATATCTCTATTCGTTACTTCAAATGAGAAGTATTCAACATTTTTAAATTCATCTTTTAATTTGTTTAGGGCTTTCATCTGGCTAGCACAAGAAGTACAATATTTAATCCAAGAATTTATTACAACTACTTTACCTTCTGATTGAGCTTTGTTGAATAAATCTTTATCAAAAGTTGTTTTCTTCTCTAAAGCATTTGCACTAAATGCAAAAATACAAAATATAGTTACTAATAATTTTTTCATAAAATCTTATACTACAAATATTAAAAACCAATAAGAAGCTAATCCTGAAAATATTGTCGCAATTATACTTCTAGAGAAAATACCAATAATCATTGCAATTATTGCTGCTAATATCTTAGGGTTATCATCTATTTCAAATAAGCCTTTATCATTAATGAAAATTGCAGGAAAAATTATTGCTGGAAATATTGCTGAAGGTACAAAGGATAGTACCTCTCTAATTCTATCATTAAACATCTCCTTTTTAATTAAAGCGATCATAGAAAATCTTGTTAAATAAGTTATTAACCCACAATATAAAATTAATGCCCAATTACTCATTTTTTTTCATTTTTGTAGTTAGTATCATTGCTGTAATTAATCCTGCTAAAGCAGCCACTATTACATATGCTTTGAAAGGAATATAATTGTAACCTAGTGTAGCTACTAAACCTGAAATTATTATTACAATCACATTTATAAATTTTCTAAAGTCATTAACTAATAAAGCCAGAAATGTAAGAGGAACAGCAAAACTTAATCCTAATTTTTCTGGAATTGCCGCTCCCAATATAATTCCTAATAAGGTAGTCGACTGCCAAATTACCCAACAGGTAGCACCACCACCAACTAAATGAAAATATCTATTACTATCTTTATTTTTTTTTAAGTAATCATTTGATATTGCAAATGCCTGATCAATTAAAAAATAGGAAATAATAATTTTCCAAACTAGTTTAAGATCCGATAAATGCTCTGAGACTACAGCACCATAAAGTAGATGACGAGAATTGACGGCCCCTACAGAGCTTATAATTACAAGTGATGAAGCACCACCTGAAAATAATTGTAAAAGAACTATTTGTGATGCACCACCAAAAACTATTAAAGACATCGCCATTGTCTCTACAGGACTAAATCCAATATCGATTGCTAAGACACCAAAGATTAAACCAAATGGAACTACTGGTATCATTAACGGACTTACATCAACAATTCCTTTTAAAAAAACTTTATAATTAGTCATTTAATTGAAGATTTATTTCTATTAAAAGCAAACTATATGTTCAAGCTCTATTGGTCTTTTTATGCCAAATTTTTCATTAACTTCGTGTTGCTCCCAATGATGACTGTGAACCGCAACTGGTATCAACCTATTACTTGGCGTTTTTAATGTATAAATGAAGTTTGTTCCTCTAAATTTTCTGTCCACCACCTCTAACTTTAAATTACTATCATCGTCATGTTCTAGATCTTCTGGCTGAAGTAGTAATTTTACATTAGAACCTGTTGGGTAATGCTTAATAAATTTACCCTTAATAATACCTAGATCGTCGTTTTCTAGAGAATTTCCACCTGTAACTTTCGCAGGTAATAATATCCCCCTGTTGAGAAAATTGACAACCTCAACTGAATTTGGAAAATGGTAAACATTATATGGATCATCAAATTGCTTTACTTCATTATCTAAAACAAGTGCACATTTGCTACCAAGATAAAAAGCCTCATATGAGTCATGGGTAACTACAATTGTTGTAATTTTATTTTTATTTAACAATTGTTTTAAAGCTACCTGAATATCTTCCTTAAAACTTTGATCTACATTTGATAGAGGCTCATCAAGTAATAAAAGGTCTGGTTGTGAAATAAGAGATCTAGCTAGAGATGCTCTTTGTGCTTCACCGGCACTGATTTGGTGCGGATATTTACTTAAAATATCCTCAATATTTAAGATCTTTATTATCTCTTTAGAATTTATATTTTTATCTGTAGAAGAATTTTTTCTAATACCAAGGTGAATATTCTTATCTACTGAATAATGAGGAAATAAAGAATTTTCTTGAAAAGATAAAGCTATATTTCTTTTTTCCGGTTCAATATGAATTTTATCAGATGAAATAACTTTATCTTTTAAAATAATTTCACCTTTATTTATTTTTTCAAGACCTGCTATTGTTCTTAACATCGTCGTTTTTCCAATGCCAGAAGGTCCAAGAATACATATGGTGTCTCCTTCGTTTTTAATAGAAATATTTACGTCATTTACTTTATTCTTTCCACCTATAGCAAAAGTAACATCTTTAATTTCAAAAAAATTTTTACTCATTATTATCTCTTAAAATATATTTTGATGTTATCATAATAAAAAATGCAGCAATTAAAATCAAAAACAATGACGGAACAGCAGCTGCTTCTAATAAATCCTCAGAAGCAGAGATATAAGCAGTTGTTGCAAATGTCTCAAAATTAAAGGGTCTTAAAATAAGAGTGATAGGTAATTCCCTGATAATTTCCAAAGAAATCAAAATACCTACAAATAAAAGTGAGTTTCGCAAAAAAGGAATATGAATATTCATAAAAGTTTTTCTTTTTGAATATCCAAGTAAATACGCACTTTCATCAACATTGATATTTATTTTTTCATATCCTGACTTAATTCCGTTAAAGGCTAAAGAATAAAATCTTATGAAATAAACTAACACTAGACCCAGTATAGAGCCAAAAAATATCTTTTTAATTGAAAGAAAGCCAAGGGTTTTTATTATAGTTTCATCAAACCATGCAATAAAAGTAATAAAGGCTACAGCCAATATAACGCCTGGAATAGCATATCCTGAAATAGATAGAGTTGATAATAAATTTAAAATTTTATTATTTGAAACTCTATTTCCATAATTTGAAATTAAGGAAAAAAGTATTAAAATTATACTTGATAAAAAAACTAGATAAATTGTATTTAATAAAAGATTGACAATATCTAAATCAAATAAGTTTTCAGGAAATTTTATAGTCCAGTATAACATTTGACTAAGAGGGAATAAAAAACTAAAAAAGAAGACCAAAAAACAAAAAATAAAAGCTAATAAAGCCTTAGATTTACTTAATTTAAATTTTTCTTTTCTTTTAAATCCACCTCGAGAATTAAAATGGTATTTAGCTTTTTTTCTCGATAAATTCTCTATTATAAATAGTGCAAATATAAATAATAATAAGAAAAATGATAATTGATTTGCGAAAGCTAAATCATCAAATGCTATCCAAGAATTATAAATTCCAGTTGTTAAAGTATTGATTGAAAAGAAATCAACTGCTCCAAATTCAGCTAAAGTCTCCATGGCAACTAAAGATAATCCAGCTACAATCGCAGGTCTGGCTGATGGGAGAATTATTGAGTAAAATGATTTAAAACTACTAAATCCTAGATTTTTTCCAAGGTCTATTAATTGTTGGGACTGGTATAAAAAAGATGCTCTAGTAAGAATATAAACATATCCAAATAACGAGAAAGAAATCGATAATATACTTCCTAACATACCGTCAAACTTTGGAATATGTGAATTATAGTTAGCTTCTCCAAATAAATTCTTTAAAATTGTGTAAGCAGTACCATAATTCTCAAAAAAAGCTGTAAGGGAATAAGCATAAATATATGGTGGAACAGCAAATGATAAAATCAGAGCCCATTTGAAAAAATTACTTAAAGGAAATTCATAAAAAGATACCAAATAGGCTGAGCCTGTTCCAATAATGAATGTTAAAAATAATACACTTACTAATAGACATATAGAATTTATGGTGTACTCGAAAAGAAATGTATTTTTTAGGATTTCAAAATAATTAGTCGTATTTTCAAAAAAACTTGAAAAAACTGTAAGTATAGGAACAATTATTATTAGAGATACAAATAGTGAGGAAATAAACCAAAAATTAATTCTCATAATTTATAATCCGCCTTATAAACATGAAGTATAATGTTCATGGCCTTAGTAAGGAGACAACTTATCTAAGGCGCATGAACTCCAGAAAAATCAAAAATCAAATACTTTAAGGATATGCGGAACCTCCTCAGTTTTAATTTCTGAAAGCTTTCTGTTATTTACTCTTTTGTTGATTTTTTCACACTCCAAACTACATGGGGAACATGCTTTGGAAGATTTATTTAAATCAACTTCAGAAATAAATTTCTTTTTTTCTTCCATTTGTTACTTCCAACCAGCGGCTGTCATTACCTCTACAGCAGCAGCTTGATTTTTTCCATAAGAAGCTAGTTTAGTTTTCATATCTTGTTTGAAATCTAATCCTAAATTATTGACTACTAATGGACTTGGTGAAACACCATCAATCATTGGAAACTCAAAAGTATTATTTGTAAAATGCTCTTGAGACTCTGGAGTTAATAAAAACTCTACAAGTTTAACAGCGTTAGCTTTATTAGGTGCACCTTTTATTAAAGCAGCACAACTAACATTCATGTGCGTTCCTCTATCATTTTGATTAGGAAAGAAAGCTTTTACTTTTTTTGCAGCTTCCTGTTGCTCTGCACCTTTTTTTCCAGATAACATTAAAGCTAAATAGTAAGTATTAGCTACAGCAATGTCAGCTTCACCAGCTGCTACTGCCATTATTTGAGCTCTATCATTACCTGTTGGTGTTCTTGCCATGTTTGCAACAACTCCTTCGGCCCATGCTGCTGTTGCAGCTTTTCCATTATTTTTAATTAAAGACGCTACAAGAGATTTATTATAAATATTGCTAGATTTTCTTATTACTAATCTACCTTTCCATTTAGGATCAGCTAGACCTTCATAAGTCATTCCAGATAACTCAGCACCAGTAACTCTTTCTGGTGAGTAATAAATTATTCTTGCTCTTTTTGCGATTCCAACCCACTTATTTGTTCTAAAGCTTTTTGGAACAGCATCTTTAATAGCAGCAGATGTTAAACCACCTTGAAGCGTACCTTTAGCATCCATTGCACCACATCTTCCTGCATCTGCTGTGATGTATAAATCAGCCGAAGAATCTGCACCTTCACTAATGATTCTTTTCTCTAAAGCACCTGATTTTCCATTTATCAAATTAACTTTAATACCAGTCATATTTGTAAACTTAGAATAAAGCTCAGCATCTGCTTTATAGTGTCGAGCATTAAAAACATTTACCTCATCTGCAACAGCAAAAGCTGACACAAATAGAGATGCAATTAATGCAAAAATTGATATTTTTTTCATTTATCTCCTAGTTTTGTTATTATTAAATGTGAATGATAACTATTCTCATTGATAATGATTATCAATCTCAATTATGTCGCAGGTAATCTTAAATAATTGAAATTGTTATTTTTTTTAAAATTTAAGATTTCCAATCACCTATTTTACTGAATAAAAAATTCCTGAAAGCCTGTACTCTTGCAGTATTTTTAAGAGACTGGGGATAAACGAAATGAGCCTCAGTTATAGGCCCCTCAGATTTAGGTAATACTTTAATCAAATTGTTTGAATTATAAACTAAATATTCTGGTAATGCTGCTAAACCAACTCCTGACTCAACGGCTAGGAGAAGTCCCATTACACTATTAACTTTCATTATAGACTTCCTTTTTTTTCCATCATGCATACCAAGTTTCAAAGCCCAGTCTGGATTGTATACTGGTGAAGGAGCTCCTTTACCAAAAGATATAAATTTATGTTTATTTAAATCACCTATTGTTTTTGGCATACCATTTTTTTCTAGATATCGATTAGATCCATAAATGTAATATTTTATATCGACCAATTTTTTTTGAATATAATTTAATTGCTTAGGTCTTCTCATAAAAATACCAATATCAGCTTGTCTTGTGCTTAAGTCTAATTCTTTATCGTCAAAAACAAGTTCAATTTCAATCTCAGGGTTTAGTCTCATAAATTCTTGAATTCTAGGAGTTAGCCAGTGAGTACCAAAGCTTCTTACAGTGGTAATTGTCAGTTTTCCAGAGGGTTTATTTTTTTGATCACCTAATGATGTTTCAACTTCTTTTAATTTGCTTATAACTTCATGGGCAGTTTTAAACACATATTCACCGTTTTCTGTAAGAGTTAAACCTCTTGCATGACGTTCAAATAATTGAACTTTCAAATCTTGTTCTAAAGATTGGATTTGTCTACTAATTGCTGATTGACTTAAATTTAAATTTACTGTAGCGCTAGTAAAACTTCCCGCCTCCGCAACTGCATGAAATATTTTTAATTTGTCCCAGTCCATTATTTATTTAAGTTAATCAGATACCTCCCTGAAGTTTCACCCTTAAGCATTTTTGGATATATGTTGATTACTTCATCTAATGATATTTCTTTTATTGATTTTTCAATAATTCCAAAGTCTAAAAGTTTTCCTGCTTCATTCCACAAAAATTGTCTTCTTTTAATAGAAGCAGTCACAGAATTTATACCCCATAATTTAACACCTCTAATAATAAATGGCATTACAGTTGTATTTATCTTAATATCTGCTGCATTGCCACAAGCCGAAACAATACCACCATCTTTCGTTTGAGCGAGAATATTTTCTAATACTTTCCCACCAACAGTATCAACAGCACCATCCCACAGTCCTTTATCAAGAGGTCTCGCGTCTTTTGTCATTTCGCTTGTATTTATAACACTTTTTGCACCTAAAGATTTTAAATAATCTGTATTACTATCTTTTCCAGTTATAGCTGTTACATTACAACCAAGTTTACTTAACATCATTACTGCCATACTTCCTACACCACCTGAGGCGCCACTTACTATTACATTTTCAACTTTTTCTCCAAGTAAAAGTTCCTCCCTCGTAGCTTTCGCTGTAAAAGAACACATTAATGCAGTAAGTCCTGCTGTTCCTAAAATCATTGATTGTCTTAAATTAAGATTTTTTGGTTTTTTTACTAAAAAATCTCCATTTACATTTGCGTATTGTGAATATCCTCCAAAATAAATTTCACCAACTCTCCAACCTGTTAAAATAATTTCATCACCTGATTTGAAATTTTTATGACTGCTCTCCTCAACTACTCCAGAAAAATCTATACCAGGAATATGTGGAAATTCTTTTACTAATCTTGCACCATTTTTTAAAATCAACGCATCTTTATAATTTAAACATGAGTAATGGACTTTTACTTTTACATCTCCGTCTTTAAGGAATTTTTTGTCTATTGATTTTATAACTCTTGAAAAATTTTCGCCTTCTTGATTTAAAACTAAAGCTTTAAATTGATCAGACACTTTTAATCTTTTGAATTGCTAATTAACCTTAAATATCTATTTTGAAAACTTAGATCTTCTTTGAATTGACCTAAATAATAATTTGTAACTGTTGTTGCTTGCTCTTTTTTAATTCCTCTCATTGTCATACATTGATGCGTTGAATCTATAGTAACTGCCACTCCTTTGGCATCTAATGACTCCATTAGTGTATTCGCAATTTGCATAGTTAATCTTTCCTGAGTTTGTAACCTTTTTGAGAAAACCTCAACAACTCTGGCTAATTTACTTAATCCAACAACTCTTTCATTGGGGATATAAGCTACATGTGCTTTACCTATAATTGGTGCCATATGGTGTTCACAATGACTTTGAACAGAAATATTTTTTTGAATAACCATGTCATCATAGCCATCGACGTCTCCAAAAGTTTTATCTAAAACTTGAATTGGATCCTCTTTATAGCCTTTGAAATATTCCTTAAATGCTTTAACCACCCTTTTTGGAGTTTCTAGTAATCCTTCTCTACTTGGATCTTCGCCCATCCAAGATAAGATAGTTTTAAAAGCTTCTTCAGCTTCCTTGTCAGAAATTTTTTTAGAATTTTGATTATTATCTATATCTTTAACTAATTTCATGGTGGGTTTTATACATATAAATACTCATTTTTAAAATATTTAATATATCTATATTTATGCTACATAATCACCGAATATGTTCAAAAAAAGAGAAAATGTGCTGGAAATTGAGGAGGGAAATCTTCTTTCGCCTAAATTTGATAATGATGGATTAATACCTGTTATTACAATGTGCTTTCAAACAAAGGAAATTTTAATGCATGGTTTTATGAATGTTGAAGCATTAAAAAAAACTATCGAAACAAAAGAAGCTCATTATTACAGCAGATCAAGAAAAGCTATCTGGCATAAAGGTAAAACAAGTGGTTTTGTTCAAAAAGTAACAGAAATCAAAATTGATGATGACCAAGATTCTATTTGGTTAACAGTTGATATCGGTGATGGAGCTAGCTGTCATGTTGGTTATCGATCTTGTTTTTATAGATCTATTCCACTTGGACCAATTAAAAATGGACGAGAGTTAGAGATGAAATTTACTGAAAAAGAAAAAAAATTTGACCCTAAAAAAGTTTATAAGGGCCAACCTAATCCAACTAAAATTTAATTTCACTATGAGAATCTTTAATCCTTTTGGTCCTAAGATTGCTATAACTAAAATTCCAAAAAAAATAATTAATAAGATAAATAAAGAAGTTGATTTAATCGTAAATAACAGAACTAGATCTAAAAAAAGTGATTATTCTAAAGAACTTGTTGGTCAAGTAAAGCAAGAGATTAAGTTATCAAATAAATTTGTAAATAAACATATTCTAAAATTCATTAAATTGAATGTGAAAAAATATATTAAAAAGTGTACCAACAAGAACGTAAAGAACATGAATTTAAAAAGTTTTTGGGTAGTAAGACAATATAAGAATGAATATAACCCTGTTCATTTTCATAATGGTAATATCTCAGGAGTTGGGTATTTAAAGATACCAAAAAATATTACTAAAGGTAAAAAAAGACTTAAAACAAATGGAACAATAGATTTTATACATGGTTCAAAATCTTTTTTAAGTAATAGTTTACATAATCATAATCCTAAAGTTGGTGATATGATTATATTTCCAAATTATTTAATGCACACTGCTTACCCTTTTAAGAGAGAAGGTGAGAGAAGATCATTTTCATTTAATTTAGATGTTGATAAAAAAACATTTAATGTATTCTATGGATAAAATTCAAAAAAATGTTCTTGGGGAAAAGTTAGAGGAGTGCTCTCTAGATCCTTTAACTGGTTGGTATCGAGATGGCTGTTGTAATACTGATGAAAATGACCATGGTTTACATACAGTGTGTGCAAAAGTTACAACAGAATTTTTAGAATGGTGCAAAGAAGCTGGGAATGATTTGATTACCCCACACCCTGAATTTGGATTTCCTGGTTTAAAAGATGGCGATGGATGGTGCGTTTGTGCTACTTGGTATGCACGTGCAGTAGAAGCTGGTAAAGGTTGTCCAATATTTTTAAAGAGTACTCACGAAAACACACTTAAAATTTTACCAATCGAAACTTTAAAGAAATTCGCAATAGATCTATCTTAATTACATGTTACCATACTTAGGCCCACCACCACCTTCCGGGGTGACCCAAGTAATATTTTGTGATGGCTCTTTAATATCACAAGTTTTACAATGAATACAATTTTGTGAGTTAATCACAAACTTTTGGACATTGTTTTCATTTTGAACTTCATAAACTCCAACTGGACAATATCTTTGAGCAGGTTCATCAAATTTTTCTAACGTATAACTAATTGGCAAATTTGGATCTTTCAATTTCAAATGCACTGGTTGATTATCAGCATGATTTGTCCCCGTTAAATATACCGAGCTTGTTTTATCAAAAGTGATGATATTATCTGGTTTTGGATATTCAATTTTAGACATTTCATTTGCTGGCTTAAGTGTCTCGTGATCAGCATGCTTATGTTTGAGGGTAAAAGGCATTCTACCTCTGAATAAAATTTGATCTATTCCTGTAAAAATAATACCTAAAATAAGACCCCAGCTAAAACTTGGTTTAACATTTCTAGCCTTATAAAGTTCGTCATAAACCCAGCTATTTTTAAACTTTTCCTCAAAAATTGATAAATCTTTTTTTAATTTAAAATGCTCATCAATGGTTTCAGCAGCTATCATTCCACTTTTCATAGCTGTGTGCGAACCTTTTATTTTAGGCATATTAAGTGTGCCCGCATCACATCCAACAAGTAATGCTCCAGGCATGAACATTTTTGGTAAACTTTGAAAACCACCTTCAATTAGAGCTCGTGCTCCATAAGAAATTCTTTTTCCTCCCTCAATAATTTTTCTGATCGCTGGATGAGTTTTAAATCTTTGAAATTCATCAAAAGGAGATAGGTAAGGATTTTTATAATCTAGTCCAATGACATAGCCTAAAAAAACTTGTTTATTCTCAGCATGATAAATAAAACTTCCACCATAAGTGTTTTTATCTAATGGCCAACCAGCAGTATGCATGACCATGCCTTCCTCATGATTTTTTTCATCTATTTCCCAAATTTCTTTAAAACCAATTCCGTATTGTTGTGGATCTTTTCCTTTATCTAATTCAAACTTACTAATTAATTGTTTACCTAAATGACCTCTGCAACCTTCTGCAAAAACAGTTACTTTGCCAACAAGATCAATACCAGGCTCATAACTATCTTTTTTGTTTCCTTCTTTATCTAAACCCATATCTTGAGTTGCAACTCCTCTTACAGAGCCATCATCATTATATAATACTTCACTCGCAGGAAATCCTGGAAAAATTTCAACACCAAGTGCTTCAGCTTGTTCGGCAAGCCATCGGCATAAGTTTGCAAGGCTAATAATATAATTTTTATGATTTTTTTGAACTGCTGGAAGTAACCAGGTTGGCCAGCTTAATGACTTATTCTTTCCTAAAAATAAAAACTTTTCTTTAGTGACTTTAGTTTTGATGGGTGTATCTAGTTCTTTCCAACCAGGAATTAGTTCATCTAAAGCTCTTGTTTCAAAAACGTTTCCACTTAAGATATGTGCACCTATTTCAGATGCTTTCTCTAACAAACAAATGTTTAATTCTGAATTTAGTTGTTTTAATCTAATAGCTGTGGCCAGTCCTGATGGACCCCCACCTACAATAACTACATCATATTCCATTGTCTCTCTGGACATAATCGATTTTTTACAGATTATATTATTTTTGTATAGTGTTTAATTTGTTCAATTCCTCTAAGAACTGAGGAACTGCTTCAAAAAGATCAGCTTCAAGTCCATAATCTGCGACACTAAAAATTGGTGCTTCACCATCTTTATTGATTGCCACGATTACTTTACTTTCTTTCATGCCAGCTAAGTGTTGAATAGCACCTGAGATACCAACAGCGATATATAAATCAGGAACAACAACTTTTCCAGTTTGACCAACTTGATGATCATTACTTATATATCCTGCATCAACCGCTGCTCTGGAAGCTCCAATAGCTGCATTTAATTTATCAGCTAATGAAGTAATTAATTTAAAATTATCTCCACTCTGCATTCCTCTTCCACCAGAAACAACAACTCTCGCGGTGCCAAGTTCAGGTCTATCTGATTTAACTTCTTCTCTTTTAATAAATTTTGTTTTTGCAAATTCTTCACCAGGATCTGCTTTTTCTATAGGGGCAGATCCACCTGAGCTTTCACTCGGATCAAAAGATGTGGGTCTGATTGTTACACATTTTTTTGCATCTTTACTTTTAACAGTTGCAAAAGCGTTTCCTGCATAAATTGGTCTTAAAAAGGTATCAGGCGCAATAACTTTAATAATATCACTTATTTGCGATGTATCTAAAGCAGCAGCAATTCTTGGCATTAAATTTTTGCCAAAAGTATTAGCTGAACTAATAATATGTGAATAGTTTTCGGCTAATTTTACAATTACTGGAGCAAAATTTTCAGCAACAAAATTTTCATAGTGAGTAGCTTCGACTTGAATAACCTTTTTGATTAATGGCAATTCTGAAAGCGCTTTTGAAGCTTCATCACAATTATGTCCAATAATTACTGCATGAACATCATTATCAATTTGAGAAGCTGCTGTACATGCATTAAGCGTAAATGGCTTTAACTCTTTGTTATTATGTTCTGCAATTAATAAAACTGACATTATATTACCTTAGCTTCATTTTTTAATTTTTGAACCAACTCAGCAACACTTGATACTTTTATTCCAGCTTTTCTCTTCGGTGGTTCTTCAACTTTAACTTGCTCGATTCTTGGAGTTATATCTACTCCTAAATCTGACGCATTTAATTGTTCTATAGGTTTTTTCTTTGCTTTCATTATATTTGGTAATGAAGCGTACCTTGGTTCATTTAATCTTAAGTCACAAGTTACTATTGCCGGAACATTAATTTCAATTGTCTCTAAACCTTCATCTATTTCTCTAGTAACTTCTAATTTACCATCTTTAATTTCAATTTTTGATGCAAAAGTTGCTTGGGGCCAATTTAAAAGTGCACTTAACATTTGACCTGTTTGATTACAATCATCATCAATTGCTTGTTTACCCATAAAAACTAAATCTGGTTTTTCTTTTTCAACAATTTTCTGTAACAACTTTGAAACAGCGAGCGGTTCAATGACACCATCTGTCTTAACAAGTATTCCTCTATCTGCCCCTACCGCTAAAGCTTTACGAACTGTTTCTTGAGCTTTCTCTTCGCCAATACTTACTGCAACAACTTCTGTTGCTTTACCGGCTTCTTTTATTTTTACCGCTTCTTCGATTGCATTATCATCAGGTGGATTAGTAGACATTTTAACATTATCAGTTACCACACCTGTATTATCTTCCTTAACTCTAATTTGAACGTTGTAATCAATAACTCTTTTTACTGCGACTAAAATTTTCATTAAGCTCTCAATAATTTATTTTCAGCGTCGTAAGGACTTTCGTCTAATATTGTAGCCTCATACATCTTGCCTAAAATATCCACCTTAAGTTTCTCACCTACGTTAGCTAAGTCTGGTTTTACCATTGCTAAGGCAATCGATTTATCTAATCTAAATCCATATTCACCACCAGTAGCTCTACCAACAACTTTATCATCTTTATAAATCGGATTATTTCCTAATACATCTGAGTCAGTTGTATTATGAACTTCAAGAGTTACTAATTTATTGTCAAAACCTTTTTCTCGCCACTTGTTTAATGCCTCAAGACCTATGAAATTTCCTTTATTTGGATGAACAAATCTATCTAACCCTGACTCATAAGGTGAATATTCTATCGATAATTCTGTTCCAACTAATTTATAAGATTTTTCAACTCTTAAACTATTCATTGCTCTTATCCCAAAAGGTTTAAGCCCTAAATCTTTTCCAGCTTCCATTAATTTGTCAAAAATATGATTTTGATACTCAATTGGATGATGTAATTCCCAGCCCAGTTCACCAACAAAGTTTACTCTCATTGCATTTACTGGAGCATATCCAACGTTAACATTTTTGGCTGTTAACCATTTAAAATTTTCATTAGAAAAGTCATCCGTAGAAACTTTTTGCATTAATTGTCTTGCTTTTGGTCCAGCTACAACTAGTACCCCTGTGCTATTGGTTAAATCTTCAAATATCACTGATCCATCAGTTGGCATCCATTTTTGTATCCAATCGTGATCTAATCTTAAGTTTGCACCTGCGGAAACAAGATAATAGCTGTTTTCAGCCTCTTTCATGATTGTAAATTCTGAATGAACTCCACCTTTAGTATTTAATGCATGACATAAATTTATTCTGCCAATTTTTTTAGGAAGTTTATTTGCTACCAAATAATCTAAAAATTCCTCAGCTTTTGGACCTTTAATTCGACATTTTGCAAATGCCGTCATATCTAATAGGCCAACATTTTCTTTTACATTTTGACACTCTTTTTTAATTGCATCAAACCATTTTGATCTTCTAAATGACCAATCATCTTTTTGTTCCATTCCATCCGTTGCAAAAAAATTTGGTCTTTCCCAACCAAATTTTTGACCAAACACTGCACCTAAATCTTTCATTCTTTCATAACAAGGGGATGTTCTTAATGGTCTTGCGGCTGGTCTTTCCTCATCTGGATAATGAACAATAAAGACATGACTATAAGCTTCCTCATTTTTTGCTTTTAAATAAGATTTGGTTGCGTAGTTTCCATAACGTCTAGGTTCAACACCAAGCATATCAATTGTTGGTTCTCCATCAACAATCCACTCTGCTAGTTGCCAACCTGCTCCCCCAGCAGCTGTGATACCAAAACTATGACCCTCATTAATCCAAAAATTTTTCAATCCCCAAGCTGGACCAACTATTGGATTACCATCGGGCGTATAACAAATTGCTCCATTATAAACTTTTTTAACTCCGACTTCACCAAAGGCTGGAACTCTATGAATAGCACCTTCAATATGAGGAGCTAATCGATCTAAATCTTCTTGGAATAATTCGTATTCAGAATCTTTTGAGGGTCCTTCAACATAACAAGCTGGAGCACCATCTTCATAAGGACCTAATATTAATCCTCCTGCTTCTTCTCTCATATACCATCTGCTATCACTATCTCTTAATACTCCCATCTCAGGCAATCCTGCTTTTTTTCTTTTTTGAATTTCTGGATGAGGTTCTGTTACGATATATTGATGTTCAACAGGTATTACTGGGATATCTAATCCAACCATTTCCCCTGTTTGACGTGCAAAATTTCCTGAGCAAGAAATAACATGTTCACATTCAATTGATCCTTTATCAGTTTCAACTACCCAACCACTTTTTGTTTGTCGGATTGCTGTAACAGCTGTATTTCTATAAATCTCCGCTCCTCTATTTCTTGCACCAGCAGCTAAAGCTTGTGTTAAGTCAGCTGGCTGAATATATCCATCCTCAGGATGTTGAATAGCCCCGACTAAGTCATCGGTATGACATAACGGCCAAATTTCTTTTACTTGTTGTGGTGATAAAAATTTTACATCAACACCAATTGTTTTAGCAACACCGGCATACTGATAATACTCATCCATTCTATCTTTGGTACTTGCTAAACGAATATTTGAAACTACACTAAAGCCAACATTTTTTCCTGTCTCTTCTTCTAGTTTTTTATAAAGATTGACTGCATACTTGTGCAATTGACCAACTGAGTAACTCATATTAAACAGCGGAAGTAATCCTGCTGCATGCCAAGTTGATCCAGATGTAAGTTCTTTCCTCTCAACTAAAACAACATCAGACCAGCCTTTTTTTGCTAAATGATAAAGAGCACTTACTCCAACAACACCACCACCAACGACGACGACTTTAGTTTTTGATTTCATTAAGCGATTCCTACTAAATTTTTATTCATAACGAAACAAAATTGTCATCTTTAATCATATTGAACTACCCAAAGGGATTGGGCTAGAGACCATTGTTGTTAGCCAGCAATCTTTAAGTGGACCATCTGTTTCATACTTTTCAACTTGCCAGTTAAACTTATGATAGATCTTATCTTTATCTAAAAGGATTACTTCAAATTGAGCCCAATTTTCACCACTTCCAAGCTTTGTAATAGTGTGACTTAAATGATTAATCATCATTTTATAAGAGTCTCCTTTAATCATTCTTTTGAATTTATCTAAAGGACCAGTAGCTTTTTTATTGTTAGGATGAGCGAAATTCCAGGTTTGTTCAATACCACTATCCTTGTAGATAAGGTCATTTTTTTGAAGTCCTGACAATTGAATTTCTATAACTCTGTCAGGTTTAATATCACTTTTAGGTTTTAGTAAATCTGCTTTTGAAATTGTTTCTGAAATTAAAAAAATTAAAAAAGTACTAAAGATTATTTGCAGTTTTTTTAACATCTTCTAGAAATTTTTTTCTTTTTTTGTCACCAACAAAAGGTACAGCAAAGTACCTTCTATATATAACATCCGTTATGCCGCATATATTAAATACTCCTCTTCTTAATCTTTTCGTCGGCATATTGAGGAAAAAAGTTCTAACAGCAAATTGTGGTGAACCATAAGTGCAAAATACAACTGCTTTTTTCCCTTTTAAGTTTCCTATAGGGTAACCATAATTACCAAATAATCTTTTAAATCTAAACGCCCATGGTGGTGCCAGAACTTTATCTATCCAACCCTCAACTATAGCAGGCATTCTAAAATTCCATATTGGTGCAATCAATACAATCGCATCAGAATTTTCTATCCTTTTTCTATGATCCAAAACTTTTTCATCTGGCTCTTCTCCTGTAAAGACTGGATCAAATTTTTCTTTATATAAATCAATTATATCAACCTTATGTCCATTTTTTTCGACAGTTTCTTTAAAAGTATCTCTAATGGCTGCATTAAAAGAATTTTCATCATAGTGTCCATAAACAACAAATATATTTTTCATTATTTGAAATATTTTTCGTATTCAATTTTTGTACATTTATCCTCAATATATATAATATCGTTTTCTTCAACAATTTGTTTTGCTTCCTCACTTTTAATGTCTAGTTGCAACCACAAAACTTTTGCTCCAACTTTTATTGTCTCTTTTGCTATTTTAGCTGCCTCAGTTGCTGGTCTAAAGACATTTATAATATCTATTTTACTTTGAATATCTGATACTTTTTCAAAAACATTTTCATTCAATATCTTTTCACCTTTAATAGATGGATTAACGGGAAAAACTTTAAATCCATATTGTTGTAAATGCTTCATTACCACTGAAGATGTTTTCGTCAGATCTTTGCTCGCACCAATTAAAGCAATATTCTTATATTTTGATAAAATCTCTTTTATTTCCATTACTTATCATCTTTAATCTTTTCTTCACAAAATTTTTTTGCCTCAGATATTGTCATTGGTTTTTCTAATTTTTGACTTCCAGCTACACAAGCATCAATTGCACGTTTGAAATTATGATCTCTAAAAAATAATACAACATAAAGACCTACGAAAACGAAAATAATAATTAAAATATTTTTTAATTTCATTTATTTTTCCATTTAGGTTTTCTTTTTTCTAAAAAAGCTGAAATACCTTCTTTAGCATCTAGAGCCATCATATTTAATGTCATCATCTTACTTGTATGGGCGTACGCTTTTCTAAGAGGCATCTCTAATTGTTTATAAAATGTTTGTTTACCAATTTTAATTGTTAGATTTGATTTAGATGCAATCTTTTTAGCAATTTTTAAAACCTCACTATTTAATTTAGATTTTGTAAAACAATCATTTATTAAACCAATTTCTTTTGCAAAATTTGCTTTAATTGGCTCGCCTGTAAGTAACATTTTCATCATTGGTTTTTTATTAATTTTTCTACTAACAGCAACCATTGGCGTACTACAAAATAATCCAATATTTACTCCAGGAGTTGCAAATAATGCATCTTTAGTACTATAGGCTAGATCACAACTAGCAACTAACTGACAACCAGCAGCATAGGCTGCTCCATGCACTTTGGCAATCACAGGTTTATTACCCTCTACTACTTGAAGCATTAACTTAGAACACAGATTAAATAATTTTTGATATTTGTTTCTTACTTTTAAACTTTTTACTTCTTTTAGATTATGGCCTGCACTAAAACCTTTTCCAGCACCTTCTATAATAATTACTTTTGTTTTTTTATCTTGATCAAGTTTTTTTAGAACTTTAATTAGATCATTTAAAGTTTTAAAAGATAATGAATTATATGTTTTAGGATCATTAATTTGAACTATAGATATACCGCTAGATAATTTCTTCACTAATATATTCATCAAAAGTTCTATTTGAGTTTGCCTTCTTCTCTCATTTTGGCTCTTATCTTGGTGGCCGATATTTTTTGTATTTCCTCTGACAATACTATCTCCTCTATCTTATAACCAACCCCTCTGCCATAACAAATATTTGTGATATTCGGGACCAACATAATTTTAAACCGACCCTCAAATTCTGGATTAAGTCTATCTTCTATATTTTTTTTCACTGTCTCAAAATCAAATGGGTTATCATCAACTCCTTGTACATCTCTTATTTGAATACAAACTTGGCCTGTTTTTTTAATAATTTCCTTAAATAAAGTATAATGGCCATCATGAAATGGCTGCCATCTTCCTAGCATTTGTGCTGTTGGTTTTTTGTTATCCCACTTATATGTCATTTTAATATCCTTTTTTGATTTTCAGCCAATAATCAGATTGGGATTATATTACACGATTAATTTCTTTGACAGCATTTTCAAAAAATATAATCATTAATCAATGAACTTTTCTCTAGAAATTGGACCACAAACTGATTTGGACACAGTTCCAGCGGTGAAGGATATTTACATTACTATGCTACCTGGGGGAGATTATAAAGAGACAGCTCAACAAGCAGTTGAGTTGGTAAAGAAAGGTTTCAATCCAGTCCCGCATTTTCCCGCAAGATCTATGCAGGATGAAAAACAACTAAAAGATTATGTTTCGAGATGTAAAGATGGTGGCGTTAAACAAGTCTTGATTATAGGTGGGGGGAGAGAACCGATGGGAAAATTCGATAGCTCTTTTCAACTTTTGGAGACTGGCTATTTTGAGAAGATGACGATAGGAATTGCTGGACACCCAGAGGGGAGTCCTGATATATCCGATTCAGATTTAGAAAAAGCTATGAAAGACAAAAAGCCCTACGCTGATTATATTGTAACTCAATGGTTACTAGATCCTCAGCCAATTATAGATTTTATTTCTAAACAAAGCGTACCAGTGCATGTAGGAATTACTGGGCCTCTAAAAATATCTAGCTTAATAAAGTTTGCTAATATAGTTGGTGCAAAAAATTCCTTAAATTTTCTTAAATCTAATTTTAGTAAGGCGTTAGATTTATTAAAACCTAAAGACCCTAATGATTTAATTGGGAAAATTAAATCGCATACTGATTTTTTCCACATTTATACATTCGGCGGCTTGAAGGAAACTAACAAGTGGTTGAAGGAGAATAGTTATGTCTAAAGAATTTGACTATACTAATTTAAAGCATGTTACTTCTGTAGATCAATCAGATCGAAAAGTACCATATAACTTAAGACAAAGTGGACCAACAAAAGTTGAAATGTTAATTTCAACAAGAGTAAGGAAATCACCTTATTGGCATTTATCTATGCAAGCAGGTTGTTGGAGAGCGACTGTTTACAATCGAATTTATCATCCAAGAGGTTATGTAAAACCAGAAGATGGTGGAGCGATGGTTGAGTATGATGCAATTGTTAATCATGTAACTATGTGGAATGTTGCAGTTGAAAGACAAATTCAAGTTAAAGGTCCGGATGCAGAAAAATTTGTTGATTATGTGATCACAAGAGATGCAACAAAAATTTCACCAATGAGAGCAAGATACGTAATTTTATGTAATGCTTATGGCGGGGTTTTAAATGATCCAATTCTTTTAAGAATTTCTAAAGATGAGTTTTGGTTTTCATTATCAGATTCTGATATTGGTATGTATTTGCAAGGTGTCAACGCAGATGGAAGATTTAATTGTACTGTTGAAGAAATCGATGCCTGTCCCGTTCAAATACAAGGACCAAAATCAAAAGCTCTGATGAAAGACTTGTTAGGTGATCAAGTTGATCTAGAAAATATGCCATTTTATGGTTTAGCTGAAGTTAAAGTTGCTGGACGAAGTTGTGTGATTTCACAATCAGGCTTTTCTGGAGAAGCTGGTTATGAGATTTATTTAAGAAATGCAACTTTATATGCCGATGACATGTGGAATGCTGTGCTTGAAGCTGGAAAAAAACACCAGCTTATGGTTATCGCACCTGCTCACCACAGAAGAATCCAAGCTGGTATTTTGTCTTGGGGTCAAGATATGGATCAGCAACATAATCCTTATCAATGTAACTTAGGCTATCAGGTTTCATTATCAGGCAAAGGTGAATGGAACAAATCTTCTGATTATGTTGGTAAAGCAGCATTAGAAAAAATGGGAGCAGAAATTAAAGCGGGAAAAAAACCATATAAACTACAGCTAGTTGGTCTTGAGTTAGGTGGAAAACCAATTGATGATTATGCCCCAGACTTTTGGTTAATATCAAATTCAGATGGTGGAGATCCTGTAGGATTTATAACCTCTCCTTGGTATCATCCAGAAAAAAAAACAAATATTGCAATGGGATATGTTCCTTTTGATGGAACATTAAATGCGAATGGATTTCCAAAAGGTAAGATTGGAACTAAATACAAAGTTCATTTACCAGAAAAATACTCAGATACTCCAGGTAAGCCCGTGGATGCAGTAATAGTAGATATTCCATTTAAAGAGTCTTTTAACGCTAATACAAGAGAAGTTGTAAAAGGTTAATAATTATGGGAGGAGATTAGTCTCCTCCCTCTTTGATCCTTATGTCCAAGACTTTTCTAATTGCAATTTGCATTATATTTATTATTGCATTAATAATCTTTCCGTTGATAGTTTCATATAATGATCAAAAAAATAATAAAAAATAAATGTTCGCTGAATTTTTAAACATTGTATTACGATCGATTAAATTAGATAATTCACTATATAAGGATAATAAAAACTTTGACGAAGCATCAATATATTATGCTATTTTGATTATTTTAATTGGTTCAATCATTAGTATTATACCTAATAGTTCTTTCTTAAACTACATGAATACTAATTTCAATTTAGGGGCCATAAAAGGACCAAATTTAAGTATTGTGATTATAACTGCATTCATAATGTGGATTTTAAAAACAACTTATTTATATTTTGTTGGTGTTATTTTATTTCCAAATAAAAAAACTAATTGTAATTATAGAAAAGTTATTATTTTAGTTGCTTTTGCACAATCTCCTATGCTTCTTAATTTTATAATTATCAATCAAGTATTATTATTTTTCATGCTCATTACATATATATGGTACAATATTTCATTAATTATCGGTTTAAATATAATCTTAAATTACAACAATTATATTAAAACAACTTTAGTATCTTTAGCTCCACAAATTGTTTTAATTTTATACATTTTTTCATTAATAAGGAATTTAAATGGAGTTGTAAGTTAAATTGGAAATATAGTCTTTGAAATTCTACATGATTTACAGAGCTTAAAACCTGTTAAAATCAAATTTTGAGAAACACTCTCATCCTGTTCTTTACATTCATCACAAATATCATCTAAATCTTTTATATTTTTTTCTATTTCTTTATCCTCAGTCATTATCAGTCAAACCAGCTCCCGCCGCACCTTTTTTTAAACTATCAGTTTCCTCTACAAAAGTATCCTCTGCAAGTTTATAGAGATTTTCCCAATCCTGATCAGAAAAGTTATCTTCATTTTCTAGAAAACTTATTTCTACTTTTTTAGATAAAATTGACATTTCTTTATCCAAAATATTAGAAGAGATACTCACGTTAAAATTCAACAAAAATTTACAATTATCAAATGAAAGCAATAATTTTTTTCCAATAATTTCTGAAGCTCTACTTAAAAAAGGTAAAATTAACAATGGATAAGCAAGATTTTCAACTAAGCACTTTTTTAACGTTTCGATATTCTTTACTTGATCAATGAAATTAATACCCAAAATAATTGGACAAAAAGATGATCCGCCTGATTTGTTAATCTTATTGATTAATTTTATCTCTTCAAAATTTTCTTTTTTTTTATTTTGATAATATTGATTAAGATGTTTGATCGCTGGAAAACCAAATAATTCAGATAATCTTATAGATTTACCAACCTCCTCTGCTATACCCCATGAATAACCAGCAGCTCGACTTGCCCTCTTAGCTGTAGTTTCTATCTCACTTAACGATTTCATAGTTTAAGTGTTGGTTTTATAAACCCATTGCTCATCATAATCTTTTAATTCATTTGGAAGTGGCGCACCTTGAAACATACATATCCTCAACCACTTGTCAGATTTTGGATCAAATTTTAAAGCTCCAAAAAAAGATAACTTTAATCGCAACATATCAATTGGAACTAATTTTTCTCCAATAGTATTATCTTGTATTTCTGAATATGGAAATTTTTCAATAATAAAGGCTCTTCTAACAACATGTCTTAAATCAGAATTATCAATTAAAAATTGATTAATCTTAAAATTATCTTTTAACGATAATAATCTTTCATATAGTTTTTTTATATCTCTAGCTATTGCCAAGGGTTGCTCTAAATCCGCACCATTTTCCTCAAAACGATTTGCTAATCTTGGTTCTTCTTTATTTTTTGAAATAAACCAAAAATTCTGATTGTTCTCTTCTATATTAAAATTAATTTTTAAAATATCCGAATATTTATTTTCTAAAATCTTTTTTAAATCTCTTACATTACGTTCAGTTGGAATATTAAAGTATTTTTCTTCCTCAGAGCTCATTTGCCCAACCAATGGCTGAACTATATCACTAAATGGTTCCATCATGATTGAGACAACGTATTCTATGCACTCCTCGCAAGTTTCTTTCTCTAGCCAAAGATAAATTTCATTAAAAGGATAATCTTTTTGAAAATCAAATTCGTTTTCTAAGAAACTTATAAATTTTTTGATATCTCTTAGCAAAAGTTTAATTTTTTTGAGTTGATATTCACTCTTTGT
The DNA here is from genome assembly GCA_902627805.1 of uncultured Pelagibacteraceae bacterium. Lineage (GTDB taxonomy): Bacteria > Pseudomonadota > Alphaproteobacteria > Pelagibacterales > Pelagibacteraceae > Pelagibacter. Next base: position 109,594 of record CACOKN010000001.1, read on the forward strand.
ATTCCAGCTAGTTATATTTTTAAGAGAACTTTTCACACAATCTTTAAATAAATCTCTATCTTGTATTTTAACAATTTTAGTTTCTCTTATTTTTTTTAGGGCAATTTCTCTACTAAGTATCCAATTATTTAATAAAGTTGGATGATTGACAATAAAAGGAGCCATCCCTAATCCAGTAGAATTTCCTATACCCAAATTTCTACAAATTTTAGGATCTAGTTTAACAGCTGAATTAGGATTTTTATTTTTTGCAACATGATTAACCTGATCAAATGTAAATTGTCTAACTAAATAAACTAACATCATCTCTAATCTAAATGGTCCGTTAATTTCTTCTCTATTTTTAATTCTAAATCGATCTGCTAAACCAAACTTACCTGATCCATAAACTGCGGTTGTTCTGTATAAATATCCGACTTTTTCAAGTAGCTCTAAATCAGGTTGGTTTCCATCACTTAAACTTTTAACAACATGATCAAATACCCTAACAGATTTATTTGCTCTAGATAATGTAAGCTCTTTGTAAGACAACCTACCAACTTCCTGTTTTGGAACTTCATTTCTTAATCTGTCAATGTCTTCTTTTAAAGGTACTCCATCATGTAATGTAAAAGCTGCATCCCACTTTGTGGCTATTACTCTATCTGATCTTTCATCATCGTTAATTTTGTTCGCATAACAGATTAAAGAATAAACCCTGTCTTTTTTTTTAAATGAGTATACTGCTGTGCCATAACCCTCTTGGTCTAAATCAAACAAATCTCTATTATATTTCCAATCTTTAAATTCACTTAAAAAACTTCGTAAAAAAGATAATCTTGATTGATGAAAGGAACCAAGTCTTGATAACTTCATTATGATGTTTGGATCTCTTAATTTTATATTCATATTTAGATAGTTTTATAAAAGTTATACCAATTGTTACCTAGTATTCCATTAGTCTCGGTCTCTGAAAAACCAACCTTTTTTAAACCTGCTTCTAAGTTTTTAAAACCTCTTGCATCTATAAACCAATCAGGTTGTTTAGGAAACCCTGGTTTATTTTTTGAGCCTTCTCCATAATTTCTATCTTTAGACCAAGTTCCATTTCTCATCCATTCAACAACCTCATCTGGTTGATACAAACAAAGATCTGATCCAATACCAATATTATTAATATCCATTATTTCTGCTGTTTTAGCCACCATTTCACAAAAGCTTTCTAAAGAACAATTTGAATTGTCCTTAAGATGATGCGGGTATAAAGATAAACCCAATACTCCTCCACTTTCACTTAAAGTTTTTAGTAACCCAGAAGACTTATTTCTTTTTGCTGCATGCCAAAAAGATGGATTTGCATGAGTGATTGCTATTGGTTTTTCACTAAACTCAATCGCATCAAAAGTACTTTTTTCTGCTGAATGAGACATATCCACTACAATACCCACTCTATTCATTTCTCGGATAACTTCCCTTCCAAAATTAGTTACCCCACTATCATTTTTTTCATAACAACCTGTCGCTAACAATGATTGATTATTATAAGTGAGTTGCATAAATCTACAACCAAGACTATGAACTTTTTCAACTAAATTGATATCATCTTCTATTGGAGAACAATTTTGAAAACCAAAAAAAATTGCAGTTTTATTTTCTTTATTTGCTTTTTCAATATCCTTAAAACATTGACCTAAAAAAATTAAATCTGAATTTTCTTTCAATAAAGTTTGCCACTTTTTAATTTCGTTTTGAAGTTCGTCAAAGTCCTCATGATAGACTATTGTAACATGAACAGCATCTAAGCCAGCCTCACGATTAATCTCAAAAACTTTTCTTGACCATTTACAATATTGGAGGTTATCGATTTTAAATTTCATTTTGGTTAATTTTAGTTAACCATATCAAGTTGTTTTTTAAATACTATTTATTTTATTGAAATTTTAATCTAATTTTGAAATAAATATTTTGCAAATAAATCATGAAAAAAAATAAAAATCTCAAAGTCGCAATCGTCATGGGAAGCCAATCAGACTTCAAAACTATGAAATTATCCGCAAATATACTGAAAAAAATGGGTGTTCGATTTGAAACTAAAATTATATCTGCACACCGAACTCCAAAAAGAATGTATGAATTTGCAGAGAACGCATCAAGAAAAAACATTGGAGTAATCATTGCTGGTGCTGGTGGATCAGCACATTTACCTGGTATGATTTCAGCTATAACCTCAATTCCAGTTTTAGGTGTTCCGGTGGAAAGTAAAAAACTTAAAGGACTTGATAGTTTATTATCAATAGCACAAATGCCTAAAGGGATACCCGTTGGAACTCTTGCAATTGGAGAGGATGGTGCCGTAAATGCTGCTTTATTAGCTACAGCTATAATTGCAAACAGCAATCCTGCTGTAAAAAAGAAATTAAATAATTGGCGGTCATCACAAACAAGATCAGTTAAAAAAGATCCAAAATAAAACATGTCAATAAAAAATTTGGGTATTATTGGTGGTGGTCAATTAGGAAGCTTACTTGCTGTCGCGGCTAAGAAGTTGAATATCAATACAACAATCTATTGCGATGATATGGAGGCTCCAGCACAAAATTTTTGTAACAAATTTATTTACGGTACATACGACGACAAAGTCAAAATGCAAGAGTTCATAAAAGAAATTGATGTAATTACTTATGAATTCGAAAATATACCCTATGAAACTCTTAATGAGATGAATAAGGTAAAACCAGTTTTACCAAAACCGTCTGTAAATAGATTAATTCAGCATCGAATTGCAGAAAAAGATTTTGTAAATAAACTTAATATAAGAACTACTAGATATGCATCAATAAAAAGTAAATCCGATATGGATCCATTAGGAGATTTTTTACCTGGGATTTTAAAAACTACTACAATGGGTTATGATGGTAAAGGTCAATACCCTATAAAAAAAATTGAAGACATCGATAGCCTGAATCTTGATTTCTCTAAAGGTTATATACTGGAGAAACTAGTAAAACTTAAAAAAGAGATATCCGTTATCATTACCAGATTTGGGAACAATAGTTATGAAATTTATGAACCTATTGAAAATACTCATGAAGATCAAATATTGAAATGTTCAATAATACCTGCAGAAATCAGTAAAAAAATATTTGATGAATCTAGAGATTGGTCAATCAGGATTGCAGAGGAATTAAAATATATAGGAACTCTTTGCGTTGAATTTTTCATCGATAAAAATGAAAATCTTTATGTCAATGAAATAGCTCCTCGAGTTCATAATTCCGGCCATCTAACAATTAATGCTTTTAATATTAGTCAATTTGAAAATCATGTGAGAGCAGTCTGTTCATTAGAAAAAATTCCCCTCAAAAAAATATCTAATGCAAAAATGTTGAACCTAATAGGAAATCAAATCAAACCATATAGAGAAAACTTTAAATTAAATGAAAATGAATATTTCTTTGATTATCAAAAAAAAGAGATAAAAGATAAAAGAAAAATGGGGCACATAACAACTTTAATATAAATGCTAAAATCTATTGAGGGAAATTTTGATAACCCAGAAGTCAATAAACTTCTCACAAAACATTTTATTGAACTTAGAGCAGCATCTCCCGAGGGTAGTGCTCATGTTCTAGATATTCCTGGATTAAAAGTTTCATCAATTAAATTCTGGAGTCTTTGGGAAAATGATAAAATATTTGGTTGTGGGGCATTAAAGTTCTTAGACAAAGATCATGGTGAATTTAAATCAATTAGAATACATGATGATTTTAGAAATCAAGGTAATGGTATTAAAGTCATTAAACATCTCATTGATGAAGCTAAGAAATTAAAGATTAAAAGAATAAGTTTAGAGACCGGTGCTGGAAAATTTTTTGATCCAGCGAGAAAATTATTTAAAAAATGTGATTTTACACCTTGTAAACCCTTTGCCCATTATAAAGAAGATGTTAATTCCATCTATTTAACTAAGCTAATTGACCACGAATGATAAAAAAAAGTCTAATTGTGCACTAAATTTGTTGACAAAACCCTAATATTTATAAACAAAGCCAAAATTACTTAATTATAAGTAATAAATTAATATAACAATAAGTAAGAAGAAAAGATATGAGTCTACAAGGAAAAGTAAAATGGTTCAATCCAACTAAAGGTTTTGGTTTTATTGAACGTGACGACAAAGAAAAAGATGTGTTTGTACATGTTTCAGCTGTAAGAGATGCTGGTATGAACGGTTTAGATGAGGGTCAAGCTTTGACTTTCGATGTTGAAGATGGTCCTAAAGGTCCTTCAGCAGTTAACTTAAAAACTGCATAATTTTCACATAAATTAATTGGCTATAAATTTAATTAAGAATTAATTTATTTTTATAGCCAATGAACTAATCTACAGCGAAATTTAAAAAATAATTTATGATTGGCATTTTAGGTGGAATGGGTACCCAGGCAGGCTTAGATTTTTGTAATAAGCTGGCAATTCTATATAGAGGTAAGATAGATCAAGATTACCCTTTGTTTATGCTTTATAACAAATCAAATATTCCTGGTAGGCCTGAGTCAATTGGTATCCATACCGGGAAACTATCAAATAAAATTAGCAATAAAAAAACTAAGCAAAAATATTTATCTGTTTTAAAAAGTTTAATTTATGGTTGCAATCTTTTAAAAAAAAGTAATTGTAAATTTGTAGTCATACCCTGTAACACAGCCCATTATTGGTATGATGATTTAAAAAAACGAATTAACTTGCCGATAGTAAATATGCCTAAAGAAGTTTTTATGCATGCTAAAAAAAAATGTAAAAAACATTCTTCTATTGGTTTACTTGCTACAGAAGGAACTTTAAAAACAGGTATTTATAACAAGTTTTTTGATAAAGATTATAATTTAGTGTTTCCTAATAATTCTATTCAAAGTAAGTCCGTAAACAAAGCTATCAGGCTTGTAAAAATGGGAAAAGTGAAATTAGCGAGCAAAGCTATAAAACCAGCAATAAATTATTTAATCAAAAAAAAATGTAAAAAAATTATTCTTGGTTGCACAGAGCTCCCTATTGCTATTTTTGCATATAAATCATTTAAGACAATTAAATCATCAAAAATTTTTTTAGACCCGAATTTGATTTTAGCTTACGCTGCTATGAGGAAATATCAAAATAGATAATGCCACCTAAAGAAAAGCCTTATGTGTTACTGGTCGCAGAAGCAATTTACTCTAAAGTTTGTGAGATTAAGAAGAAAAATCCTGAGCTGACAACAATCAATGCGATTGAAAATTTCATTGGATCAACAACCTACAATGAAATAAGCAGTGGAAAATTCCATGATAAATTAATTGATAAGGTTTCAAAAAAAAAAATTCCTAAAGAAACTATAAGATTACTTCATATTCAAAAAGATTTATCAATTAAGCAGTTAATTCAATATCCTGAATTATATTATGCAAAGAGCCATTATCCATTGGAATTATCCCAACGAGCATTCGATCATTTATGGAGAATGTGTGAAAGTTATGAATTGTGGTGTAAAGAAACTAACCAAAAAAAATTAATTATTTTAAATCTTACTGACTAATTTTTTGCTGAATTAGCCTCTTGTGAGTTAATTTAACTCTTTTTTCAACTAAAAGCTTAAATTCTTTATCCAGTTTGTTTTGATTATTTAATTTTTGGTGAATTATTTTTACTCTATTTTCAATCAAAATTTTAAAATCTTCATTAATTTGATTTTCTTTATTATTTTTTGATACCTCCTGTGTAATATAGTTAAAGGAACTTTTGCCTGTTTTTTTTTTAAATTGATAGTCGAAAACCAATTGAGCAGTGGCTTTAGCCAAATTTCCTGATGTAGCAACTGTAATTGCAGGACCCACAACAGCTGGTAAATGAACAAAACCTGTCAGAAATAAAAATAAAGATAGGTATAAACTAATTCTAAAAAATTTTAAAATCACATAGTTAAGTTATTTGATAAGGCTAGGAGCTACAATTAATAAATTGTCCAAAATAAGTTTTATTTTTTGTATAATATTGTGGTAATTCATTACATTTTACTGCATTTTTTAACATGATCAAAATTTTTCCTTTTATTTTTATCATTCTTTGGTCATCTGCATTTATTACTACGAAACCAATCATTGATAATAGTGATCCATTTGCTGCCTTAGCTTTTAGATTTTTTTTTGTAGCTGTAGGTTTTTTGCTATTTTCAATTTATTTAAAACAATCAATCTTAATCCAAAAAAAACATTTAATAGAATCAATGTTAAGTGGTGTTCTTTTTCATGGACTATATTTAGGAGGTGTTTTTTACTCAATTTCAATAGGAATGCCGACTGGTATTGCTGCTTTAATCGTAACCCTTCAACCAGTCTTAACAAATTTACTCAGCGGACCTATATTAAATGAAAAAGTAACTTTAAAACAATGGATTGGAGGTTTGTTAGGATTTTTAGGTGCAACATTGGTTTTGGGTTTTGATGTAGGGTCTGGCATACCTCTTTTAGGATTGATCGCAACTATAATAGCTTTAATTTCAATAACAACCTCTACAATTTGGCAAAAAAAACTTAGTAACAATCTACCTTTATCTGTAAGTAATTTTTATCAAGCAGTTGGTGGATGTTTATTTCACATCACGATCATAATATTATTTGTTGAGCCATATATTAATTTTACTCAAACATTTTTAATAGCAATGAGCCATCAAATTTTTCTGGTATCTTTTGGTGCTTTTACAATCTTAATGCTTTTAATAAAAAAAAATTCAGCGAGTAAAACTGTTTCAATATTTTTTCTTATTCCTGCTACATCAGCTTTTATGGCTTGGTTTTTTTTAGGGGAAAATTTAACCAGTTTGGATATTTTAGGTTTTGTTATTACTACTATAGGAGTTTACATAGCCACAAGAGACTAAATTATTATCTTGCTATAAAGCCAAACTCTAAAGATGCATCGGTAATTGAATGATAAAGAGACTCACCAAAACTCCTTAGCGCAAACAATCTTATTTTGTCTGGATTTGTATCTATCATGTCTACTGTAAATGCTATGTTGTGAAATGAGGAATTAATTGAATTATTTTTGTTTAAATCATTAAAATTAAAGGGACAGCCTTTTTTTAATACTTCTTTTACTTCTCGGCCTTCAATTTCAATCACTGCTCTTGAATGTGATAAATCTGTAACTGCAAAATCTGTGTCTTTAAATATTGAATAAATATCCTTAACAATCTCCTCTTTTTCTGACACCAAAAGCCAATTTTTAGGACCACTCCATAAAATTCTTGTATCATTATTATTCACTACATTTAATGGATCATTTTTTAGTTTAAGTTCATTTATATCGATACTTTCCAAATTTATCTTTGAATTTTTATATTGAACTATTTGAACAATTGATAAATTTTTTAACTCAGAAATTTTCAAAAGTTCATTTTCATTTTTGTTGGCATGGTCACCAAAATGACCCATAGAATGAACATTAGATAATGCTGATATTGAACTCATGATCTCACTCTTTCACCTTTTGGATCAACATAATGTGAGGAGACTATTTCAACTGGTATTATTTTGTTTTTAAGTGGAGACATTACAAATAATTTTTCTCCTATCATATTTTTTCCATCCTTTAAAATAGCTAGAGAAAATGGATTATCATACTCGACACTCCAGCATGAAGCTGAAATATAACCTAATTTAGGATTAGGTGACGGTGCTTTTGAGTCCTTAACTAAGTGAGAACCTTCTGGTATGCTTGTTTTTTTATCTAGTGGAACAACACCAACAACTTTTTGTCTGTCTTCGGCCGTGAAGGCTTCTCTAATTAAAGATCTTTTTCCAATAAAATCTTTTTTCTTACTTAATAATCCCTCTAAGGAGTTATCATAAGGTATTGTTCTACCATCAAGTTCTGAACCAGCCACATGGCCCATTTCAATTCTAAGTGTTGATAAAGCTTCTGTTCCATAAGGTTGTATCTCAAATTGTTCACCAACTTCTATAATTTTCTCCCACATGAAATTACCATTATTAGACTCTACATTAACCTCATAGGCTAGTTCACCTGAAAATGAAATTCTAAAAATTCTTGCTTTGACTCCAAATAAATCTCCTTCCATATAACCCATAAAAGGAAGTCCTTCATTTGATACATCAGAATTAGGGAATAATTTTTGTAATAAATTTCTTGATTTTGGACCAGCAATTGCAGCTCCAGCCCATTGTTCAGTACTGGAAACCACGTTAACATTTAACTCTGGCCAAACTAATTGTAAATAATATTCTAAATGTGAAAGAACATTTGCAGCTTGTGCAGTTGTTGTTGTCATGTGGTAATGGTTTTCTGATATTCTTGTTGTAGTTCCATCATCCATTACAATACCATCTTCTCTCAACATCACACCATATCGAGCTTTACCAACTGGTAGTTTTGACCAGGCGTTGGTATAAACTCTATTTAATAATTCTGCTGCATCTGGTCCTTTTATATCTATTTTGCCTAATGTAGTAACGTCACAAACTCCAACATTTGTTCTTACATTTTTTGCTTCTCTTTTTGATGCCGCAAACAAATCTTCGTTTCCACGTTTGTAATATCTTGGTCTTAACCAAACTCCAGCATCAACAAATACTGCATTATTTTTTTCATGCCATGAGTGCATTGGAGATTTTCTTGTAGGTTTTGAATGTTTACCGACTTCTCTTCCAACTATTGCACCTATTGAAACTGGTGTGTAAGGTGGTCTAAAAGTAGTATGCCCTACTGCTGGTACAACTTTATTTTCTATTTTTGACACTAATTGTAATCCATTTAAATTACTTGTTTTACCTTGGTCAGTTGCCATTCCAAGAGTAGTATATCTTTTAACATGTTCAATTGATCTATAACCTTCTCTTAAAGCTATCTCAATGTCAGAAACTGCTACATCATTTTGAAAATCTAAAAATCTTTTATAATTTTTTCCCTTAGGCAGTGGTACACACCAAAACTTATCATGAATAGACGATTTTTTTTCTACAACATTAGGAAAGGAAACTTTATTTTCATTATTGGTAATTTTTTTTGATACCTCATGTCCAACTTCAAATGAATCTTTTAAAGTTTCTTCTAACGTATAAATACCATTTGCTGCACCAAGTGTTTTTTCATTTTGTTTTGATATTCCTGGGACAAAGGCATCAATCTCCTCATTAAATTTTGTTTTATTCCCTGATTGTGAAGCCAAATGTATTGTAGGCGTCCAATATCCAGAAACACAAATACAATCACATTTTACATTCTCAATATTTCCAAGTTGCTCTTTATCATCTGAAATTTTTGCGATATCTGCTGATTTTACTTTCTTATATCCTTGAGCAGCCACAACTACGTACGAATATTTTATTTTAATATCTAAATCCCGCGCCTCATTAATAATTTCAGATTTCGGATTACTTCTGGTATCTAGAATTAATGGATTAATACCATTCTTTTTAAATTCAATAGCTGTCTCATAACCACTATCATTATTTGTAAATATAAGTGGGTTTTTTCCAACTAAAACACCATAAACTTTCATATATTCTTTTGCAGCCGATGAAAGCATTACTCCTGGTGTATCATTGTTTCCAAATACAATAGGTCTTTCAATTGACCCTGATGAAATTAATACTTCTTTAGCTCTTATGTACCAGAGTCTTTGCTTAGGATGAAATTCTTTTGTCTCAGGCAAATGATCACTAACTCTCTCAGACATCACTAACATGTTGTGATCATAATAACCAAAAACTTGAGATCTATTTTTTACTGTCACATTTGGCATTTCTTTCAGTTCAGAAATAATACCATCTGCCCACTCCTTACCTGATTTATTTCCTATATTCACTTCACTAGTTAATAAAGTTCCACCAAATCTTGATTTGTCTTCTGCTAAAATCACTCTTGCTCCATTTTTTGCCGCAGCATAAGCACTGGCCAAACCTGAGGGACCAGAACCTGCAATTAATAAGTCACAATATTCATATTTATGCTCATATCTTTCTTTGTCGTGTTTTATTGATACTGTTCCTAGTCCTGCTGCTTTTCTGATGAATGGTTCATAAATTTTAAACCAAAAACTTTTTGGCCACATAAAAGTCTTGTAATAAAATCCTGCTGGAAGAAATATTCTTAAAAAATTATTTACTGCTCCAATATCAAAATTTACACTTGGCCAACAATTAACACTTGTTGCTTCCAACCCGTCAAAAAGCTCTTGTTCAGTTGCTTTAATATTGGGTTCAGTCTCTCCATTTCTATACAATTGAACTATTGCGTAAGGTTCATCAACTCCTGCTCCAAAAAAACCTCTAGGTCTATGATATTTAAAACTTCTTCCGATTAAATGAACACCATTTGCAATCAGTGCTGAAGCAAGACTATCACCCTCATAGCCATAATATTTTTTACCATTAAATTTAAATGAAAGTTTTTTATTTCTGTCAATTAAGCCAACATCCTTTAATCGAAAACTTTGTGTCATTATGAAATTTCTTCTTCGGCTTTTAAAGTTTTAAAGATTTCATGAGAGCCGGTATCTCTCTCAACTTTAATCCACTGTCGACATCCGGCCAAATGCTGCCATAGCTCCCAATGTTTTCCTCTCAAGCTTTTTCTGTTGTAAACAAAATTATTCCAATCTTGATCTGATATATCTTTTCCTAGTTCAGGTCTTTTAACACTAGCATCTCCTCCGTAGGAAAATTCATTTTGAGATCTCATTCCACAATGTGGACACTTGATATGAAGCATTTATGAAATCCAAGTTTTTGTTCCAAGTCCTTTTTCGTCTAGCAAATGACCTGTATTAAATCTATTTAAACTATATCCAGCATTTAATTCATGAACTCTATCTTGTGCAATTGTATGAGCAAAAGTCCAACCAGATGCAGGTGTAGCTTTAAATCCACCATAACACCAACCACAATTTAAATATAAGCCTTCAATGTGAGTTTTATCAATAATTGGTGAGCCGTCCATGGACATATCCATAATACCTCCCCATGTTCTTAGCATTTTTAATTTACTTAAAAATGGCATCATTGCAATTCCTTCTGTAAGCACGTGCTGAAGTGTTGGTAAATTACCTCGTTGAGCATAACTATTATAACCATCCAAATCGCCTCCCATAACCATTTCACCTTTGTCCGATTGACTTATATAAAAATGTCCAGCACCAAAAGTAACTACATTATCTAGAACTGGTTTTACTGGTTCCGACACACAAGCTTGCAATAAATGTGTTTCAATTGGCAAAGTCATATTTAATTTTTCAGCCAAAATATTTGTGCTTCCTGCAACACATAATCCAATTTTTTTTGTTTTTATTTCTCCTCTTGATGTTCTAATCCCATTAACTTTACCTGCAGAAATATCAAAACCAATTACTTCACAATTTTGTATTATATCTACGCCCATTGAGTCTGCCTGACGAGCATAACCCCACGCTACTGCATCATGTCTAGCCGTACCTGCACTAGGCTGCATCAATCCACCAAAGATCGGAAATCTTACATTTTCAGAAAAATCAGCCATTGGAATAATTTCTTTTACTTGTTCTCTATTCAAAAGAACCGCATCTATACCATTTAAACGCATAGAATTACCTCTTCTAGCATAAACATTCATTTGAGCATCAGAGTGAGCTAGGTTTATAATTCCTCTTGGAGAAAACATCACGTTATAGTTTAGATCTTGGCTCATCTTTCTCCACAAATTCATTCCGAATTCACTAAATAACGCATTTTCATCATACATATAATTTGATCTAATAATTGTAGTGTTACGTCCAACGTTTCCTCCACCAATCCAACCTTTTTCTATGATAGCCACATTGGTTATGTTGTGCTCTTTCGCCAAATAATATGCTGTTGCTAGACCATGACCGCCACCTCCTATAATCACGACATCATACTCTTTTTTAGGTGTGGGGTCTTTCCAAGCTAAATCCCAATTCTCGTGATTAGAAAGGGCATTTTTGATTAAACTAAAAACTGAATATTTTTGCATAACCCATTTTTATAATAATGAATATAAATAGTTCATATTTTTTTTATATATAATTTTTAGATATTTCCAAAGGTGTTAAAAAGAGATACTAATCGACCAGTTTTTTATATTTAACAAGTTTTAATGAGCGACATAAAATCAGATATCCAAATAGCAAGAGAAGCTAAAATGCAACCAATTAAGGATATTTTAGCTAAAGTAAATGTCCCAGATGAAAGCTCAGCATTTAGTCCGATGGGTAGACATATTGCTAAAGTGAACCTTGAGTATTTGGAAAAATTAAAAGATAAACCTGACGGAAAGTTAATCTTAGTTACAGCTATAACTCCTACTCCAGCTGGGGAAGGTAAAACAACTACATCAGTAGGTTTAAATGATGGATTAAATAAAATAGGAAAAAAATCTATTGTTTGCCTAAGAGAGCCAAGTCTTGGTCCCTCTTTTGGAATGAAAGGTGGTGCAGCAGGTGGTGGATATGCTCAAGTTGTACCAATGGAACAAATCAATCTTCATTTTACTGGTGATTTTCATGCAATAACATCTGCACATAATCTTTTGTCTGCATTAATTGACAATCATATCTACTGGGGAAATAAACTCAACATAGATGTAAGAAGAATAGTTTGGAAAAGAGTGATGGATATGAATGATAGAGCTCTTAGATCAATAAACATTAACCTTGGCGGCGTAGCAAACGGTTTTCCACGAGAAGATGGTTTTGATATTACAGTTGCCTCAGAAATTATGGCTATCTTTTGTCTTGCAAATAATCTTGAAGACTTAGAAAAAAGAATAGGGAATATCACAGTAGCTTATACAAGAGAGAAAAAACCTATTTACGCAAAAGATTTAAAAGCACAAGGTCCTATGACTGTTCTATTAAAAGAAGCTTTAAGACCTAATGTGACCCAAACATTAGAAAACAATCCTGCAATAATACACGGGGGACCATTCGCTAATATCGCTCATGGATGTAATTCTGTTATTGCAACTAAAGCTGGATTAAAACTCGCAGATTATGTTGTGACTGAAGCTGGTTTTGGTGCTGATCTTGGTGCAGAAAAGTTTCTTGATATTAAATGTAGAAAATCAAATTTAAAACCAAGTTGCGTTGTGATTGTTGCTACTATTAGAGCATTAAAAATGCATGGTGGAGTTGCAAAAGATGATTTAAAAAATGAAAATGTTGATGCTTTGAAAAAAGGATTGATTAATCTTCAAAGACATATTGAAAATGTAAAAAAGTTTGGATTACCAGTTGCAATAGCTGTAAATCATTTCATAAAAGATACTGATAAAGAGGTAAAAGAATTAATAGAGTTTTGTGAAAAGCTTGGGGTAAAAGCAAGTCTATGTAAACATTGGGCTAATGGAGGTGAAGGTACGAAAGAATTGGCAAGTCATGTTACTGAGTTATGTGAAAAAAATGAAGCTAATTTTAAATTTTTATATGAAAGTAAAACGCCTCTATTTAAAAAAATTGAAACAATCGCAAAAGAAATTTATAGAGCTGATGAAGTTATAGCTGACACAAAAATTAGAGATCAACTTAAAAGTTTTGAAGAAGCTGGATATGGAGAATTACCTATTTGTGTTGCAAAAACTCAATATAGTTTTTCAACAGATCCAAATTTAAAAGGTGCACCAACTGGTCATGCTTTACCAATAAGAGAAATTAGATTATCGTCTGGTGCTGAATTCATAGTTGTGGTTTGTGGAGCAATCATGACAATGCCAGGCTTGCCAAGAGTGCCAGCAGCTGACTCTATTAAACTAAACAAAAAAGGCGAGATAGAAGGCTTATTTTAATTTAGACTCTTTAACCAGTTTTTTAACTCCATCATTCTTTTATTTTTGTTTGTAACTAAAATTTCTTTTTTGATAAAAGATATATGATTTTCAATATCTTTTTCATCTTTAAAAACTTTTCTTAAATTTATTAATCTATCTTTTCTAAATTTAATTAAACTTATCATTTTCTCATAAGTTATCTCAGGGTGATATTGTAAACCCCAAACTTTACTTACATTTGTTTCAAAATATAAACTTTGAACTTTATTTATTTTATTTGACGCTAAACAGATTGCATTTTTTGGAAGTATTTTGACTTCATCAAAATTAAAAGCTGGTGAATTAAATTTTTTATCTTTTTTTTTATAAAGTGGGTGATCTTGACCAACCTTATTAATTATAATTTCATTAGCTATACCAATGTGTGAATTATCTGCTTTTTTTACTTCTCCCCCAGCAGCGGTTACAGCTACCTGCATACCCCAACATATTGCTAAAATATTTACAACTTTTTTTTGACATTCTTTCATGAATTCAATCTGTTTTCTTATTTCAGGGGTGTTATTATAAATATTTAGACTACTACCACCCCAAATTAATCCATCATAATTTGAAAGATTACTTTTTACTGACTCGATACTCTCATCAGATGATGGATTTACTACATCCAATTTTAATTCCTCTACAAAATAATTGAGACTATCTTTTAAACTTTCAGTGTGTGTTTGTATTCCTACTTTTTGAAAACTCTCATTCTCCTTTCTGGGATTTCCCTCGACTATAAGTATTTTTTTCATTTAAATAATTTTCCTGAGATACTATATTCGTACATCTTTTTAAAATCATCTTTATTTACTTTTTTTGGATTTCCACTGGTTGAGGGATCTTCTAATGCCATCTGAGATAATTGATCAAGATTTATTTTAGTGCAATCCATTAGATCAGATAATTTATTCGGAATGTTTAAATTACTCCTTAAATCTAATATCCATTCTAAAAAACTTTCAAAATTTTTTTTTAAATCCAGATAATCACATATAGTAACTATTTTTTTTTCGATTGAAGATTTATTGAATGTCAAAACGTATGGCATAAAAATTGCATTAGATAAACCATGATGGACATTAAACTGTGAGTTAATTGGATGACTCAATGAGTGTATTGCACCTAATCCCTTCTGAAAAGCTGTAGAGCCCATAGATGAAGCAGATAATAACTTTTGTCGTGCATCAATATTTTTTCCGTCTTCAAAAGCTATTAAAAGTGAATCTTTAATTAATTTCATCCCCTCCAAAGCTATTCCATCTGCCATCGGATGAAAGTTGGGTGCACAAAACGCTTCAAGATTGTGAGCCAATGCATCCATACCTGTTGCTGCGGTTAATCGTGGAGAAAGATCTAATGTTAATAGAGGATCTAATATTACAACTGATGGTAAAATTTTTGGATGAAATATAATCTTTTTTATTCCAGTTTTTTTGTTAATAATTGCAGACGCTCTTCCTGTTTCTGATCCTGTTCCAGCTGTTGTTGGTATTGCAATAATTGGAGGGATGTTCTCTATTGTAGCTCTTTTCCAGTTTTCACCGAAATCCTCAAAGTCCCAAATAGGTCTTGTTTGAGCAGACATAAAACTGATTGCTTTACCAACGTCAAGGGCACTACCTCCACCAATCGCTATAATACCATCACAATTTTTTTTTTTAAATTCAACAACACCCTCTTCAACATTTTCACCAATCGGGTTACCGGTGAAATTAGAAAAAACCTCTAATTCGTTGAATTTTTTAAGATTATCAGAAATAATATTTTTAATAAAAGGTAAGTTTACTAAATCTTTATCAGTAACAAATAATGGTTTAGTTACATTCAAATTTTTACAAGCCTCACTCAATTCATAAATTCTATTTTCTCCTACCCAAACTGTTGTTGGATAATTCCAATTAATTTTCATAAATATAATTAATTAATCTTTAGTTTTTTATTTTTTAAGATTGCTTTTAATAAATTCATCATCAAGGGAATATTTTTTTTACTGATTTTCTTTAAGATAAAAGGAGCAATTTCTCTAGCAAGCTGCTCACCTTCAACAGTATCTTTGAACATAAATTTTTTTTTTGCTGATTTAAATGTATATCCTCTACCTAAATAACTACCCATTTTACTATTTCTTCCACCGGCAGCACTAACATACAAATCTCCAACACCTGCTAAACTTAAAATTGTCTCTTCTTTGCCTTTAAAATATTTTACAAAATATTTGATCTCATTCATTGATTTTTGAAATAAATTTGATGACGTATTTAAATTTTGTCCAGCCCCTATTATCATAGAATATATATTTTTTATTGCTGAACTAACCTCAATACCAACAACATCTTTTGAATATTCTATTAAATAATAATTGGTAGATATATATCTACCAATATCTTTTGCAGCCTTAATATTTTGATTTGCAATAATAACACTTGTTTTTTTTTTTCTTGCCAGTTCTTTAGCTAAACAAGGACCTTTTAAGACAGAAATATTTCTTAAGTTATAGATTTTTTTTAATTGGTCAGAAATTGTAAATATTTTATTTAGTTTCTTGTCATATTTTAAACCTTTGGTCAAAACTAATATTGGAGCTTTTACCTTTAGTCTTTTTAACTCTTCACCTATGAAGTTTATTCCAGACAAACTCAAAGCTACAACTATCAAATCAAATTTTTCTATTAATAAATTTTTAGAAAAGTTTTTAAATCTTACCTTTTTTGGAAGTTTTACTTTGAGTGAAGAATGATATTTATATTTTGAAGATAAGTCTTTAATAAATCTTTTGCTATAAGGCTCGGTTATTGTAACTCTATTATTATTATCTATACAAGGAAATGTAAAAGCTGAACCCATGGCGCCACCACCTATGATCAAGATATTTTTCATAACTAATAATTATTTTATTGTAATTGTGGCCATTTTGTTAGTAAAATACATTTAAAAATTATTTATTTTTATAATTTAATGACAAAAGTAGCGATTATTGGTGCAGGGCCTTGTGGCTTATCAATGTTGAGAGCCTTTGAACTAGCGGAAAAAAATGGTGAAAAAATACCTGAGGTAGTTTGTTTTGAGAAACAAGAAACTTGGGGAGGATTATGGAATTATAGTTGGAGAACAGGTTCTGATCAGTATGGTGATCCAGTTCCAAATAGTATGTACAGATATCTTTGGTCGAATGGACCAAAAGAATGTTTAGAATTTGCAGATTACTCCTTTGATGAACATTTTGGAAAACCGATACCATCTTTTCCACCTAGAGAAGTATTATTTGATTATATTGTTGGGAGAGTAAGTAAAGGAAATTTAAAAAATAAGATTAAATTTAATACTAGAGTTGTTAATACAATTTTTAAAGACGATAAGTTTGAGCTGAGTTATCAAGATAAAGTTAATAATAAAATTTTAAAAGATAATTTTGATTATGTGGTGGTTTCTACGGGTCATTTTTCGGTTCCATTTATTCCAGAGTATGAAGGAATGAGTTCTTTTCCAGGAAGAATTATGCACTCACATGATTTTAGAGATGCAGAGGAATTTAGAGATAAAAATGTTATAGTGCTAGGTAGTAGCTATTCAGCAGAGGATATTGCTCTTCAGTGTAATAAATACGGAGCCAAGAGTGTTACGATTGGTTACAGACATAATCCGATGGGATTTAAATGGCCCGATGGTATGAAAGAAGTTCATTATCTAGATAAATTAGTTGGAAAAAAAGCAATATTTAAAGATGGAACTGAGCAAGAAGCTGATGTTGTAATTTTATGCACTGGTTATCTACACCATTTTCCTTTTTTAGAAGAGAATTTACAATTAAAAACTAGAAACAGGTTATATCCACCAAAATTATTTAAAGGAGTGGTTTGGCAAGATAATCACAAACTTTTATATCTTGGAATGCAAGATCAATTCCATACGTTTAATATGTTTGATTGCCAAGCTTGGTACGCAAGAGATGTGATTATGAATAAGATTAAAATACCTGATGAAAGTGAAGTTACAAAAGATATTGATAAGTGGGTCGCAATGGAGGAAAAACTAGAAAATCCTGATCAAATGATTGATTTTCAAACTGAGTATACAAAAGAGCTTCATGAAATGTCTGATTATCCAAAAATTGATTTTGAGTTAATAAGAAAACACTTTAAGGAGTGGGAACATCACAAAGTTGAGGATATTTCAACTTACAGAAATAAATCTTTTTCATCACCTGTAACTGGCTCCATTGCTCCAATACATCATACTCCATGGGCAACTGCTATGGATGACTCTTCAAAAACTTTTTTAGATAAATAGTCTTAAATTAATCAATACCCAAGTGTTTTTTTCTTTTTTGAACATAGGCTCTAATTAAGTTATCGAATATTAAAGCAATAAAAGCTACACAAATACCAAGCGTTAATCCAATTCCAGCACCTTTTTTATCTGACAATGCTTTTAAAATATATTGACCTAAATCTTCTGTTCCAATAAATGCTCCTATGATCACCATAAATAAAGCAAATACAATTGTCTGATTTATACCAAGCATCATATGTGGGAATGCCAAAGGAAATTCTATTTTAGTTAGTCTTTGAAATTTATTTACACCTGACATAGTTGCTGCATCATGTAGTCCAGCTGGAACACTTCTAAGTCCCTCAATTGTATATCTTGTAGCTGGTATTGTCGCATAAACTATAACTGCAATAAGTACAGACGTATCGGTTATGCCAAACAACATCATCACTGGAATTAAATAGACAAAAGATGGGAATGTTTGAAAAATATCACAAACACCCAACATAAAGTTTGCTGAATGTTTATTTTGAAAACATAAAGTTCCTACAGTAAACCCAATCAAACAGGAAACTATAACTCCGAAGGTCGCCATATATGTTGTAACTAAAGCTCTATCCCACCAAGGGCTAAAAGCGATAAATAAAGTTAAAGTACAAACTATCAGCGCTGAACGTAAGCCTCCGATTAGATACCCTGCGCCAACAACTAACACTATTGTAGCTATTGCAGGCATTCTTAAATAAAGTGCTCTCATAGGCTGAAGCACATCCTGTATCAACCATGTATTAAACGCTTTGATATATATAAAGAAGGTCTCAAAAATCCAATCTACTCCTTTATTCCAAAAATCAGCAGTTGATATTCCTTTATTGTGTGGAATTTCAAATAAATAATTAAAAGTATCTTTAAATAAAAAAGTTCCTACATAAGCGAGCACTATTCCAATAACAAATATAATACCAAAAAATAAAAAATTTTTGTTTCTTTGATAAAAGGTAAGATTTCCAAAATAATCAGTTTGTTTATTAGCCCATGCCAAAGACATCTTATCTAAAAGAATTGCAATTAAGCTAATACATAAGCCTGCTTCTAAGGCCAATCCGATATTTAGTTGGTTCAGTGCTAATAATAAATTGAATCCTAAACCTTTTGCTCCAATAAATGCGGAAATTACTGCCATCGAAAAACACACCATGATGACTTGATTTACCCCAATTAAAATATCTCTTCTTGCAGTTGGAATTAATACTTTAAACATTAATTGAAAATTATTACATCCACTCATTCTACCCGCTTCAATAACCTCTGGAGGCACTGCTCTTAAACCTAGTAATGTCAATAATATCATCGGAGGTATTGCTACAACCATAGTAATAATTACTGCAGCATGATCACCTACTCCAAAAAGAACCAACGCTGGTACCAACACAGCGTATTGTGGCATTGTCTGCATTACCAGCAATATTGGATATAAAGCTTTTTCTACACGTTTACTTTTAAAAGCTGCTATTCCTAATCCTAAACCAAAAATAAACGATAATGGAGCAGCAACTAATATAAATGAGAGGGTTTGCATAGAAGGTTTCCATTGACCAAATACAGAAATATAAATCATTGTTAAACCTGCAAACAAAGCTAGACCTTTACCGCTTAGCTTGTATGAAAGTAGCGCTGCACCTGCTGCAACGATAGTCCAAGGTAATCCTGGTAATTCAGCCCATGGGTTTTTATCTATCCAATCCCAACTCGTAAATGCAACTATAGTTTCAAGACCGCCTAATAAAATCTCTCTTATTAATTCTATCAAAAAAGTCATGAAAGCAGTCAAATTTCTACTTATTTGCAAAACTATCGGGCGACTTTTAAATTCTTGCGTATCTTCATTCCAAACTTCAATTGGCATCCATTCATTCATTAAGAAAAATAATGAGTCGTTAATCCAGATAGGCAACCATCCAAGTAATGGTGGCAGTCTCCAAAAGACATCAAAAGCATAATATCTCACCTCTTTACCTAAAAAGACGTAACTGCTTTGATTTGGATCTTTTACGAATTCTGCTTGACCACGAATGAATTTGTATGTTTCAGGAACTTCGATTGCAAAACATAAAGCAAAAAATACGACTAATAAAAATAACCACTGAAATGTTTTTGGATATTTCTTTAAAAGTTCCATAATCAATTATTATTCTTTCTTCCCCCAAAAACTGTATTAATTATTTTAGTTGGATTGATAGAACCCACAATTTGATCGTTATCATCTATTACAGCTACTGATTTCTCTTGAGTGAGAATTTTTTCAGCAACATTTTCTATAATTTCATCTTTTGAAACTTTTAAGTCACCTAGGTTATCTTTAGATATCTCCATGACATCTTTAATTAATAAAACTTTTTCTCTTGGTACTTCTTCAGTAAATTTTCTGACATATTCTGTAGCTGGGTTTAAAACAATATTGGCAGGTGTATCTAGTTGTTCAATTATACCATCCTTCATAATTGCAATACGATCAGCAAGTTTTAGGGCTTCATCAAAATCATGAGTGATAAACATAATTGTTTTTTGTAATTTTTCTTGAAGTCTTAAAAACTCATCCTGCATCTCTTTTCTAATTAATGGATCCAAAGCTGAAAAAGGTTCATCTAGAAACCAAATATCAGGCTCAACTGCTAGAGACCTTGCAATACCCACTCTTTGTTGCTGTCCTCCTGAAAGTTCTCTTGGAAAATAGTTTTCCCTGCCATCAAGACCAACTAGTTTAACCATATCCATTGCTTTGCTAATACTGTCTTTAGTCTTAACTCCTTTAATCTGAAGTGGAAAAGCTATATTTTCAACAACAGTTTTATGTGGAAGTAATGCAAAGCTTTGAAAAACCATTCCCATTTTATTTCTTCTAAGATCAATTAAGTCTTTATTATTTAATTGTAAAAGATCCTGGCCTTCTATAAAAATTTTTCCACCTGTTGCATCTGTTAATCGTGAAATACATCTTAATAAAGTTGATTTGCCTGAGCCTGATAAGCCCATAACAACTAACATCTCTCCTTTAGAAACTTCAAAGGAAGCATTATTTACGCCAACGATACAACCATTATCTTGAAAAGTTTTAGCATCAACATTACCATTTGAGTCTTGAAGCATCTTTTGAGCATTTGCTCCAAAAATTTTATAAACATTTTCACATTTGATTACTGGTTCAGACATAAATACTAAATAAGTTATATGAAATTAAGATAAAATTAAATCCATAATATTGTTACTTTCTCCTTAAAAATTTTTAATATAATAAACTCTTGTATCAATTCCTGTACTTAAAAAACTTAAAGCCTCTCCACTAACATTAATTGACTCGTCAACTCCAACATTATTCCCACTTACTGTAAACCCAGCAAAACATTTATTTTTTTCCTCATCCCACTTAACAAATGTTTCATCAATTTTATTACCATTAATTGTGTAAATTTCATGTGCTCTGTAATTTAAAAAATTTGCCCCCATAATTGCACGTTGTGGAATTAATTTTGTTGCTTTACAAACTTGTTCGTAAACTTCATCTGTTAGTTTGTAATGATCTGTGCCATCAAAAGTTACTAATATACCCGAAGGTAGTTTAGATATTAATTCACTCAATTTTTTTTCTTTCGCAATTCTTTCCTCCTCTAGTTTCATTTTTCTAACAAGTTCGTCACCACCTCCAAACATTATGTTTAAAGCAAAAAAAGAGGATAATATAATTAGAATAATTAGTAACAAACCACCAAACTGCTTTGTAGTCTCAGGCAAATATTTTATTCTATTAAAAAAATTTTCTTTAAACATTTACTCTTGTAACTTTCCATTTTTCCATATTCCAGATTTTTGGGTTCCATCTGATGAGGTAAAAGTACCTTTGCCATTCATAAATCCTTTTGCCCATTCCCCTTCATAAGTTGAGCCGTCCGGAAAAGTCAGAACACCTTCTCCACTCCATTCACTATTTTTAAACTCACCTTTATAGATGTATCCGTTGGGCCAAGTTTCAACTCCTTGGCCATTTTTCTTAGTGCCTACCCACTCACCTTCGTAAGTAGTCTTGTCAGTATAAACCCATTTTCCAAAACCATTTTCACAGTTTCCTTCTTTACATCCTGTGCTTCGCGCTAGCGCAACTGAACTAACAAAAAAGCTTAAAATAATAATATATAGATATTTTTTCATAATATTATTTTACACAAAATTAATTTAAAAAAAATTATACTTTTTTGTCCTCTTTATTGCATGAATAAATAGAAATATATTTTTCAGAGTTTTCACTTTTTATATTTTTTGTTATTTCATGAATTAATTCACCTGTTTTTCTAGTAATAATACCAGACTCAGAATAATTTTTTTTTTGATCAATTGACTTGAATAAAACTACATCTTTATTAACTACTTTAATGTTAAGTTTTGCTGAATCTGAAAGAAATAATGATAATCCTTTAATCGAAAGTGTTTCTGGTTTTTTGGATAAAATTTTGAATTTATCTAAACCTTTCTCATTTAAATCTTTAGCTAAAAAGGTTTGATAATTATATTCTGAATTTTTAATTATTTTTTTTTCTAAATCACAAGCAAACTCAAGATCAATATTTTCACTTATACTTACATCTTTTGCGAAAGATTGATTAAAAAATAATAGACTAATTAATATACTTAAAAAATATTTAATCATTTAATTTGTACTTAAAAAAAATCTCCCCCAACAATGTTGGGAGAGATTTAAAGATTTAGTTGCTTCAAGCCTTATTTAGTAAAAGCTTTCCAAACTTTCTCGTTCTTTTTCAACCATGCTTTTGCAGCATCTTCGTGAGTCATTTTGTCAACGTCAACTAAAGCTGCCATTGCACCAATTTGACTTGTTGTGAAAGAAAGTTTTTTAAACATAGCCGCTGCATCTGGATGAGTTTTTGGAAAATCAGCATTAACTGCTTTTTTCAAATAACCATCTGGTGAACCACATTTTCCATCTCCACCATCTTCTGGTCTACAACCAGCTGTGTATGGAGGAAAGTCGATGAATGTAAAACCAGCACCATCTGTAAAGTTTGGCGTCCAGTTAAAGATGATTGTTCCTCTTCCTTCTTTTTCAGCTGCTGCTAACTCTGCCCATAGTGCGTCTGCACTTCCAGCAAATTTAACCCACCAAAGATCTCCTAATCCTAAAGCGTCAACTCTTTGAGGGATTAAGTCACCATGCCAAGTTTGTGGACCTTCCAACATTCTTCCTTTTCCATTTGGTGAGTCAGGCGTTGTAAAGTTTTTAGCACAAGCTGGATTTTTTAAAGCAGTCCAGTCTGGTAGTCCTGGGCATAATCCTTTTTCAGCAACCCAATTAGGATATCCCATATCCTCAAGAGTTCTTGCTTCATGGTCACCCCAGTCAAGTAAACCACCCTTATCTAAAGCTGTTGTAAATGATTTACCAAAAGCAGACTCCCACACTTCATGGGATATTGTTACGTCGCCAATTCTAATTGACTCGTATACTGCTTGTGAGTCAGCATTAACATATTTAACATTATTTCCCATACTTTCCATTATTCCACCAATAACATAAGCCATCACAATTTGACTTGACCAGTTATGGGTTGGGATAACGATGGGTTTTTTGCTATCTGCATTTGATAAACCAGCAAAACTTACCACTGAGATTATAAGTGCAGAAATTAATGATATTATTTTTCGCATTTATTCCCCTTTCTTAATATTAAGTTCCCTAGTATGTGCTTAAGTAAAATGATAGTCAACACTTAGATATTTTTATAGTATATAAGGTAATTAAAAATGGCGCTTACAACCTTAGATATAAAAGAACCAGGACTTAATGTGTTACCACCTGGAGTTGAAAGACATGTAATTGTTGCTGGTGGTTTAACTGGTGTGCAAATTTTTCCAGATGATGAAATTGAAATAATTAATGATGAGGGAAACCAAGTTTGCGAAATAACATGTTTTAATAAAGACGGAAAATATGATTTAGGAATTTTAAACTTAAAAGAAAATGCTAAAGGTAATTTTATTAAAAAAATATTAAACAATAATGATGAAAGTTCATTAATTACAAACTACCAACTTAAAAAAAGAAACTTAAATGTTACTACATCAAAATCATCTATAGTTTTTGATGAAGATACCCCTTCAGGAGAAAAGCTAAAATTAAAGTCAAAAGATAAGTGCTATGTAATATTTTCGGCACCAAATAATGAAATGTTGATAAGTGATCAAAATCCATCCGGAGATTTAACTTTGTTTATCAAAAGAGCTAAAATAAAGAATGACAAGGAATTAACAATAATTCCTGACCCAATGTATGAGCCAAATTATGAAAAAAATATCGACAGACAAACATCCGTTTCATACCAAGTAAAAGAAGGAGACTATATTCAGATCATAAGTCCAGCGGGAAGACAATGTTCTGATTTTGTCGCTTTCGACACAAGAAAACTTGATAAAGATATTGAAAAAGGCCTTGATTGGCAAACAACAAGAACTTTTATGGGAAATACTTTTCCTGGTCCGGGACTCTTTTCCAAATTTTACGATACTGATCATGAGCCTCTAGTTGAGGTAATTAGGGACACAGTTGGAAAGCACGATACTTTTAATTTAGCATGTACTTCGAAATATTATGAGGATATGGGATATTTTGGTCATCCAAATTGTTCGGATAACTTAACAAAATCAATGGATAAATATGGAGTAAAAAAACAAAAAGGGTGGCATGCCATTAACTTATTTTTCAACACTTCTGCAACTGGCCTTAACTCAGTAATTTCTGATGAGTCCTATGCTAGACCAGGCGATTATGTAATGTTTCGAGCACTTAAAGATCTTACTATAGGCACTACTGCGTGTCCTAGTGATATAGATCCATGTAATTCATGGAATCCAACTGACATTTTTGTTAGAACCTATGACAAAAAAAAAGAATTTTCAAAATCATTTGCTTTTAGAATGAAAACAGATTCCGAAAAAAAACTTACTAGAAATTCTGGTTTTTATGAGAGAACATCGAAATTAACTAGAAATTTTATTGATGCTAGGGGTTTTTGGCTTCCAAATGATTACACAAAACACGGTGTCGTAGAAGAATATAATGCATGTAGAGAAAAAGCTGTCCTTATAGATCTGTCATCTTTGAGAAAATTTGAAATAATTGGACCTGATGCTGAGGAATTAATGAATTACACATTAACAAGAAACATTAAAAAATTATCTGTGGGTCAAGTTGTTTATTCAGCAATGTGTTATGACAATGGTATGATGTTTGATGATGGAACTTTATTTAGATTGAGTGAAACTGGTTTTAGGTGGATTTGTGGTGATGAATATGCAGGTGAATGGTTAAAAGAAATTGCAAAAAAGAAAAATTTTAAAGTTAATGTTAAAAATTCCACAGATCAAATAAGTAACGTTTCTATCCAAGGTCCAAAAAGCAGAGATATACTTAAAAAATTAATCTTTACTCCGCCTACCCAACCTACAATCGATGAACTAGAATGGTTTAGATTTACTATTTGCCGTATTGAGGATCTTCAAGGAATTCCTTTAATAGTCTCAAGAACAGGTTATACAGGTGAATTGGGTTATGAAGTATGGTGTCATCCCAAAGACGCACCGGAAGTTTGGGATAAGTTAATGGAGGCTGGAAAAAATGATGGTTTAATCCCAGCTGGATTTGCGGCTTTAGATAAACTGAGAATTGAGGCAGGATTAATTCTTTTTGGCAATGAATTTGATGGTCAACAAGATCCTTATGAGGCAGGAGTTGGTTTTACTGTGCCTCTTAAAACTAAGGAAGAAGATTTCATAGGAAAAAATATACTAATTGATAGAAAAGCAAATCCGCAAAAAAAATTAGTTGGTTTAGAGCTTATAGGCAAGGAACCTGCTGGACATGGTGATTGTGTTCATATTGGAAGATCTCAAGTTGGTGTAATTACAAGCGGGTGTTTGAGCACAACTTTAAATAAAAATATTGCATTATGTAGAATTGATAACAAATACTCTGAAATTGGAACAGAAGTTGAAGTTGGAAAAATTGATGGTCATCAAAAAAGAATTTCAGCAAAGATAGTAACTTTCCCACATTTCGATCCTAAGAAAAATAGAGTAAGAGCGTAATGGCAAAAACTACCAAAGATTTGCTAGAATTCTGGGAAGACCAAGTAAAACTATCTCATACTTCTAGCAATTATTTTTTTAGAAAATCTCCTTCACATTACCATATGATGTTATTAGTTATGAACGCTTTTAAAAATAGCGAGCATTTAACTGTTGAAGAATTAAAAACTAGATTATTTAAAACATCTAGACCAAAGTCAGCTTTAATGATCAATGAAGCTTGTGAAAAAGGATTTTTTTTTTTAGAAAAAGCACCTAATGATCAAAGAAAAAAATTTATTAAACCAAGCAAATCATTCATTGCAGAATTTAATGAATACTTGGAGACATTAAAAAATTTAAGTTTCTAAGGAAAAATCATTTAATATATTTAATACTTATATTTTTTATATATATAAAAAATTATATATTTAAGTCGCACGAAAAATAAAGATTAGAATATGTCATTACCGACAAAAGCAAAAGTAGTAATAATCGGTGGAGGTATTCACGGATTGAGTACTGCTTGGAAACTTTCAGAAACTTATAAAAATCCTGGTGATATTGTAGTTTTAGAAAAAAAGGACACTGCTGCTGGTGCAAGTGGAATAGCTTGCGGAGTAGTTCGTAATAATTATTTTCAACCCGCAATGAGAGAATTGATGGCTCACTCAGTTTCAGTATGGGAGAGTGATCCTAAAGCATTTAAATATAATCCAGTTGGTTATTTGCAAATATCACCTGAAGTTATGCACGAGGATGTTGCAAGTATTTATGAGCAACAAAAAGCTATCGGTTATGAGTCTGAATTCATAGAAGGTGAAAAAGATTGCATGAGTTACATGAGGGGTATATTTGATGATTGGCAAGCGCAAGGAATTACGTCTATCCTGCATGAAAAAAAAGGTGGTTATGCTTTCAACAAAGACTCAATTAAAGCTTTAGAAAATAAGGCAAACTCAAACGGAGTAAATGTTCATAAAGGGGTTAAGGTGACTGGATTTAAAAGAGGAAGTAATAGTAAAGCAGTGACTGGTGTTGAAACAGATAAAGGTACAATCGATTGTGAGCAAGTGGTCATTGGAGCAGGTCCATGGGCAAGAGACTTCTGGAACATGCTTGAACTTCCAAAGACTGCAAACATTAAAGGTAAAGATGGTAAAATGCATGTAACAGATATGTGGACATATTGGTTTTTACAAGAAGGTGTAATTGGAGTTGAGCCAGATTTTTTGAAAACTAATGATGGCAAACAACCCCCTGTGGTTCATGTCGACTCTACTGCGCCATTGTATTCAGACAAAACAAAAAAATTAATTACAGATAAAATTTGGGGAATTTATTATAAACCAGATATTGAAGGGTTGGGGGTACAAGGAGGAACATCCCCTTATATTGTTAAAAAACATTTTGATGATGTAAATGTTGATCCTTATGGATTGGATTCTCCAGAGTATCAAACTACAGACGCTTTTAGCGAAATGTGGTGTTCAGCATTAGCACATTGTCAAAAAAGATTTGAGGGGAAATCAGATTTATATAGGAAAGGTCCATCAGGTGGTCTTGGATGTATGACACCAGACTCCTTTCCAATTTTCGATAGATTTTTAGAAAATGTTTATATGATCGCAGATGCCAACCATGGTTATAAAATGATTGGAGTTGGTGAGTTAGTTGCTAAAGAAATTTTAGGACAAGAAAGTGACTTGTTGAAACCTTTTAGATTCAACCGATACGAGAAGGGTGAACTTCACCCTACTTCGAACAGTCCGTTTCCTTGGAGTTAGTTATCTAAGTAGACAGACGATTTGTTTTCAGTTACCTTTTTGACTTAAACATTTAAAGGGGAAACATGACAGATTTAGAAAAACACGTAAACAGACCAGGTAGAGATAAACAAGTCAAAAAAGTAAGAGAAAAAATTAACGAATTAGGAATAACCTATATTTATTATCAATTTATTTCTGTAACAGGAAGAGTGGTTGGAAAAGGAATACCTGCTGATCATTGGGAAAGAACGGCCGAAAAAGGTTTCCAATTAGTTTATGGAGCAACTGCAAACTTATTTTTAGATAGACACAATAATTATATTGGTTATGGACCAGAGGCAATGGAATTAGTTGGAATTCCTGATCCTGAAACTTTTTGCCAGTTACCATGGGATAAAAGAGTAGGAAGAGTTTTTGTTACTTGTTTTAGAAACAGAGAAGAGAGAAATAATCCTGGAGGTCATTTAACTTCTGATTGCAGAGGAAATTTAAGAATTTTCATGGATGAATTCCAAAAGAAACATGGTTTAGAACTAAGAGTAGGAACTGAGCCTGAAATGATGTGGCTAACTAAAAATGAAGACGGAACTCCAACTGGAAAAGGGTTTTCAAAACCATTTTGTTATCATATAGACCAATTTGAATCATTAAGACCTGTATTTATGAAAGTAATTGAGTATGCAAAAGCAATGGGTCTAGACATGATTCAAGGAGATCATGAAGATGCACCCGGTCAATTAGAATTGAACTGGACATATGACAACGTCCTAAGAAATGCAGATAGATTATCAACTTATAGACAAATATGCGCTCAAGTTGCAAGAGAACATAATCTAATTGCGTGTTTTATGACTAAACCATTTATGGGAGTTTCGGCAAGTGGGTGTCATACTAATATGTCTTTATGGAAAGGTGGAAAAGTTAAAACAAATAAACTTGGGCATAAATCTTTGCCAGGTGTAGAGGAGGTTTTTGGTTATGTTGAAGGAGGAACAAACACTTTTATGCCGGACACTAAAGATATGCAATTACCCGGAAAAATTGGATTACAATCAATAGCGGGTATTATGGAGCATTTGCCAGCATTAACAGCTTTAGGATCTTCAACTGTAAACTCATATAGAAGATTATGGGATCAAGGTTTTTGGGCACCCGTTTATGCTGACTGGGGTTATCAAAATAGAACTTGTGGATTAAGAGTATCGGCGCCAGGTAGATTTGAATACAGATCAGTAGACTCAATGCATAATCCATATTTACTAGGTGCAGCTTTACTAAAAGCTTGTGATCATGGAATTACCAAAAAACTCAAACCAGCTGATCCAGAGTCTAGAAATATTTATGAGGCTCAAAAAGCCGGGAAGGATGTAAAAAAACTTCCATTAAGTTTGGGTGAAGCGTTAGAAAGATTATCAGAAGATGAGGTTATCAAATCTGCGATGCCTGATGAGATGTATAAAGTTTTCCATTGGTATAAAAATGATGAATGGGAAAGATTTTTAGGAGCAACAACTCAATGGGATTTAGATACCTATTTAGATTGCTTACCTTAAAATAAAAATATAAAGAAAGAAAATATGTGCGGAATAGCAGGATTAATACATAGAAACAAATCTTCAAATGTAGGCTTTGAGTTGCAAGGAATGTTGCAAGCCTTGAAACATAGAGGAGAAGATTCTACAGGTTACGCTCTTTACGGGGACACGGATGGAAAAAATTTTATTGCAAGGATTAAGATAGGTGAAAATGTTGGTGAGGGAAGTTCATCAGTGGCTGAGGATGTTTCTGTATATGACCAAAGAAAAAAAGAAGTTGACACTTGTATAAATGAATTAGGAGCTAAAATTGTAAAGGAAGAACGTATTCTGCCATATTCACTTAGATATGAGATAGAATATAATAAAAAAGACTTGTTAGAGTTTTCTCAAAGAATCGAGAGTATTCCAGGAGTAGAGATTTTATCAATGGGTAAATCTCTAGAGGTTATTAAAGATCTAGGAAACGCAAAGATGGTTTGTGATAGATATAATTTAGATAAACTTATTGGAACACATGCTATAGGTCATGCCCGAATGGCAACTGAGTCAGGTGTTGATATTAAGTCTGCCCATCCTTTTTGGGGATATCCTTTCAGTGACGTTTCGGTAGTTCACAATGGACAGCTCACAAATTATTGGAATAATAGGAGAGCTTTAGAGAACAAGGGAATGAGATTTATGTCAGAATGTGACTCTGAACTCATTGCAGTTTATTTAGCTGAAAAAATGCGAAGTGGAGCAACTTTAGAGGAAGGTATGAAAGAATCTCTATCAGGTCTTGATGGGGTTTTTACATACTTTGTAGCAACTAAAAATTCCTTGGGCATGGCTAAAGATACGATGGCAGCAAAACCCCTAGTGCTCTACGAGTCAGATGATTTGGTAGCAATGGGTTCTGAAGAGATTGCTATAAGATCTGTTTTACCTCAGGAAATAGATACTTACGATCCTTTTGATGGAGAGGTGAAAGTATGGCAAATTTAAAGAATGTTACTAAAAAAACTAAAGCCCAAGAAATGGGTATGCATAGTGAAGTTTTAACTGGAAGAACTCAACAAAAATTTTTCAATCCAGATGAAGCTGAAAACTTTTATTATTTTGGTACTTACGATGTAGATTTTAATAAAAGAACTAATCTGGATGTAAAAGATATGACTGCAGCTGAAGCAAATAAAAAAATTGATAATTTGATGAGTGAAGGTTACGGAACCATTGTTATAAAGAATCCTCAGGGAAAACATAGCTTAGGGGTAGGAATATTAAATAAACTAAATTTGATTTTTGAGGGAAGTTTAGGTTACTTTGGTATCGGTTCTTGTGATGGCCCGGTAGTTAGAATTAACGGAAGAGTTGGTTGGTCTTGTGCCGAAAATTTAATGGCTGGCAAAGTTGTTATTGAGAAAAATGCTGGATCTTGTTTTGGTGCAGCAATTAGAGGTGGTGATTTAATTTGCAAGGGAAGTGTTGGAGCAAGAACGGGTATTGATATGAAAGGTGGAACAATCATAATTGGAGGTGATGCGGGAGCATTTACAGGTTTCATGATGCAAAGGGGTAGAATAATAATTTTAGGCGATGTAGGAATTAATTTAGGTGATTCTATGTATGACGGAACAATTTTTATTGGTGGCAAAATCGGATCCTATGGTAGTGACGCTGTGCCATCAGATTTAACAAAAAGTGACCAGGATTGGCTTAGAAGAAAGTTAAAAGTTGCAGAAATTGGTGAAAATTTCGACGTAAGCAAGATGACAAAAGTAGTCGCAGGGAAAAAATTATGGAATTATGATAACTTAGAACCTACAGAGAAAAAAGGAGCAATTTAATGGCTAAGAAAAAAAAGAAAAAAAATAACAAAAAATTAAAAAATAATGTCGGCGGCAAAGCTGATGTACATTTAAATAATAATGGTGGAAGAAATAAGAGTTTGCTTGGCTATAATGCAATTTTTACTCCAGAAGTAATAGACGATATTCATATTAAATCACAATTAGGAAGATACAGAATGCGGGGAATGGCGTTAATGAAAAAAATTCCTACATTTGATGATCTTGTTTTCCTTCCTGGAACTTTAACAAGGTTTGTTATTGAAGGTTATAGAGAAAAATGTGAAACAAAAACTGTAATTGGTCCAAGATGTGAGAACCCAATAGAATTAGATATTCCTGTTTACATAACAGGTATGAGTTTTGGAGCTTTATCTTATGAAGCAAAAACTGCTTTAGCGCGTGGTGCAACAATGGCTGGTAGTGCTACATGTTCTGGTGAAGGTGGAATGATACCAGATGAAAGAAGATATTCTGAAAAGTGGTTCTATCAATGTATTCAATCAAGATATGGATTTAACCCACATCATGCACAACTAGCAGACGGTATAGAAGTTTTTATTGGTCAAGGTCAAAAAGTTGGTATGGGAGGACATTTAATGGGTCAGAAAGTAACTGATCAAGTAGCAGAAATGAGATCACTACCTTCAGGGATCGACCAACGATCTCCTGCAAGACATCCTGACTGGTTAGGTCCTGATGACTTAGCTTTAAAAGTAGAAGAATTAAGGCAACTAACAAAAAATAAAGTTCCTATTCAATTAAAATTAGGTGCTTCAAAAGTTTATGATGATGTTCGTATGGCTGCAAAATGCGATCCTGACTCTATATATCTAGATGGAATGGAAGGATCAACTGGTGCAGGACCTCACATTGCTGCTGCAAATACTGGTATACCAGGAATTGCTGCCATTAGAGAAGCTAGAAGAGCAATTGATGATGTGGGGAAGACGGGAAAGGTAACTTTAATTTATGCAGGCGGTGTTAGAGATGGTGCTGATATGGCAAAAGCATTAGCGCTAGGTGCTGATGCAATAGCAATTGGAACTGGATCTATGATTGCTTTAAATTGCAATAAAGACATTCCAGAAGCTAACTTTGAAAAAGAGATGGGTGTTAAAGCTGGTGAGTGTTATCATTGTCATACAGGAAGATGTCCAGTTGGTGTAGCAACTCAAGATCCAAAATTAAGAGCTAGATTAAATCCTGATGATGCTGCGATCAGAGTTTACAATTATTTGCATTCGATGACACTTGAAGCACAATTGTTAGCTAGAGCTTGTGGAAAAACAAATATACATTCTTTAGAACCTGAGGATTTAGCTGCATTAACATCTGAAGCTTCAGCGTTAGCTAAGGTTCCTCTTGCTGGAACAAACTATACAGTTGGAGTTGATAATTATCACAAAATATAATTTCAATTATGGCTAAAAAAAAAGGTAAATCATTAACAAAAACCAAAGAGATCAAGGGTCAATTAGGAAAGAAAAAAGAAACAGCCAGAGAAAAAATGATCGGTCAATCAATTGGTTACCGATATGACGTAAACCTACTGCCAGATTATAGTAAAATTACTCCGTTTCTTGAAAAGTATATTGAGGCGATGGGTTGGGATGATCTAAATTGGTTAGAAGATGTCCATATGGGTTACGAAGAGGATAGACCAGCCGTTTTTTGTAGAAATGCTAATGGTTGGGTAACTATTCCAAAATCAATTAAGTTACCAAACAATCAACAAGATAGAGATATGATAGCTAGAGAGCTATTGGTCAAATTTCAAATGTCTCCTAAGCATCCTCTTGTTGATTTGAAAAAAGCTTACTTGAAATTTTAGTACCACAATCTTAAGTTGATTTTATTTTCTAGCTATACACTATTGTAAGGTTTTTTAATCATTCTTTTAATTGTCACTTCTTTGAAAATTTTATAGGATTTTTAAAACTAATATGGAGAGAGGATATGACTGATCAGTTAGCAGCTCTCACGACCATATTTACAGAGTTTTACTACTGGGTAACAGTGGTGCTGATGTTTTTAATTCACGTCGGTTTCTGTATGTATGAAGTTGGAGCTTCTCGATACAAACACCATCAACATACCTTAATGAAAAACACAATGCTGATACCATTAGTAACAGTAACTTGGTTTTTATTTGGTTGGTGGATTTATTGGGCTTTTCCAACAGGACCTGGATTAGCACCATCAATAATGAATGAAAGCAGTGCATTGATTACCGATGACTCAGCTTTTAGTTCTAAATTTTACGTAGCAACAAGTCAATTAATGGCTGTCAACTTAGGGGATCACATTTCGGGTGTTTTCTGGGCTGCATTCTTATTATTTTCTTGGACTGCTGCATCTATCGTTTCAGGAGCAATTATTGAAAGGATAACAACTTTTGCATTTGGAATTTTAGCAATTGCAATTGGTTCTGTTTTCTGGGTAATTGATGCTGCTTGGGGATGGCACTTCGATGGATGGATGTTAAAACTTTTAGGATATCATGACGCTTATGCATCAGGAGTAATTCACGCAATTGCAGGTGGATTTGCTTTAGGAGTTCTAATGGTTTTAGGACCGAGAATTGGAAAATTCTCATCAAGTGGTGAACCAAGAAATATTGGACCAAGAAATCCTTGGCTAGTAACAATTGGATTGTTTCTAATTTATACTGGCTTTTGGGGATTCTATGCGGCATGTAATATACCGATATTTGATCTTGGACCTGAGTACGGTATGGAAGGTATATCATATTGGACAGCAACAAACATTTATGTAACGCCTACTACACTAAGTGGTATTACTTTTAACTTCTTGATGTCATTATCAGGAGGCTTATTAGCTGGATACTGGATTGCTAAAGGAGATCCTTTCTGGACTTACTCTAGCGGTCTAGCAGGTATCATATGTGCTTCAGCTGGAAATGATTTATATCATCCAATTCAAGCAATGATCATTGGAATGATCGGTGTTGTAATTTCATACAAGCTTCATTATTGGGTTGAACGTAAGTTCAAAATTGATGATGCAGTTGGTGCAGTTGCAGTACATGGTTATGCTGGATTTATAGGTCTAGTAATTTGTGGATTTGTCTTAAATGGTTACCCAGCATCTGGATACAGTGTTGGAGCTATGTGGGATGGAACTACTTATGCTTCTATTAACCCATTAGGACAATTTCTAGGGGCACTAATAATGTTCGTGGTTCTTGGACTGATACCAGGTTATGTCATAGCTAAAGTTTTACACGGAATGGGTAAACTTAGAATTCCGCGTGAAGTTGAAATAGCTGGACTTGACTATGAAATAATGGAGACTGCTAAATCAGATGAAAAAGCAGTTGCGTCCGCAACCAGGTAAAGGAGGAAAATATGGCGACAGTTACAAACTGGATTGATCACCTAAACAAGCCTGCAGATCAAGTTGCAGGTGCTGTTTATCCTGGTGCCGGATCTAGTGAAGGCTTACTAGTAATACTTGCTATAATTTTATGGGTAGGTTGGCATGTGTTAACCTCAAGATCTGAAAGCGAAGAGCTTGAAAGATTAGCGAGGAAAAGACATGGTGCAAACGACCACAAAAGCAATATTACTGATTGGTAATACAAACTAAAATTTGGGCGCTACATTTATTTGTAGCGCCCTTTTTAATCTAAAAAATCAAAATGTCTGACGAAAATAATAATGAGGAATTAAGGCCAAGAAAGATGCGTGGTGTAGCTTTTCCGAAAGCTAAATATGGAGCAATACTTGCGGTCATATTAATCATTGTTGTAAATCTAATTTACTATAAAGATTTTTTAATATCTCTTTTTAAGTAGAAATATCATGTGTGGAATTGTTGGAATTTATTTAAAAAATGAAAAGTTAAACAACTCTCTTGGATCATTGTTGGCTGAGATGCTAATTAATATGGGTTCTCGCGGTCCTGATAGTGCTGGTTTTGCAATTTATAATAATGAAAAAGGAGAAAAATTAAAATATTCAATATGTATCAATAATTTAGATTATGAAAATTTTAAAAAAGAATTAAGTGAATATTTAGATGATGCTGATATTAGAAAGAATTCAGATCATGTTATTTTAAAAACAAAAAAGAAAGCAAACGATGTTTTAAAAATATTAAAAGATCATTTCAAAAACACGTCTCTTGTCGGTTATGGAAAATCAATTGAAATATTTAAACAAGTTGGAAGCCCAAATGATGTAGTTAAAAAATTTAATCTTAATAAATATTCTGGAACACATGCAATAGGTCATACACGAATGGCAACTGAAAGTGCTATTACTACAGATGGCTCACACCCCTACTCTACTGGAGAAGATGAATGTTTGGTTCATAATGGATCTTTGTCTAATCATAATAACCTTAGAAGAAAATTAAAAAAAAAGGGTATTAATTTTGACTCTGAAAATGATACAGAGGTTGCTGCGGGATACATTTCAAATCATTTAGCTAATAAAAAAAATTTAAAAGAAACTTTAAATGATGGTCTGAGAGATTTAGATGGTTTTTATACCTTTATTACTGGCACAAGAAATGGCTTTGCAGTCCTTCGTGATGAAATTGCATGTAAACCAGCAGTAATAGCTGAAACCAAAGACTATGTTGCTATAGCATCTGAATTTCAAGCTATGGCTCACTTACCAGGAGTGAATAATGCAAAAATTTTTGAGCCAGAACCTGGCGTAGTTTATTCATGGGGTAGTTAATGGAACTAGATTTAAAAAAACTCAAACTTAGAAATGTAAATGACACTTTACAAAATTTGGACAGAAAGAAAAATGAAAGAGATTTTACAATAATCAATCCTGAGGGAAATCATGCAGTATGCGCAGGTTTAAATAAGGAAATGAATGTAACTATTAAAGGTCATGTAGGATATTATTGTGCTGGAATGAATCAAAAAGCAAACATTACTATTGAAGGTAATGTTGGTACAGGTGTGGCAGAAAACATGATGTCCGGGAAAGTTCATGTAAAAGGAAACGCATCACAATCTGCCGGTGCAACTGCCCATGGGGGACTTTTAATTATTGACGGAGATGCTAGCTCAAGATGTGGAATTTCTATGAAAGGAGTTGATATAGTAGTAAAAGGTTCAGTTGGTCATATGTCTGGTTTTATGTCTCAATCTGGAAATTTAATTGTTTGTGGTGATGCTGGTGAGGCATTAGGAGACAGTTTATATGAAACAAATATCTATATCAGGGGTAAAGTTAAGTCATTAGGTGCTGATTGTATTGAAAAAAAAATGGATAAAAAACACTTAAATAAATTAAAAAAGTTTTTAAAAGATGCTGAAATCAAAAATTTTAAAGCTGAAAGCTTTAAAAGATATGGATCAGCAAGAAAATTATATAATTTCAAAATTGACAATAGTTATTAATAATGAAGAAAAAAATTAAAACCCACCCACGACAATCCTGGACTTTTGATGAATACACAAATTCAGAAATAAGACGAGCTGCAGCTACTGGTATCTATGATATAAGAGGAGGTGGTTCAAAAAGAAAGTTACCACACTTTGATGATTTGTTATTTTTAGGAGCATCAATGTCTAGATACCCTTTAGAAGGGTATAGAGAAAAGTGTACAACAAATGTTACTCTAGGCACTAAATATGCAAAAAAGCCTTTGAAACTAGATATACCCATTACTATTGCAGGTATGAGTTTTGGTGCTTTATCTGGACCTGCTAAAGAAGCTTTAGGCAGAGGTGCAAGTGCTGCAGGTACTTCAACAACCACTGGAGATGGTGGTATGACTCCTGAAGAAAGAGGTCAATCTAAATATCTGGTTTATCAATTGTTACCCTCAAGATATGGAATGAATCCAGATGACTTGAGGAAAGCTGATGCAATAGAAGTAGTTATTGGTCAAGGAGCAAAACCAGGTGGTGGTGGAATGTTATTGGGCCAAAAAATAAATGATCGTGTTGCTCAAATGAGAACATTGCCAAAAGGTGTTGATCAAAGATCTGCCTGTAGACATCCAGATTGGACAGGTCCAGATGATTTAAAAATTAAAATATTAGAGTTAAGAGAAATTACAAAATGGCAAGTTCCAATATTTATTAAAATTGCAGGTGCTAGACCTTATTACGATACTGCCTTAGCTGTTAAAGCAGGAGCTGATGT
This sequence comes from uncultured Pelagibacteraceae bacterium, assembly GCA_902627805.1. GTDB lineage: Bacteria > Pseudomonadota > Alphaproteobacteria > Pelagibacterales > Pelagibacteraceae > Pelagibacter. The sequence continues at coordinate 147,102 of CACOKN010000001.1, forward strand.
CGTTGTGCTTGATGGGATGCAAGGAGGTACTGCAGCAACTCAAGAAGTTTTTATTGAAAATGTCGGACAACCTACATTGGCTTGTATTAGACCAGCAGTAGATGCGTTGCAAGATTTGGATGCTCATAGAGAAGTACAGCTTGTAATTTCAGGAGGAATAAGAAATGGTGCTGATGTTGCTAAGGCACTTGCGCTTGGAGCAGATGCTGTTTCTATTGGAAGTGCAGCAATGATTGCAATTGGAGATAATGATCCAAAATGGGAAAAAGACTATAATAAACTTGGTACAACATCGGGAGCTTATGATGATTGGCACGAAGGTAACGACCCTGCAGGCATATCAACTCAAAATCCAAAATTAATGAAAAGATTAGATCCTGTTAAAGCTGGAAAAAAACTCACAAATTACTTAAAAGTAATGACATTAGAAGCTCAAACACTTGCAAGAGCTTGTGGAAAAAATAGCCTACATAACTTAGAACCAGAAGATTTATGCGCTTTAACTGTTGAAGCTGCTGCAATGGCGAGAGTTCCATTGGCTGGAAGCAATTGGATACCAGGAATTAAAGAAAAAAAATGATTGATACGTGTCTTTTAAATAAATAAGATTAAGGATGCCTAAAAACCTAGCTCAAATAGCAAAATCAAAAAAAATAAAATATTTTTTAATAAGTTTTGTCGATTTGTTTGGGTCACTAAGATCAAAACTTGTACCAGCTCAAGCTATTGGTGAAATGCAAAAAAATGGAGCTGGATTTGCTGGATTTGCAACTTGGCTTGATATGACTCCAGCTGATAGTGATATGTTTGGTATTCCAGATCCTGACAGTTTAATTCAATTACCATGGAATAAAGAAGTTGGTTGGTTAGCATCTGATCTTTGGATGAATGGTAAACCAGTAGAAGCTTCACCACGAGTAATGTTAAAAAAACAAATTAAAGAACTTGCAAAAAAAGGCTTAGTAATGAAATCAGGAGTGGAATGTGAATATTTTTTAATTTCAGCTGATGGAAAATCAATTGCAGACTCAAGAGATATACAATCTAAACCATGTTACGATCAATCTGCATTAATGAGAAGATATGATCTTATTAAAGAGATTTGTGACTGCATGATCGAAATGGGATGGGGTCCTTACCAAAATGATCATGAAGATGCAAACGGACAATTTGAAATGAATTGGGACTATTCAGATAGTTTAACAACAGCTGATAGACATACCTTCTTTAAATATATGGTTAAAACTCTTGCCGAAAAACACGGATTAAGAGCAACGTTTATGCCAAAACCATTTCAAAATTTGACTGGTAATGGCTGTCACGCGCATGTCTCAGTTTGGCAGGGAAAAAAGAATAAATTTTTAGATCAATCAGATAAATTGGGTTTAAGTAAAATGGCATATAATTTCCTAGGAGGAGTAATCAAAAATGCTTCCTCATTATCTGCATTTTTTAATCCGACTATTAATAGTTATAGAAGAATTAATGCTCCACCTACAAAATCTGGAGCAACCTGGTCTCCTAGTAGCATTTCATACACAGGCAATAATAGAACTCACATGATCAGAATTCCAGATCCTGGTAGATTTGAATTAAGATTGATGGATGGATCTGCTAATCCGTATTTATTACAAGCAGGAGTTTTAGCTGCCGGACTTCATGGTTTAAAAAATAAGATTAATCCAGGAAAACCTTTGCATTGCAACATGTACACGGACTATAAAAAATATCCTAATCTTCCTAAACTTCCAAATGAATTAAAACAATCCCTGGATCAATTAAAAAAAAACAAGGAGATGAACAAAAGCTTTGGCAAAGAAACTATCAATAGTTTTGTTAAACTACGAACTTCAGAAATTAAAGAATTTAATAGGAAAGAAAAATTTAATAAGTCAAAACCCGTCACTAAATGGGAAAGTCAAAATACTTTAGACTGCTAAAGTGAATTGGAAACTCACGAAATTTCAAATCAACGATAATTTTAAATTTAAGAGGAATCATGTCCTTAAATATTTGCCTGCAGCATTGCTTGCTAATGCCTTTAAATCAGTTTCTAAATGGAGAAGTTATAAGGCCACCCCCCTTTTAAAACTTAATAAACTTCAAAGAAATTTAGATCTCAAAAATATCTTCTATAAAGATGAATCTAAGAGGTTTCATTTAAAGTCTTTTAAAGCTTTGGGTGGCGCGTATGCGGTAGAAAAAATATCTAAAGGAAAAAAGAATATTACTATCTCTTCAGCAACAGCTGGTAATCACGGAAGATCAGTTGCTTGGGGTGCAAAAAGATTAAAACTTAAATGTAAAATTTTTGTAAGCCAATATGTTAGTGAAACAAGGGTAAAGGAAATAAAAAAGTTTGGTGCTCAAGTTATAAGAGTCAAAGGAGATTATGAGGACTCTCTCAAGGAATGTCAAAAATTATCAAAAAAGAATAATTGGAAAATTGTCCAAGATGTATCAACAAAAGATTATAAGTATATTCCTCAACTTACTATGGCAGGATATTCAATCATGATTAAAGAAATTTCTAAGCAGACTAATCAATATATAACTCATATATTTCTTCAAGCAGGTGTTGGAGGATTAGCAGCTGGTTTGGTTGGTGGAGTAGCAAAATATTTTAAAAGAATACCAAAAATTATAATTGTCGAACCTGATCAAGCAGATTGTGTGCTGCAAAGTGTAAAAAGCAATAGACTAAAAAAGATCAGAATTAAAAAAGAGAGTATTATGGGTGGAATGTCGTGTAATGAGATGTCTCTAGTACCCTGGCAAATATTAAAAAATGCTAGCAATTGTTGTGTCTCAATCTCAGATAAAAATATTGCAAAAACTATAGCTGGCTTAAAAGATAAAAAGTTTAGCAAGACTTCTATTACAGGTGGTGAATGTGCAGCTCCAGGTGTTATCGCTTTAATAGGAATATGTAACAATATCAAAGCTAAAAAATTCCTTAATCTCAATGAAAACTCAAATATTCTAGTTATTGGATGCGAAGGAAATGCAGATGTAAAACTTTACAAACAACTGCTATCTAAGGGCAGAAAATAAAAAATTTCTATGACAAAAAATGCTATTACTTGGATAAGAGAAGATTTTAGGATTGAGCATAACCCAGCTCTTTCTTATGCTACACAAAATCATGACAATGTTGCTGCTTTATATATATATAATAAAGTAGACTTTGATAATAAAAGAGAAGCACAAAAATGGTGGCTTTCAAAATCTTTGGAAGTATTTCAATCAGAATTATTAAAATATAAGATTAATCTTCAGATATTAGAAGGTGATGAATTAGAAGTTTTTTCTAAAATAAAAAGAAAAGACGATGTTTCGATATATTGGAACAAAATTTATGAGCCTGATGTAATTGCCAAAGGAAAGAAAATCAGAGATATTTTTATTAAAAATGAAATCGAATTTAAGTACTTCAAAGGAAATATTTTAAATGAATTTCAAGAAGTAACTAAAAATGATGGAACTCCATTTAAAGTATTTACCCCATTTTGGAGAAATGCTGAGCAAAAATTTTTAGGCTTGCCTCCAAGTAAAAATTACGTCGTTAAGAAAAAAATAAAAACTTTCTCCTTGTTTAAAAATTCTATTGAACCAACAAAAATTCTACCAAAAAAAAACTGGTACAAAAAATTCGAAAATTATTGGAGTGTATCTGAAAATGACTCGAAAAAAATTCTTAATAATTTAATTGAGAATAAAATAAAAGATTATGGAACCGCTAGAGACTATCCATCTATTGAAGGTACCTCAAAATTATCACCCTACATAAAGCATGGACAAATTCATGTAAATACAATTTGGAATAAGTGTAAAGAGATGAAATCTAAAGGGATTGGATATAGAAAATATATCAACGAATTAGGATGGAGAGAATTTTCACATAGTTTAATAAATTATTTTCCAGAGTTCTTAAAAGGTAACTTTAGAAAAGAATTTGATAAGTTTCCTTGGGTAAAAAATGAAAAATTTTTAAAAGCTTGGAAGTCAGGTATGACAGGTTATCCAATAGTTGATGCTGGAATGAGAGAGCTTTATGAAACTGGATGGATGCATAATAGAATAAGAATGGTGGTTGGATCTTTTTTGGTTAAACATTTGAGAATTAATTGGACTGAAGGAGAAAAGCATTTTCGAAACTGCTTACTTGATTTTAACAAAGCTAATAATGTTGCTCAATGGCAATGGGTTGCTGGCTGTGGCGCGGATGCAGCACCTTATTTCAGAATATTTAATCCTATCCTTCAAGGAGAAAAATTTGATAAAGAAGGAAAATATGTAAAAAAATGGGTACCAGAATTAAATAAAGTCCCACAAAAATTTATTCACAAACCTTGGGAAATGGAAACTAAATATCAAGAAGCAATCAATACAATCATAGGAAAAAATTATCCTAAGCCAATAGTTATCCACGAAGAAGCACGTACTTCTGCCCTTAAAGCTTTTCAAAGCTTAAAGAAGAAATAGATATCTTCTAATAAATTTTTACGAATTACTTATGCTTTTTGTTGAGAGCAAACATCCTTTATTACTGGAACATTTGCACAATCATTGCATTTAGTTTGTTGAACTATGCAACCATTGTCAAGAAGCTTTACATCAACGACTTTATCACACTTAGAACATATTGATGTAATTGTTAATCCGCATTTTTTACAACTATAGTTTTGTGTCTCCATAACAAAACCTTAAACTTTTTGTAAAAATATACAATTAAATTGCGTGTGAATGATAATCATTCACAATTTTTTTCCAATAAAAAAAAATTAAAATCCACTTTCTCTAACAAAAAGTGAAAATATATTTTTAAAAAATTTAACGAAAGGACTATATCTGTTACCATCAATATGCACATAACCTGGTACTTCCCATTCGATTAAATCATTTTTATCAATAGTAGAAAAGGTAACCTGATAATGAGCGGTCATTGGTCTATTTTCATATTCTTCATTTGAAGAATTTCTTGTAGCTATGGGTCCATCAAATTGTGAAGATAAAGACAAATAAGGAAGAATAGAAATTGCAGATCTATCTAAATTCTTTGATACTAATTTTACTCTTGAGTGTTCTCCGTTAGATGGGATGAAAATTGCGTATTCGTTAATTTTAAATCGATCAATTTCTCCCTCTGTTAGATAGCCCACAACTGAACCTGGTCCATATTTACTTACTCCACCAAGAGGATCTAAATTACTAACCCATTGATTTACAGATAAGTTAGAAAAATCCTTAATTTTCCCATTTACAGGAGATTTAAGTAATAATTTGGATTTTGTTTTACTAAGACCATCTAATTCATTTTGAAGAAATATTAATTGTTGTTGAAGTATCATATATTCACTGAGATTATTAGCCAACTTACTCAATCTATTAATTTTAGTTTTTGTAAGTTTTATTTTTCTTCTGACTTTATTAATTTGTAAATCTAAGTCAGGTGATGATAATTCAATTAATTTTTGTCCCTTTTTAACCTCTTGATTCTTTGATACAAAAATTTCTTTTACTTTAGCAGGATACGGTGAATAAATTTTTGTATATTGTTCAGAAACATATACTGCAGGAATTTTAATTGATGATTTCCATGGAAAAAATAAGATTATAAATAAAATAAATAAAATTGAAAAAAGTCTTTTCGTTTTAAAGTTAAATTTAATTTGGGATTTAAGATTATACCAGTTTTTAGTTTCGGTAAAGATAGGTCTTAAAATGAACCAATAAATCTCAATTACAAATAAGATAATACCTAAAGTTTTGAATGCTAAGTGATAAACTAACAACGCAATCCCTAAAAATATAAAAAATCGATAAACCCAAGTTAACCATGCGTAAGAAATAAAAGTCCATCGTCTTGTAGGATTTAAATCTTCAGGTGGTGGATGATTAAAGCCAAATAAAATTTCTCGTAATTGCCATCTTGCAAGTGCAAATGATCTTGGTTGTAAATTTTCAGCTTTAAGCCAATCAGAAAAAACATAATAGCCATCAAATCTCATAAAGGGACTAACATTGATTGCTAATGATGAAATCCAGCTTGTGGTAGCAATAAAAAAAGCAACACTTTTTAAGCCACCATCTGGAAGGATAGCCCATAAAAAAGTTGAGATTAATGCAAGATGAAGTTCAGTTAAAATTCCTGCAAAATTAATTAACAATCTATCTTTGTGATCTCTTAGTCTCCAGGCATCAGAAGTATCAGTATATAAAAATGGAAAAAAAACGAGAAAAGCTATCCCAATCGAAGATACTCGACAACCAAAATATTTTGAGACAAATGCATGACCAAGTTCATGTAAAGATTTTACAAAAACCAATGTGATTAAATAAAGCATAAGTCCTTTGAAAGAAAAAAAATATAAAAATGTATTTTTAAAACTTTCAATTTGCTGAATTACCAGACAAATCCCTATGAAACCTAGTATGTAAATTAAATTTCTAACTTTTTTTGATCCAAGTATTTTTGCATATCTAAGTGTTTTACCAAGCCATTCATCAGGTTTTACTAAAGGTATTTTAAAAAAAAGATAACCATGAATTAAAAATAGTAACCAATTTTTTTTTTGAGCGTTTTTTTGTTTCAATAGAATATTATCAAATTGACCTCGCGGCTGAATAATTAAATTATTCAATTGTAAAAAATCAATAAATTTTTTTATTTCATCACCATCTGCTTCTATACCATCGCGATTAATTTTTTTTTCAAAAACTTTAATATCTTCACCCCCACTCCAGTTTTTGATTAATTTAAAAGCTGTCAGTCCAAGAGTAAAATATTTATTTCTTAAAGCATCATATAAGAGCCAAGCAGGAGAACCATCTTCCCTGCTGTTTCCTCTGAGTATTTCTAAATCTTCTCTTAAATATGGAATGATCATATGCCGATTAATTGTCGAATAAATGTAATGGGTTTTCTAAATAAATAATAAAATAAAATAGTTCTATTTCCATAAACTTTAGCCGTTCCTCGTAAACCAATTCGTGGAGTATCCTTATTCCCCTCAAAACTTGATATTAACTTATATGAAAGAACTTCCTCGGGTGAAAGTTCTGGCTCATAAGTAGATCGTAAAATCTTACCTTTGTAAGAACTCATAGGATTTATGTCTAAAAAGATATTTGCATCAGCATTTTCGTTGATAACGATTGAGTCTTTTACTGGTAGCCATATAAGAAATTCAATGTTCGCAGGATCTGCAATAGTTAATATTTTTTCACCAACAGATACGGGTTTACCTTGCCAATCAGATTTTCTATCCACAATAACTACACCTTTCTTTTCAGCATATATTTTTGAATTTTTTAATTTTCTTTCTGCAGAACTTAATTCTACCCTTCTTAAATCAACTTGTGCCATAAGCTCAGCCAATTTTGATTTTTGTTCATTATCGGTAAAAGACGATTGTCTTGTTCTTAGAAGTTCTTTTTCAGAAACTTGCAATGATTGTTTTGCAAGATTAAATTCATTTAATAAATCAATATCCTCTAATAAAACTAATAACTCACCAGGTTTTGTTTGATCATTATTATTAGCAACTATTTTTTTGACCACCCCATCAAATGGTGACGTAATTAAAAAAGGATTTTTTGCTACCACCTCAACTGGAGCAGTACTGGTCATTCGAACTGGAAAAAGAAATATTAATATAATTACCGAAATTGTAATCCAACGTTTTTTTCCAGTAAAACTTTTTTTAAAAAAATCTCTAATTGAATAATTAATCAAAAATGTATTATAAGCATGACCATAAGTTCTTGATAAGTGTGATATTAACTCGTTTTCATTCTCAGAAAAAATTTCATTTCGAGCTAATAAAAGAAATCCTTGCAGACCTCTTTGAGGTGAAAAAATTGGTATGCGCAGTAAATATTGAGGAATATTTTTTGGTTTCTGTTTTTTTATTTTTTTTGAAAATTTATCTAAATCAACTTGCTCTATCTCTTTAAGATTTTGATTTGATTTATGATTAACAATACTCTCAACGAACGTAATTAATGGTGCGGTTCTATCAACTGAGGCGATATCCGACACTGCCTCCACATGATATTTGTCTGTTGGGCTTTTCAGTAGCAAAAATGAAGTTGTGTAATTAATTATTTCCCTAGTTTCATTTACAACAAGAAAACTTAATTCGTCTTTACTTTTTGCCTCTCTAGTTTTTTTTTCTAGACTAATTAATCTTGCAATCTTAATATTCTTATCTTGGCTCAAAACTTAACAATCCCACTCATTCCAGGAATTAAACTCTCATATTTCTCATTGAATTGAGCTTTTAATTCTATTGTTTGACTTGCAGCATCTACAGCTGCACCTAAGCTAATTATTTTTGCATTCAACTCATCTCCTGTCTCATCAATAATTATTTTGACTTCATGCCCTTTTTTTAACCAGCTTAACCATTTACTTGGAACAACAACCGCAGCTTCTAAAAGACCATCACCAACTATATCCATTAATGGCTGTCTCTGCTCTATGCTTGTAAATACATTTGTATAAACATCCATTACTCTACCATCATAAGGTGCAATAATATTACATCTGTCGACATTAAGTTTAGCAATAGTTAATTCTGCTTCAGCTTTTTTAAGAGCTGACTCAGATAATTGATATTGCAACTCACCAATAGATCTCATATCTAAAAGTTCTTTATCATTCTTAAGTTGAACTTGAGCACTTTTATGATCAGCTTTAATTACTTCTAGTTGTGCATTGTGGAGTTTGCAGTCAAAACTAATTAGGATATCTCCTTTTTTAAAAGCATCTCCCATTAAGTAATTAATCTTTTCAACTCTAGCTGAAATTTCACTTGAAATAGAAACCTTTTCAGTGGCGGTTACTAAAGTTCTAGCTTCTCTAGTTTCTTCCTCAACCGAATTAGATGAGTCATGACTATCAGCTTTAGCCAAATTAATTAGCACCAACAAAATTATAAAAACTAATTTTTTCATAATTGAAATTAAGGATATATACTATAATCTATCTATTAATTTAGAGCCATAATTATCCCATTCAGAATATTCTTTGGATAATTGGGATGATAATGATACAAATTTTGTTTCGTTATCTGAAATCTTTTTAGCATCTTCTGCATTTTCATTAACAAAATTTAATTTAACTTCTTTTACTGCTAATTCACCATTAGGTTTTTCAAAAATAACTTTTAAGTTAATAGATTCTACATTTTCAGGTGGCTTAGCGATTACTTCTCCTGTTTTTGAGTTATACTCTATCCATTCAGGAAGTTCTTGACCATTGTTTAAGAAAATTTTTAAATTTTGCCATGGTAGTTTTACTTCAAAATTATCTTCTACAATTTGACTTTTAAAATTCAAGAATTCATCTGGTTCAATAGTTTTTACTAAATCATCAAAAGATTCTGTATTATTTAGCACATCTGTTTTATTTGTATCAATTTTTCCATCTTCTTTTAAAGAGTTGATTTTAACTGATCCATCATTTTTAACTTCAAGTTTATTTACTTTAACTATCTTTCTTGATTGTTTTAATATTTCTTTATCTTCAGCAATTTTTTTTGAGTCAATAACTACAGTTACTTGCTTCTTATTATTATCTACATCAACAGCAATAATCTTAAACTCCACCATCTTCATACCTTTAGGAATATCAGTCTTTGTTTTCCCTGTTTTTGGATTTATCTTAATCCAATCTGGCAAGGCGCTTCCATCTTTCATTTCACCATAGTACTTTTGAACCTCTTTGCCCTCATCGTTAAATACTTTAAATTTTACTTTGAGTGCTTTATCTGAATGTTTTGCAATAATTTTATCAACGTAAATATCTAAATCTTTATCTTTAAGTTCTAAAGAATTCGATTCAGCAACTAAGTCTACAAGTTTCAAGCCTTGATTAAATTCGGCTCTTTTAGCTAATTTAGATTTAGGTATTTTTAATTCTTTTCGTTCGAGTCTTTTTTCTCTTTTTAATTTTTTTAATTGTCTATCTTCATCTCGCTTTTGTCTTTTTTCCTCTCTTTTTTCTTTCTTAGGTTTTTTAACTTCATCCGGGTCTGGTTCACCTATGGCATCCCCATCTATACCAGTTATTGTAAAAGTTATTGTCCCAATATCTATTGCTTTAGAACCAGCATTTGTTTCATCATCCATTACTTTATAAGAAAAAATATCAGTTGCGGTCTCACCTGCTCTTAAAGCAGTTGTTGCATCATTACCTGTTACACTATAAGTGTAAGCACCTGCACTACCGATAGTCAAGGTACCATACGTACCTGAAACAGCACTACCCACATTTGAATTAGCTAATGTTGATCCTTCAGCACCTGCACCAACTCCTCTAACTCCTAAAGCTGATGAGGCATCATCACTATCTGTATCATTTGTTAAAACATTTCCTGTAGCATCATCATCACCCGCTGTAATACTACCTGTATCATTAACAGCAACTGGTGCAGCGTTTACAGAAATTGAAATTGTATATGTTACTGCCTGAACTGTTTCACCATCATAAGCTCTATAAGTGAAACTATCATCAGCCTCAGAATTTGCATCTGGAGTATATCTCAAATTAGTAATATCAGTTATTGTGTCATTGACTGAGGGTTCGGCTCCGTTATTTATTTTTGTTAATGTACCTGAAGATGGTAAAGATTTAATCTTAATACCAACATCATCATCTGGATCAGTATAGTTAGTAAAATCAGAGGCAGCAAAATCTTTTCTAATATTTAATGAAGTCCTAGCTCCATGAGTAGCATCTATATTATTTTCATTAATATAAACTGTTTCATTCCCTGCAGTAGGTGCATCATTAGAACCTAATATTGTAAATGTAATTGTAGCAGTGTCTGAACCACTACCACCATCAGAAAGTGTATAATTAAATACGTCAGTTGCACTATCCCCAGTATCTAAAGCATTGGCTGCATCCTTGTTAGCAACATAAGTATAAGAACCATTAGCATTTAAAGTTAATTGACCATATGTTCCATCCAAAGCTTGTCCAACAGTTCCAGCTGTTCCACTCCCCTCCGTACCTCCAGTTCTTATCGCACTTATGGTCAATGAAGCATCAGCATCTGCATCACTGTCTGCGTGAGAGCTTGAGCTTGTATCAATCACATCTCCTGAATGTTCACCTGTTGCATCAAAAGATCCTGATACATTTGCATTGTCTCCGTTACTGACAGATAAAGTTCCACCCTCAACAATTACACCAACATCATTTTGTGCAGTTGTTGCATCATTAATACCTGTAACTGTAATCGTTAAAGTTGCAGTGTCAGTAGATGTTCCGTCAGAAACAGTATAGGTAAAAACGTCTGTTACTGTATCTCCTGCATCTAATGCATCTGCAGCATCTTGATCAGCAACATAGGTATAAGTTCCGTCAGCACCTAAAGTTAAAGTTCCATAAGTTCCTGTAACAGTGGTACCACTGCTATTATAAGAACTACCAGATGACACTGCACTTGCAGAACCACCACTGGGTTGGATTTGTGTAATTGTAAATGTAGATGTAGTGTCTAAATCATCAGCATCAGTGTCATCTGCAACTAGTAAACTTGAACCAGAGCTTTGAGTTATTGTTGCATCTTCATTTACGCTATCTGTATCATTTACCCCAACAATTGTGTCATTAATACCAACTATTGTAATTTCAATTACTGCTATATCTGTTGCTGAACCATCTGAAACTGTATAATTAAAACTTTCAGTTACGACGTCTCCAGAATCTAGTGCATCAGTAACATCTTGATTTGCAACATAAGTATAAGAACCATTAGCATTTAAAGTTAATTGACCATAAGTTCCTGTCAAAGCTTGCCCTACAGTTCCAGCAGTTCCACTTCCTTCACTAGATCCTGTTCTTACTGCTGTAACAGTTAAAGAGTCACTGTTTGCATCCGTATCATCACCTAAAACATCTCCATCATGTTCACCATGAACATCAATCAAATTAAATGGACTGACTAATTCGTATTCATGAACATCATCACTATTATAACCCATCATAAACATTTTAGTTCCATGTTTATTGAATAAAAGACTGAAAGGTTCGGTATCAACATCAGTAGATCCATCATTTGGATCCTTTCTTATATTATATTCACCGACATAAGTTCCGGTTGATACATCGTAGGCAGTTGATAATTTGTATTCTGTAATATCTTTACCTTGACCTCCCACAACAAACATTCTTGTTCCGTCAATATTGAATTCTATATCTCTAGGCGAAGACTCTTTTGCAGATATATCTAAACGATTAGAATCTGAACGAGATGCTGTTGAAAGATCATATGCGGTTGAAAGATGAATTTCCTCAATGTTACCACCAGCAAAACCTGCTACAAATAATTTTGTTCCATCATTGTTAAATCTAATTCCACATGCCCTAGTATCTCCAGCTGCAAATTCTACTACACTACCAGTTTGCGTGCTAACATCATAAGCAGTTCCAAGTGTATATTGAAAAATTTTAGCCGCATCGCCACCACTTACATATAATTTTGTTCCATCGTTATTAAAAGTTAAACCAAATGGTTCATCTGTTTGGCTGCTAACATCTAACTTTTGAGCGTCACCCTGATAGGTTGCAGTTGAAACATCATAAGCAGTAGACAAGTGATATTCTTTTATTGCATCACCATCATTTCCTCCATGAAACATTCTTGTGCCGTCATTATTAAAGGCTAAGCCCGCAGTATTTCCTTCACCTGACACAGCTGACATATCAAATACGTCATTTGCATCATAGGTAATTGCTGCAGTTGTAATACTATTTGCACTAGCTCCATCACTAACTGTAAGAGTGCCATCCTCATTTACAATCCCTGTGTTGTTTGCTGCAACAGGAGCAGAATTAACTGTTATGGTTAATGTTGCAGTGGTTGTTGCAGTACCGTCGTATAATGTATAGGTAAATACATCAGTTCCTCCAGTGCTACCTGCTATATATTGATATGTTCCATCTGCACCGATTCTTAAAGTACCATAACTACCTGTTACAGAAGTATAACCCGAACTATAAGTAGTTCCAGGATTGACATCCGTCGCGCTACCACCAGCTGTAGTAGCTGTAATACTATATACACTTAAAGATGCATGAGCATCTACATCAGTGTCATTATGTAAAACGTCTGAACTTCCATCTGTTACAGTTAAAGTTTGACTAGCTGCAACACTATTAGTATCGTTATTAGCAACTGGGTTATCATTGATACCTATTATAGTTATAGTAATAACTGCTATGTCTGTTCCACCATTTCCATCTGAAACAGTATAGTTAAAACTTTCAGTAACCATATCACCTGGGTCTAAAGCATCAGCAGCAGCAGTATTAGCTGCATAAGTGTAAGAACCATTTGCATTTAAAGTTAATTGACCATAGGTACCTGTCAAAGCTTGCCCCACAGTTCCAGCTGTTCCACTTCCCTCTGATGATCCCAATCTGACTGATGAAACTGACAAAGTATCACCATCTTGGTCAGTGTCTTGACTATCTGCATCATTGGTGGTGATTACATCTCCTGTATATATGCCCGAATAAGTACATAAACTAAAAGGTGATGTAAGTGCATATTCGTTTACTTCATCCCCACTATTTCCTACAATAAACATCTTAGACCCATCATTATTAAATGCTATTCCAGATGGATTTACCTCTTGACTGCTTACTCCAAGAAAACATACATGGCTTGCTGTTGAAATATCAAAACCAGTAGTTAATTTATATTCATCTACTCCATTACCACGTGTTCCAACTATGAACATTCTAGTACCATCAGTATTAAATTCTATACCAAATGGCTCATCATCATAATCATCAAGATCTAAAGATCGCACAAGATTTATTGTAGATGAAAGATCAAAACCTACTGAAAGCGAATATTCATATATAAAATCAGTATTATTACCAGTGATGAACATTTTTGTACCATCGTTATTAAAATCAAGACCAAAAGGATTACCATCTTGACTAGAGACACTGTAAGTAGTCTCAGGTGTAGTACCATTTGCAGTTGTTGTAATGTCAAAAGCTGTATTTAGTAAAAATTCTTTTACCCCAAAACTGCTTAGGGTAAACATTTTTTTTCCATCGCTACTAAACTTTACACTCATGGCATCACCACCAAAAGCAAATCTGTCTCTATAAGATGCTGTAGATACATCGAAGGCAGTAGTAAGTGTGTACTCGTTTATGTCATTACCAGTAGTTCCTGTGACATACATTTTTGTACCATCGTTATTAAAAGTTATACCCCTTGGAGCTGTATCTTCACTCGAAACATCTTTTGGACTTGAGTCATGTGTTATTGCAGATACACTTGATGGATTATCTCCATCATCGACAGTTAAAGTTGAATTTTCATTTACAGTTCCAGAATCATCTCGAGCAACTGGGTCCCTATTACCTTGCGCTGCTGTAATTACACGAATGTAATCACCTTTATCACCATTCTTAGCTCCTAATCTTAATGTTGTTTTATTAGAACCAATTGATACCCAATCCCCACTTGTAGTTTGGTCAGAAGTACTATTTGCATAAAAAACAAAATCCTCAAAAGTTCTACCATTATATCCAGTATTCCCATGCGTTGGATAAGTTGCTCCTGATTTAGAAATATTATTATAAAAAATGGTATTTGAATTTTGCGTAAAGATACCATAGATCTCATTTGTAAATTCTATTTCACCAATGATACTTGTTCTATCACTAGTGCCATGATCATCATTTAAAAAAACTAAATAAGAATTTACTGCGAAATTCGCAGTATTTAGTGATACGTTTTGATTTCCATCATCATCGTAATCTAAAACTAGTGAACCTGCATTACTTACATTCTCACTTTCAAGAGCAACAATAAAATCTTGTCCACTCGTTGAACGTTGTCCACTAGAATTTTGTGCTCTAGCTCTAAAATCTGTTGCACTTGGTTTTTCCTCTACATTTGAATTAATACTTGAAATACCATTTTGTAATAATGAGTGATCGTACTCAACAACTTTGACATTTTGTGTTTCAACAATACCAATTTTTTTCTCTAATTCCCAGTCACCACCTTTACCAGTGACATCATCTGATGCCGCAATATCAGCTTTAGTAATTTCTGAAATTTTACTGATTAAAACTTTACCACCTTCTGTGCTTGCAACATTACATCCATAGAATAAAATATCTCCGTCTTCCGTCAAAGATTGACCTATCGATCTCAACGTTTGGTTGTATGATTGAATGGTATCGTTTGAAAGTGTTGCATTACCGAATAAAATTTTTCCAGCACTACCATGACCAATTATATGTAATGAGGAAATTTCTTGATCATTTTTAAGAACTTTATCAATCTTTTTAAAACCATCCTCGCTAGATTGGATTAGATAAACTTCCGTATCTTTATTAAAGGCATTAATCAAAGTTTGATAATCTTGTACCTGCGAGTCTATAAATACAACTTGTTTTCGATCGTTTCTTTTTTGATCTCTTGCCAATTGATCAAATGGAAGTTTTTGAGAATTATCATCAATTTTATGCTCTGAAAATTTTGATATTTTTTGAGTATTTTTATTTAATAATTTATCTTTACTTCTTTCATCTATTACATCTAGTGCTGTGGAAGCTCCAGCACCATCAAGCATGATTCTTTGTTCTAATGCTTCAATGAATATTTTTTTTTTATTATTCTTCATTCAAATAAATTATAAGTCATATAAGTCTAATCAAAAACACCTTGCTTCAAAAAGCACCTAATTAAATGTTAAAAAATAGACAAATTTAGTACCATAAAACTTAAAAACCCAAATTGAACATATATTGATTTCAATTTAAAGTATATATTATTAACATTTCTAAAATGCTTAATAAAACACTAATTTCGCTACTCGCCTTTTTAATCATATTTTCTTCGTGCGCGCGTACACCAAAAGAAATTAGTTTAAACGACTCTCAAGAAAGAGTTGATCAAGATATTTTGAAAATTGAACAAATCAAAAAACAAAATGAAACCTGGGAAGAAAATATTAAAATTGATCTTTATACAGCCATTGCCCTTGCTATTAAAAATAATAGGGAATTAAAGATAAAACAATTAGAGACAGGGATCGCTTATAGACAATTAGATAAAGTCGAATTTGAAATGTTACCAGCAATAGCCGCTAATGCCGGTTATTCAGGTAGCGAAAGATACAACGCGAGTGCGAGCGCAACTGTGCCAAATACTGATTTAGCGGGATCAATTGGAACTTCTTTTTCAACTTCAAGAGAAAGAGATGTTAACAGTCAAGACATTGGTTTTACCTGGAATGCTTTAGACTTTGGTTTATCATATATTAGAGCAGGTCAAGAAGCTAATCGATATTTGATTACTGAAGAAATGGAAAGAAAGGCTGAACATAATATTGTAAGAGATGTAATTAAAGCATATTGGAACACCATTTCAGCGGATAAATTAATAAAAAAATATGATCCTTTATTAGTTGAAGTTGATAAAGCTTTAAATGACTCACAAAAAATTGAGGAATTATTGTTAACAAAACCGATGGATGCACTTTTATATCAAAAAGAATTATTAGACATTCAACGAGCCCTTCAATCTCAAAAAGAAATATTTATAGATGCAAGAATTCAACTTGCAGGATTAATGGGGTTATTGCCAAATCAAAAATTTACTATTGTTCCAACAGAGGATCCTCTTACTATTTTAGATATGAATTTAGATGGAATGGAAAAATATGCTTTAATTAACAGGCCCGAACTTAGAAAAAGTCACTATGATGAAAAAATATCTATTCAAGAAACAAAAGCGAGTATGTCTTCTTTATTACCAGGCTTAAATTTTAATGCAGCCTGGACACATTCATCTAATGATCATTTAATGAATAAAACAAATCTTGAATATGGATCCGTCATGGGGGCGAATTTATTAAACGTTTTTATGTATCCTAAGGTAAAAAGAATTAATGAAACTAATACGGAGGTAATAAAAGAAAAAAGATTAGCTTTATCTATGGCAGTATTATCTCAAGTGCATCTAGCAAATATTGATTATTCTTTAGCTCTTGAGGAGTATGATACGGCAGAAAGATATTATCAAGTTTCAAAAAAAATCACAGAACAAATTAAGAATGCTCAAAAAATTGCACGATTTGGAAATTTAGAACTTATAAGAGAGCAGGCAAGTTTATTAGTAGCTGAACTGAGATACGATATCGCTTATTCTAAATTACAGCATGCAATTGGAAAAATTTACACTTCTGTTGGTCTTGATATTACAAGAGAAAATGTAAAAAATACAAATTTTAAAGACTATGCGTATATTATCAAAAATAATTTTAAAACTTCTGGTAAAAGATATTATGCTAAAATTAGAAAACCTATTAAAGATCAAAATCCTATAGTTAAAAAAAATAATGAAGGTAGAACGAGCCAGTTCTCTTTCTCTGAAAAAACTTTTGATTTAGATGGTGAAGGTAGAACAATATATGATGCCTTATTAAGCAACGACAAACCGCTACCAAGCTGGATCACATTTTTACCATCACAAAAAACATTTTTAGTAAATAATTTAGATAAAGATAATACAGAGGAACTAGAGATAAAAGTCATTGCTAAAAATATTAATACTAGAATTGAAGATAAGTTTACTTTAATGGTTGATCCCGAACTAAGGGCTACAAGGTTAGAAAATGAGAAGAGGCTTAAAGAACAAAGAAAATTAGCTAAAAAAAGAAAACAAGAAGAGATTGAAAGACTTAA
The DNA here is from genome assembly GCA_902627805.1 of uncultured Pelagibacteraceae bacterium. Lineage (GTDB taxonomy): Bacteria > Pseudomonadota > Alphaproteobacteria > Pelagibacterales > Pelagibacteraceae > Pelagibacter. The sequence goes on from CACOKN010000001.1 coordinate 164,842, forward strand.
GGCTGAAAAAATCTTAGAGGAGAAAAAAGCTAAAGAAAAAGAAGCCTTATTAGCAAGACAAAAAGTAGAAGAAACTCTTAAGCAAGAAAAAGAAAAAATATTATTAGAAAAAAAACAAGAAGAAGAATTATTAGCTAAACGGAAAGCTGAAGAACAAAGAATTATAGAACAACAAAGAGCAGAAGAATTGTTAGCTGAACAAAAAAAATTGGCAGAGGAGCAAAAAAGAGAGGAATTATTAGCTATACAAAAAGCAGAAGAATTGAGAGTTGAACAAACTGAAAAAATGAAAGAACTTTTAATGGCTCAAAGAAAGCAAATATATTTGCAACTTCCAGAAAATGCTACAGAGGTGCAATTTGTAAATACTAATACAAATAAGAGCAATTTGGGTGAAAATTTAATTAATGAATTAAAAAATATAGAGAATAAAATAAACGATGTAATGCTTAATTTAGATTTGGACAAGAGATTAGATCTAACAAAAAAAATTGTCCAAGACGTTTTTAAATCAAGTACAGCTACAAAGGAAATTGATCCAAAATATGAAACTTTAAACTTACAAATAGTTAATCAAAGAAAATTGCTTGAAGAAATGTTAGACTATTCAAATAAATATACTAGTTATTAAAATGCCAAAATCAAATACCAAAGCTTTAAGTTTTAAAAGAACACTTAATCTTAATTCTAGTTCAAATCGAATCAATGGAAATATATTTATAAAAAGAAAAACTTTAACTTTAAAAACTCCAAAAACTATTAAAGTCAAAGTTGGAAAAAAAATTACTGGAAAAATTTCTTTAAAAAAAGATAAATAATCTAGATCTCACCAATAAAGTGATGAATTATAGTTCTTTGTTGGGGATTTAATCTATGCTCAAATAAATATATACCTTGCCAAGTACCTAATAATAACTCTTTATTTTTAACACTAAATGAAATTTGATTATTGGTTAGAGCAGACTTGATGTGTGCCGGCATATCATCTTTTCCCTCAGTGGTGTGAATATATAATTTATTATTCATTGGCACCAACTTATCAAAATAATTAATTAAATCTGTTTGAACATCTGGATCAGCATTTTCTTGAACAATAATTGAAGCGCTCGTATGTTGTATACTTAAGTTTAAAATTCCATTTTTAAAATTGTTTTTTTTAATCCAATTTAATGTTTGATCAGTAAATTCATACAATCGTTGACCATTGGTATCTATTTTAAGATTATAAAATTCTTGTTTCATATTAATAATTTTTTGTTGTTAACTCAAATAAACGACTAATTGTACGTTTAAATGGTTTTTCTAAAGACTTAGAACTCGACAAATTTTCTAAACTTTGTTCAGCAGTTACTGCTATTGCTCTATCTTTATCGTAAATTACGTCAATAAGGGTTATAAACCTTTGTTGTTGATTTGAGTTGATATCATTAAATTCTGGTACATTTTCAATTATTATAAATTCAGAAATTTCAGCAATTTTTAAATAATCTTCACCTCCTAGGTTTTGATTACATAATTCATCAAAATGAAACTTTGAAATTCCCTCATAAAAATTTTTTATTTCAAAACTCCTACCTTTAATATTCAAAGTTTTGGATGACAATTTTTTATTTTTAGTAATTATTCTAGAAAACTTATTTATCTTAAAATTAGTTTCTTGGTTTAAAGGATGGAAATATCTTCGTTTTTCGTTTTCTTTGCTTTTTCTGTAATCATCGTCAATTATTAGCTCATATTCTGTTGATTTTTCCTGCATTATTTGAATAAAGGGTTTAAATTGATCCCTTTGTAGCCCGTCTTTATATAGTTCTGATATTTTTGTGTTCGAGGTGACAATAATCTTTATATTTTGATTAAACATTTCCTGAAATAATTTGCCTAATATCATAGCATCGACAATGTTGGTAACTTGAAATTCATCAAAAAAGATGAGTGAAAATTTTGATTTTAAATCTTTGACAAATACAGTAATTACATTCTCCTCATTTTTATCTTTATTATCATGAACAAAATCATGAAAGTTTAACATAAATTCATTAAAGTGAAGACGTTGTTTTTTTTTATTAATTAAATTAAAAAAAAAATCTAAAATCATAGTTTTTCCAACACCAACTCCACCATAAAGATAAAAACCTTTTTTTGAGGATTGTTTGGAAAAAAAATTTAAAAAGGTACTTTTAAAATTTTCTTTGTAAAAATTATCTAAATGTTTAACTAAAATTATTTGATTTGGATTTAACTCTAGATTTTGTGTATTACAGTGAGTTCTAAATTTTTCCTCAAGATTTAAGGACATTAATTTTTTTTACTTTTAAAATTAATTCCGTATTCAGATCTTGGTCCTTTCCTTAGTCCAAACGGACCAGATATAAATAATGTTAAAGGCTTTGTCCCAGGTTTTAAGTCTACTCTGTGTAAGTTATTTGCAGATCTAAATCCTATATAACCAGGGGGTCTCCAGAATTTTCCTGTGCTTAATGTCTCCCAATATCCTCCTCTTAATATTATGGTGATATATGGAAATGTATGATTATGAACACCTTCACCATGATCATCTGCTAACATTTCATGAATTAGAATATTAAATGGAAACCACTTTGGTCTATGTCTAAAGATAAGATAATATCTATTCATCCATGGTTTAGCCTCATGATATTTAGGATGTGTGGGACCTCTATCTAAAACAACTTTTTTTCTTCCTATTTTATCTAAAAATTTTAAAAACATAACTAATCATATTGGGTTATTGAGCCATTTTTAACAATAAATAAATTTTCATTATATATTAAAGGTTTTGATATTAAATCTCTTGCAATTTTTTCAATTTTTAAAATGTTTCCAGCACTTAAACTTATAACAATTAAATTTCCATCAGAATTTGTTAAATAAAGATTATTTCCACCTATGGTAAATCCTGTTGGTTTAATTTTTTTTCTTTTTTTTAAATTAAAATTTTTATAAATATCGTTAATTCTAATTATGTTTCCTTCATTCTTTTGAATTGTAAAAAGATATCCGTTTTCAGATACAGTAAAAATAAAATTACTAATTATGATTGGTGTAAGAATAGAATTAATTTCACTTACCCAATTTGTTGTACCTGATGATAAATCTACAGAATAAAATTGATTTTTGTTATTAGAAAAAAAAATTGAGTTTCCATCACTAACTAATTTTGAGAAATTAAAACCATATGTTTCATTAACAATACTGCTTTTTTGTGTTGGGAGCTGCCATTGAATTAAACCTGATGAAATATCAACTGCTGTGATATCCCCAACAGAGTTATTATATATCACTAAATTATCTTTTATTAGCATTGAGAATTTTGAATTTGAAACAGTAAAAGACTCTTCGGTTTTTATATTCCAGCACTCTGATCCATCCTTTATATAAAAACATCTTAAAGTATTTTTAAAATCAACTACAAAAAATTTGTCCTTAAAAATTTTGACTTCTGAATTAAATGGGTATTCACTTTTTTTTGACCAAATTAAATTTCCAGTTTGTAAATTGATACTTGAAATTTTTGCTATACTATCTGCAACCAACAAATTTTTGTCTGTCATAGCAAATGATAAGGTGGGCTGAATTTTCTTTTCTGTTTTTGAATAAAAGTTATTTTTCCAAACAACCTTTTTATTATCATTGAACCTGATAATAGTTCCCTTCTTTTCGAAAACTATTACGCCATTATTTAAAATCAGTGGCTCAAAATTAAATTGATTAAAATTTTCTAGTTTTGAAAATTTATATTGATTAACTTTATCAAGTTGACCATTATATTTTGATGATCCAAAGTTGTTTAGTAGATCAAAAATTTTATTATTATGCTCATTTTTTGATAAGTCTAATTTTAATAAAGGATTAAATTCTCTTGAAATTATCTCTTTTTTGGTAAGAATTTTTTTAGAGACCTTATTCTCATTTTCAATATTTTCTTTTTTATTCCATATACGTGAATTTTCATTCAGAGAGCAATTAGATAAAAAAATTGAAAATATTAATATTACAAATACTTTATTCACTCAAATCTCTGTTTAGTCTTTTTTGTGTTTCCTTGAGTATATCCAAATTAGCGTTTTCTAAAGTAATTATTTGACTAAAAAATTCTTTGGATTTTTGCCTTTCACCTTTAGAGTAAAAATACTCTGCTATCAAATATAAAGCATGAGACTTCCAAACACTTTTTGAATTGATTACAGGTTTTAAAATTTCTAAAATTTGACCTTCATTGATTGTATCAGCATTATAAAGAGCTTTTTTATAAATAATAAGATTCTTAATTTCACTATCCAATGAAGTTTTGTCAATCAATATATCAAACAAGCTATTAATTTTATTTTTATCACTCACTAGCTCATTATCTATTAAGTAATATAAAGCCAATGGAGAATAGGTTGGATCTTTGTTTTCTACTAACTCTTGCATCACTGATATAATCCCAGAATTGTCTCCATTCTTATGTTTAATGATTGCACTATTATATTTGTCTGAAATTTTTATTTTATTTTTATCTTGATAAATTTGATATGAATAAAAACCGAGCAGAATCAATATCAAAAAAATTAAAACAGATATGAGTAATTTTTTATTTTTTATAAAAAAATCTTTTATTCTCTGATTTCTGGTATTGCTATTAATGATTGCTATATCTTCATCCATAATTAAATCATATTTCGAAGAACATATTGTAATATGCCTCCATTTTTATAATACTCTAGCTCATTTTTAGTATCTATTCTACAAAGTGCTTGGATTGTTTTAATCTCACCTGAAGCATACTTAATTTCTACTTTAACTTTATCAGAAGGATTAATTCCATTTTCAAGATTGATTACACTTATCAATTCTGAACCAATTAATTTTAAGTTTTTCCTATCAATATTATCAATAAATTGTAATGGTAAAATACCCATCCCAATTAAGTTAGATCTATGAATTCTCTCAAAACTTTCAGCAATTACAGTCTTTACTCCTAAAAGTTTGGTTCCTTTCGCTGCCCAATCTCTTGACGAGCCAGTTCCGTATTCTTTTCCACCTATAACAACTAAATCTATTCCTCTTTTTTTATATTCAACCACTGCATCATAAATTGGCATCACTTTTTTTTCTGGGTAAAGCGTTGTAAATCCACCTTCTGTGCCAGGTGCCATCTCATTTCGTATTCTAATATTAGCAAATGTTCCTCTCATCATCACTTCATGATTTCCTCTTCTGGCGCCATAAGAATTATAATCTTTTGGTAAAATTTGGTGTTTCATAAAATATTCACCTGTAGGACTTTCTTTTTGAATATTACCAGCAGGAGATATATGATCTGTTGTTACCATATCACCCAAAATTAATAATGGACGAGCATCATGAATTTTTTTAAAACCTTCGGGTTGATCCGTAAGATTTTCAAAAAAAGGTGGTTTTTTTACATATGTAGAATTTTCTTCCCAATTATAAATACTACTTTTTTCAGTTTTAATTTGTTGCCATTGTTTTGGTCCCTCAGAAACATTTGAATATCTTTTCACGAACATTTCTGGATTTAAAGATGATTTTAACACATCTTCAATTTCTTTATTTGATGGCCAAATATCTTTCATAAAAATATCTTTGCCATTTTTATCTTTGCCGAAACTATCTTTATAAAAATCAAAATTCATATGGCCAGCAAGAGCATAAGCAACGACTAATGGAGGTGAAGCGAGATAATTTGCTTTTATATGCGGTGAAATTCTACCCTCGAAATTTCTATTACCAGACAATACTGAGACAGCATAGATGTTTTCTTTCTGAATAGAGTCAACAATCTCATCAGCTAATGGACCCGAATTTCCAATACATGTTGTGCAGCCATAACCAACTAGATGAAAACCAAGTTTATCTAAATAAGTATTCAAACCTGCATTCTCTAGATAGTCTGTAACAACTTGTGAACCAGGTGCTAATGAAGTTTTAACCCAAGGTTTTACCTCTAATCCTAATTCTACTGCTTTCTTAGCTAAAAGCCCTGCACCGATTAAAACATTTGGATTAGATGTGTTTGTACAAGATGTGATTGCTGCAATTAAAATAGATCCATCTTTTATTGAATATTCTTTATCTTTAACTTTTGAAGTTGAAAAATTTTTTTTACCAGTTACATCAGAAAAACTTTTCTTAAAACTGGTTGAAGCATCGGTTAATAAGACCTTATCTTGTGGTCTTTTAGGTCCTGATATAGTAGGAACAATGGTTGTCATATCTAAAGTTAAAGTATCAGTGAACTCAATATTTTCACTAGACCATAATCCTTGGGCTTTGGCATATTCCTCAACTATTTTAACCATAGTTTCATCTCTTCCTGAAAATTTTAAATACTTTAAAGTTTCTTCATCTATTGGAAAAAAACCACAGGTAGCTCCATACTCAGGTGCCATATTTGCAATTGTTGCACGATCAGCTAAAGTTAAATTTTTAAGACCATCACCAAAAAACTCTACAAACTTTCCAACCACACCTTTATCTCTTAACATTTTTACAACTGTTAAAACTAAATCTGTTGCAGTAGTGCCTTCTGGCATTTTGTTTTTTACTTCAAAACCTATTACTTCAGGAATAAGCATCGAAATAGGTTGACCTAACATGCCAGCTTCTGCTTCAATACCACCTACTCCCCATCCTAAAACTGAGAGTCCATTAACCATGGTAGTATGACTATCGGTTCCTACTAATGTGTCTGGAAAAAGATAATTTTGTCCTTCAAACTCTTCACTCCATACTACTTTGGATAAGTATTCTAAATTTACCTGATGACAAATTCCAGTTCCAGGAGGAACTATTCTAAAGTTATTGAATGCTTGCTGACCCCATTTTAAAAAAGAATACCTCTCACCATTTCTATTAAATTCAATTTCAACATTTTTGTCGAATGAATCTGCTTTAGCAGACTGATCAACTTGAACTGAATGGTCGATAACAAGATCTACTGCGGAAAGTGGATTAATTGTATTAGGATCTTTATTTTTTTCTTTCACAGCTTCTCTCATAGCTGCCAGGTCAGCCACTGCAGGAATTCCTGTGTAATCTTGTAATAATACTCTTGCAGGTCGATAAGCAATTTCTGTTTTAGATTTTTTTGATTTAAGCCAACCTTTAATTGCGTCAATTTGATTTTTTGTTACTGAAACATCATCTTCGTACCTTAATAAATTTTCTAACAAAACTTTAAGAGATTTTGGTAACTTTGAGATGCCCTCCAAACCATTTGCTTCTGCTTTTTTTAGTGAATAAAATTTGAATTTTTTGTTGTTTATTTCTATTTCAGATAACGTCTTGTATGAGTTGATTTTTCCTGGTTTCATATCTTATATATAAAATGTAATTATGCTTAATAAAAGAAGCCCTGACATAACATAATTAAAGTACTTAATAAATTTATCATTTGTCGCAAATTTCCTCAAAAATTTACCTACAAAGGTCCACAATGTAATACTTGTGACAGAAAATAGAAAAGCAAGAACAACTATTTGAGTCGCATAACTTATATAATTTACCCCTAATTCAACATAAGTAGAGACAACAATAATTGCAACAGTGACGCCTTTAGGATTTAAATATTGAAATAAAAAAGTTTCAATAAATTTTACAGGATTTTCTTTTTGAGTTTCATTTGAAGAGGTTGAGAATGCGATTTTGTAAGCTAGATATATCAAAAATAAAGTCCCAAGATATCTAATGACTATTTGAATGATTGGAAATAATTTAAAAATATTTATTAAACCAATCGACAAAAAAATCACTAATGAAGTAAACCCTAAAGTCACACCAAGAATATGAGGTATTGTTTTTTTTATCCCAAAATTAAATCCAGAGTAAGATGCGACTACATTATTTGGACCCGGCGTATACGCTGTGACAAACCAAAATAAAGAAATTGATAATATTTCAGGATGCATACTTAGGCTATTGGAAGACCATTTTCTGATTGTTGAGATGGATGAACGAGAATCACTTTGCCTTCCTTATCAATCGAACCTAAAATCAAAACTTGAGACACCACTCCAGCAATATTTTTTTCAGGAAAATTACAAATCCCAATTACTTGTTTGCCTTTTAAATTATCCTCATTGTAATAATGAGTAATTTGTGCTGAAGATTGTTTAATTCCTATCTCTTTTCCAAAATCCACCTCAATTACTAAAGATGGTTTTCTTGCTTTCTCATTTTTTTTTACAGAAATTACTGTCCCTACTCGTATGTCAACTTTATCAAATATATCGTATGTTATTTGTTCTTTCATAAATCCCGTATATATATTAGTTATTATTCATGAGTACAGAAATTAATATTGAAAAATTATATGAAAATTGCATCAAAATTTTGACCGATTTAATCGGTTTTAAAACAATTTCTGGAGACGATAATAGTAATTTAATTAATTATTGTGAAGAGTACCTTCACAAATTAGGTGCAACCTCATTTAAAACTTTTGATCAGGAAAAGAAAAGAGTTAATCTTTTTGCTACATTTAAAGCGAAAAAAACAAACGGAATAAAACCAATTATCTTATCTGGTCATACTGATACTGTTCCAGTTTCGAAAAATTGGAGCACTGATCCTTTTAAAGCTACAATCATAGATGATAAACTTTATGGTAGAGGTGCATGTGATATGAAAGGTTTTATCGCGTGTGTTTTAGCTTATGCCCCAATCTATTCAAAAATTGAGTTAAATAGAGATATTCATTTTTCATTCACATTTGATGAAGAGACTGCTTGTCTTGGTGCGCCAATCTTGATTGAGGAATTAAAAAAAAGAAAAATTCAAGACGGCATATGTATAATTGGTGAGCCGACTAAAATGAAAATTATAGATGCTCACAAAGGTTGTTATGAGTATACAACTTATTTTGAAGGTCTAGCTGGTCATAGTTCAATGCCACATAAAGGGGTTAGTGCTGTTGAGTTTGCTTCACGTTACGCAAACAAACTCATTGAATTAAGACAGAACTTAAAAAAAAGAGCCCCTAAGGACTCGATATTTGATCCGCCCTTTTCAACTTTGCAAGTAGGAGGAATATTTGGTGGCATAGCACACAATGTGATAGCTGATAAATGTTATATTGAATGGGAGACTAGACCGGTAGTGAAAGAAGATGGAGTTTTTTTAAATCAAGAAATAGATAGGTATGCTAATGAAATTTTACTGCCAGAAATGAGAAAAGTTTTTCCAAATTCAAAGATAACTAAAAAGATAATTGGTGAAGTAACTGGTTTTGATCGTGTTAAAAACTCAGAGGCTTGTGAGCTAGTTTCAAGTTTGACTGGGGACAATTCGAGAGAGGTTGTTTCTTTTGGCACTGAAGCTGGCTTGTTTCAAGAGATTGGGATGAGCACTGTTGTTTGTGGCCCTGGTTCGATTGAACAAGCTCACAAAGTTGATGAGTTTATTGAATTAAATGAAATAAAAAAATGTTTAAAATTTTTAGAGGGTCTTAAAAAAAAGTCTACTTTAAATTAATTCCAGCCACCAACAGCTTTCACTTCTAAAAATTCTTCAAGACCATGTTCACCAGCTTCTCTACCAATTCCAGAATGTTTAAAGCCTCCAAATGGTGCATCTACAGCAATACCAGCTCCATTTACGTCTACCATTCCTGATCTTAACTTTCTTGCAACTCTTTTAACTTTTTCTTTGTCTTGCGTTTGAATGTAATTTGTCAATCCATAAGGAGTATCATTAGCAATTTTAATTGCTTCCTCTTCATTTTCAAAAGGCATTACTGATAACACTGGACCAAAAATTTCTGTTCTTGCAACTTCCATATCATTTTTAACATCAACAAAAACTGTAGGTTTGACAAAGTATCCTTTTTCAAATCCCTCTGGTTTACCAGCTCCTCCAGCAACTAATTTTGCACCCTCATCAATACCCTTTTTAATTAAAGTTTGGATTTTATTATATTGAGTTTCAGAAATAACAGGACCAATATGCTCTCCCTCCTTCTTTGGATCACCAACCTCAAAATTTTCAGTATATTTTTTTAATCTTTCTACAGCTTCATTATACATTGATTTTTCGACAAGCATCCTAGTTGGAGCATTACACGACTGACCAGAATTCCTGAAACATCTTAAAGCTCCTCTTTCAATAGCATCTGGATCAGCATCTTTAAAAATTATATTTGCTCCCTTTCCTCCTAATTCTAAACTTACTCTTTTGAAATCTTTAGCTGCATTTTGTGAAATTAATGCTCCAGCTCGAGTAGAGCCAGTAAATGAAATCATATTGACGTCAGGATGACTTGTAAGTGCATTACCAGTAGTTTCACCATCTCCATTTACTAAATTGAATACCCCAGCAGGAAATTTTGTTTCATCAATTAATTCTGCTAGAATCATTGAAGATAAGGGAGCAAGTTCAGATGGTTTTAAAATCATAGTACAGCCAGAAGCTAAAGCTGGTGCAACTTTAAGACAAACTTGGTTCATTGGCCAGTTCCATGGTGTAATCAAAGCACACACACCTTTTGGCTCATAAATTAATCTTTGATTTGGAGCATGCTCACCTAAAGGTTTTTCAAATTCAAAATTTTTAAGATATCTAATAAATGATTTTAGATGTGCCGCACCTGTACCTGCTTGTAGTTTTGTTGCAAAGTCTTTGGGAGCTCCCATTTCTGTGGTAATAGCTGCAGCAATATCTGCCCATCTTTTTTTATAATTTTCGTACAATTTTTCTAATAATCTTATTCTTTCCTCTTTAGGGGAAAATGCCCAAGTGCTATAAGCTTTTTTTGCTGAACTTACTGCATAATCAATATCTTCTTTATTACCTAAAGAAATAACCGCACAATTTTCCTCTGTAGCAGGATTAATTACTTTTATTTCTTGTTTACTTTTCGGAGCAACCCATTTTCCATCGATGTAAAAATTTTTTTTATTTTCCATATCACACTCCTAACCTTTCCTTATTTTTTTGCAAACAAATTAGTAAGTTCATAAACAATTGTTGCTGCAGCTAAAGATGTTACCTCCGCATGATCATATGCTGGGGATACTTCAACTACATCTGCTGAGATTAAATTCATTCCTGACAAACCCCGAATTACATTAACCATTTCTCTTGAAGTCATTCCTGCAATTTCTGGTGTACCTGTTCCTGGGGCAAAAGCTGGATCTAAAACATCTATATCAATTGATAAGTAAAATGGATTATCTCCAACTCTTTTTTTTATCCTTTCAGCTATTTTATCAGTTCCCTCTGTTTGAAATTCATCACAATGAATTATTTTAAATCCAAAACTTTCATCATTTTTAATATCATCTCTACTATACAAAGGTCCTCTAATACCTACATGCATAGAAGCATCGTCTAAAAATAAATTCTCTTCTCTTGCACGTCTGAATGGAGTTCCATGCGTATAAGGTGCCCCAAAATAAGTATCCCATGTATCTAAATGAGCATCAAAATGAACTAAAGCAACTGGGCCTTTATTAATTTTGTTTACTGCTTTTAATAAAGGAAATGCAATTGTATGGTCACCACCTAAACTAATTATGCCTCCAGTTTTTTTCAGTAAATCTGTAGCACCTTCTTCAATTTGTTTGATCGACTCATTAATATTAAAAGGATTACACGAAATGTCTCCAGCATCAGCAACTTGTTGTACTTTAAATGGTTCTACATCATAACTCGGATGATAATTTGTTCTTAAGTGTCTCGAAGCTTGTCTAATGCTTTGAGGACCAAACCTTGCTCCTGGCCTATAACTTGTGCCTGCATCAAAAGGAATACCAACTATTGCAACATCACAATACTCAACATCTCTCAATTCTGGTAATCGTGCAAAAGTCGAGGGTCCTGCAAATCGTGGTACTTTGGTTCCACTTACTGGTTGGATTGGTTCCTTGGTACTTTTTTTTTTCATCATAAAACTCTATCACATTCTTACAATTTGGAATATCTTCAATAATACTTTTTATGAAATTATTTAAGTTCATTTTATTATATTTATTTTTAATTTCTTCTGTGCAAGCAGATACGATTTATCAATTGATTAAGATCCCAAATCTTGAAATTTATAATATCAAAACTACTAATAGTCTGAGATATCTTTACGCTAAAAAACCTTTTACGATTGGGGTAGATAACAATATTAATTGTTTTAAATCATCAAAACGAGATTTAGATCAAAAGTACGAAATTATAGAAAAAAATTTAAAAAGATATTCTCGAAGTTTTTTAAAAAAAATAAATTTAAAATATATTGTTCTTTGTGAAGATTTATCAATTTCAGGAATTAATACTGCTGGAATACCTGACAATGTGATGAAAACTTTAATTGTTGATATTAAATTTAATAATAAATATTTTGAAAGAGTATTACATCATGAAGTCTTTCATATAATCAATGATAGTTTTAAGGAAATTTTTAATGAAAAAACTTGGTCAAGTTTCAATTCAGATAGCTTTAATTATGCAAAATGTTCTTCTTGCACAAAAAAAATAGGTCTTGATACTTATTCTAAAACTGATGGTTTTATTACTGAATATTCAAAATCAACCGCTTCTGAAGATATGGCAGAAGTTTTTTCTCATTTAATGCATGGGAATTTACCAAAACAAATTGATCCTATTCTTCAAAAAAAGATAGATTTTATCAGATCAGGTTTGCTTAGAATTGATCAAAGTTTCAATTTATGATTAAAAAAATTAAAGCTTCAAAGTCAGAGAAGATAATTTTTTTTTTCTTAATATCTTTAGCTATTTTTTCTCTAAGTTCCTTTTTTTTGATAAAGAATAAATGCTTATTTGTTAAAAATTATAATCCAGAAAAACTTTCTTTTGATAAGCCAAATAATATTGCGATTTTAAATGTTGAATGTGGGAATGTAATTATTGAATTATATCCAAATATTTCTCCAAACGCGGTTGAAAGATTTAAAACATTGGTGAGGTCCAAAGCTTACGACGATGTTGCATTTCATAGAGTAATTAAAGACAATCTTGTACAGGCAGGTGATTTGGAATTTGGTAAAAAAGGAAATATTGATTATGGAAAAATCGGAACAGGGCAATCAGGATTAGGAACCATAAAATCAGAAATAGGTGTCCCATTTGACTATGAAAGAGGAAGTGTGGGTCTTGCAAGAACTCAAAAATATAACACTGAGGATAGTCAATTTTTCATCACGCTCAAAGATGAGCCATTATACGAGAGTGAATATACACCGATTGGAAAAGTAATTTATGGAATAGAAGCACTAGAAAAAATAAAATATCTGGATAAGTCTGAGTATGTTCTAAGGCCTGACTTTATAAATTCTATTAAAATGTTAATTGACTAAAGGTTTACCAGTAGCCAAGGTGTGTTTAATCCTATCTTGAGTATTTTTAGTTTCAATTAATTTCATAAAAGCATCTAGTTCTAATTTAAATAAATCATCTTCTGTCAACACTTTATCAATTGTAGTTTCACCACCACTCAAAACGTAGGCTAATTCTTTTGCAACTTCTACCCCATGATCTAAGATTATTTTATCATTATAGAGTTTTTCTAAGATTTTATACATTTCTCCAATAACTGCTTTCCCAGGTAAGTTAAACTTAAGTTCGTTAGGTGCTTTAAAATCTTTGTTTTCATCTAAGATTTTTTTTGAAACTTCTAATAAACTATTTCTATTCATAATTTTTTTATTTTCAGGCAGTAAGTATTTCAATGGCTCAGCTTCAACAGGTGATGTTGCTGTTTTTCCATAACCAATGATATCAAAAACTTTTAATGGTGCATAATTTGGATCTTTTTTTGCCTCTTCTGTATCTAGCCATCTAGCTAACATTTCTTTACATCCTCCACCAGCTGGAATTAAACCTACAATAGTTTCTACCAGACCAATTACAATATTTGTATGTGAAGCAACAAAATTACTTTGTACTAAAACTTCAAATCCACCTCCTAAAGTAAGTCCTGATGGTGCAGATATAACTGAGTGTTTAGAGTACTTTAGATGTTTACATGTTTCTTGGAAATATTTAATAAATTTCTCAATTGATTTAAAATCATTTTTGTCAGCGAATTCCATTGTATAGGTTAAATTTACGCCTGCAGAAAATTGCATACTTTCATTAATTATAATCAAAGGCTTATCGGTTGCTTTCTTTAAAGCATCCATTGAATCATAATCTAATGCGTTAGCTTTTGTGGTAAATTCAACTATATTATAATCATTGAATCTATAAATAGATGCTGAACTATTTCCGTCAACACTCGTCGCTGTTTTCTTAACCTTACCTAGAGTTTCTATTGCTGTATATTTTTGCCTCCCACCATAAAAGTTTTCATTTTTTGTCTTACTTAAATTTTCTAAAAAATTATTTTCGTTAAAATTTTCAACTTTCTCAAAAAAGTTTTTAACGCCAATCTCCTCTAGCATTTCAAAGGGTCCTTTAGCCCAGTTAAACCCTAACCTCATAGCCTCATCAATATCATTAAATTCTTTTGTTATTTCGGGCACTAATGATGAAGCATATTTAATGATCTTTTCTAATACTGACCAAGCATATTCACCATATTTATCATTCCTGTTAATGAGACTTTTCAGATCAACTTTATCAGATTTAATATCAATTTTTTTACTCGGAGAATAATCACCAGTTTGCAGATTGATAGCTTCCATTACTTTGCCACTATCAGTTTTCTTCATTCTGTAGAAACCCCCCTTGCCCTTTCTACCTGTATATCCAGTTTCAATTAACTTTTTTACTAGAGGAATTTCTTTTGCAACTTCATGAAATTTATCTGTTTCAGGTAATTCTTTAATAAAACTTTTTAAGACATCAGCCATTAGATCAATGCCAATTAAATCATAAAGCCCAAAAACTCCTGTTTTTGGAATGCCCATTGGTCTACCAAATATTGCATCCGCTTCCTCTACGGATAGTTTCATTTTGAACGCTTCAGTCATTGCTATTTGCATTGCGTAAACGCCAACTCTATTACCTAAAAAACCTGGAGTATCATTACAAACAATAGCTCCTTTTCCAAGCTCAAGTTCACAAAATTCTTTTAATTGGTTTATTTTATTTAAGTCATTGTCTTCATTTTTAACAATTTCCAAAAGACCCATATATCTGACAGGATTAAAAAAATGAGTTATACAAAAATCCTTTTTTTGTTCTTTATCTAAATTTTGAGATAAAACTTTAATAGGTATTGAAGAGGTATTGGAGGAAACAATTGCACCATCTTTTCTGCTTTTAAAAATTTTTTCATAGATTTGATGTTTGATATCTATTCTCTCCACTACTGCTTCAACAACCCAATCAGCTTTTTCAACAACTGAAAAGTCATCTTCAATATTTCCAACTTTAATATTTTTTATTTTTGATTTATCAATTAATAAAGGTGGTCTAGATTTGTGAATTCTTTCTCTGGCATTTTCACTAATTTCAGTTTTTAAATCTAAAAGAGTTACAGGGATATTAGCATTACACAAATGAGCTGCTATACCACTTCCCATTGTTCCAGACCCAATCACTACTACATTCTTTATTTTCATGAAATTTTTTTTTAACGATTAATACCTCTGAGCCTTTCAGATCTTCGTCTTAAAAGCTCAGCAGTCACTAATATCAATGTTGATAATATAATTAGACAAGTCGCAACAGCTAATATTGTTGGACTTAATTGCTCTCTTAAACCAGTCCACATTTGAATAGGGATTGTCGTATTTTCTAATCCTGCTAAAAATAAAACAACCACAACTTCATCAAACGAAGTTACAAACGCAAATAACCCGCCTGAAATTACTCCAGGTAAAATTAATGGCAAAGTAATTTTCATAAAAGTATTCACTGGATCGCTTCCCAAACTTGCAGCTGCTCTAGTTACACTATGGTCAAACCCTGACAGAGTTGCGGTGACTGTAATTACCACAAAAGGTGTTCCTAATATAATATGAGCTAATACTATTCCTGTATGAGTTGCTGCTAAACCCGCTTTTGCCATAAAGAAAAATATTGCAACACCAGAAATAATTAATGGAACAATCATTGGTGAAATTAACACAGCCATTATTAATCCTTTATAAGGCATATGTCTGCTACTTAGTCCTAAGGCTGCAACTGTTCCAAGTATTACTGATCCAATTGTTGCAAAAATTGCAATAATAAAACTATTCTTAGCTGCTAATCCCCATGGATTTTTTGTTCCATAAATCATATCCTTATACCATCTTAAAGAAAACGCATCTGGATCTAGACGTTTCATTCCATCAGAAAAACTCAAAAATTCTTCTGCATTGAATGATAATGGAAAGATTACAAATAAAGGTGCAATTAGGAAAAAGAAAACTGCACCACAAATTGTAAGATAAATATAATGCCAAATTCTATAATGTGGTTCAGTATATTTTGGTAAAGCCATTTGATTATCCTAATTTAATATTATCAATTCCAACTATTTTGTTATAAAGCCAATAAATTACCAATACTCCACTCAACAACATTAATCCCATTGCTGATGCAAAACTCCAGTCAAGGGTACTTTTCATATGAAATGCGATCTGGTTACTGATTAAAGTTCCGGATGCACCACCAACTAAGGCTGGTGTAATGTAATATCCGATTGCCAATATGAATACCAATAAACATCCTGCACCTATTCCTGGTATTGTTAACGGGAAATAAACTTTCCAAAATGCCACAAATGGCGTTCCACCTAGTGATTTTCCTGCCCTCATTAAGCTAGGTGAGATAGTTTTCATGACACTATAAAGTGGTAATACCATGAACGGCAGTAATATTTGTGTCATCGCAACATAACTTCCTGTTTTGTTGTACATCATCTCAGGTCTATTATCGTCAGCTACTAATCCTATTCCGACAAAGAAATCATTAACAATTCCTTGTTGTTGCAACAAAATCATCCAGCTGGCAGTTCTTACAAGTAATGAAGTCCAAAACGGGAGCAGCACACAGATCATTAATAAGTTACTATATTTCATTGGCAGAGTAGCTAATAAGTGAGCTATTGGATAAGCCATTAAAAAACAAAAGACAGTTACAAAAAATGCAATCTCCAGAGTTCTTAACCATAATACTCTGTGAATTCTCCTATCTTCTTCAACGCTTACTATTTTCCCTTCCTCATTTACATACATATCCATTCCTTTTAAATATTTTTGACCTGTAAATTCAGGGGCTCTTCTTTGAATTGCTCTCCAGTACTCAACATCAGCCCATCTTTTATGAACTGACATTATTTGTTCTTTGTAGTTTCCCTCTTCAAATGATTTAGATTTTCTTCGTAATTTTTTAATAATACTTTTAAATCCATTTTTAGTATAGTTTAATTGAGTAGATAACTTACCTTCACGTTTATTCTCAACTAATTTTATAAAATCTTCATGAAAAGCAGCAAAAACTTCTTCATCAGGTAGCTCTTGACCATCCCAATTCTCCATTGCTTTAAAAGTTTTTGGAAGCATTTGTGTTACCATTTTATCGTCAACACTTCTGAACAGCATATCACCTATTGGAAAGACATAAGTTATTATTAAGAAAAGCAATAAGGGGGCAACAAGTAAAAAGGCTTTGATCTTATTCTTTCTCTCTGCCTTTTTAAGACTTACCTCTAAAGGTATACCATCTGTTGTTAAAATTTGTTTTGTTTCAGAGCTCATTAATAAAAAGGGCGGTTACGAATAACCGCCCTTAAATTATAATATATAATTAAGTTTAATAAAACTTAAATTATAGACCAGCTTTCATAGCTTCCCATTTTTCACCAAGCTCTGTACCGTTATCAGCCCAGAAAATTGGATCTACTAGGAAATAGTTTTTAGTGTTAGCCGGTGCAGTTGGCATTTGTGGTACCATGTTAGTCTTACCATCTTTATACCAAGGCTCACCTTTTTCCATAATACCAATTGAAGATTTTCTCCAAGGAGCATATGCAATGTATTTAGCACTTCCTGCTAACATCTCTGAGCTAGTCATCATTGCTAAAGCTTTTTTAGCCATACCATTAGCATCGTTTGGTCCACCTTTAACTTGTACGAAATATTCGTAGTCAAGACCCTGGCCATCCCAAACTTGTTTAATTGGTGCACCTTCTCCAATTTCAGCATTGAAGAATCTACCATTCCAACCAGTAGCCATTACTACTTCACCTGATACTAATAGTTCTGGTGGTTGAGCACCTGCAGACCAAAATACACATCCACCTTTAGGGTCTGTGCATAGTTCTTTGATCTTATTCATTGCTCTTTCAACACCTTTTTCTGTTTCTAAAGCTTTGTAGATTTTTGCTCCACCTTTTCCTGGTTTAATACCATCTGCTGCTAAAGCGATCTCTAAGTTAGTTAAAGCGCTTTTATAGATAGCTCTTTTTCCAGGGAATTTTTTAGTGTTAAAGAAATCTTTGATAGTCTTTGGAGTACCCTTAACATTGTTAGTGTTATAAGCATAATTCCAAGAATACAAAATATTTCCTACAGCACACTTACTAGGCATTGCGGTAAAGAAATCTTTACTTGCTGGAGTTCCATCTGGAGCTGGTGGGAAGTCTTTATCGAAATCAAATTCAACAAATAATCCTTCATCACATCCAGTAATAGTATCCATTGCAAACACGTCGATTATATCCCACGTGATTTTACCAGCTTCTTTTTGTGCTTTTATTTCAGACAATCCACCAGAATAGTCAACCCAGGCAATATTTATGCCAAGTTTTTTAGCTGTAGGATCACCATAACCTAACTTTTGAGACTCAGTATAAGCCCCACCCCATGACACTGCAGTTACTGTTGTTGCAAATGCTGAAGTAGTTAGTGAAAGTACAAAAGAAATAGCTAGTAATACTTTACTTAGTTTTTTCATTTTTCCTCCGTTTAAACGTTTTTTATAAAAATCAATTACAACAAGATAGATAATGAGAGTCAACAGGCCATTTTAGTTAATTTAACAATATATATGTAGTCTATGAAGGATCTAGCGCTCTTGCATCTTCGCTGTTCCAGCCTATCTTAATATCTTTACCAAGCTTGATATCCAAATTCGCTGAACTATTAGGAACTTTTAAGATAAATTGATTATTGCCTAAAAGATTAATTCTAACTCTTGTGTGATCTCCGTGATATATTACTTCCTCAATCTTTCCAGAATGTATATTATCCATTTTATCACTTGGATTAATCAAAGCTCTTTCAGGTCTTAAAGAAATTTTAGTTTTTTCACCTTTGCCTTTTACAGAAATAGGGTTTGCAAGTATATCTGTATTAGCTATTTTAACTTTACACTTACCACCTGAAATATCTGAAACCTCACCCACAAAAGTATTATTTTCCCCAATGAACTCAGCGACAAAAGAATTCACAGGTTTTTCATAAAGTTCATCCGGACTTGAAAGCTGCTGAACTTTTCCATCATTAAAAACAGCAATACGATTAGACATTGTTAATGCTTCACTTTGATCATGAGTTACATAAACAACAGTTACTCCAATGTTTTCATGTATATGCTTGATTTCATATTGCATACTCTCTCTTAAGTTTTTATCTAAAGCTCCTAGAGGCTCATCCATTAAAACTAGTTGAGGGTCAAATACTAATGATCTTGCGACAGCCACTCTTTGCTGTTGACCACCTGATAATTGCCCTGGCATCCTAGATGCAAAACCTTGAAGTGAAACCATTGATAATGCCTTATCAATTTTTTTATCTGCCTCATCTTTTGGAATTTTTCTAACTCTTAGTGGAAAGGCAAGGTTCTCATAAACTGTCATATGAGGAAATAGCGCATAATTCTGAAAAACCATTCCAATACCTCTTTTGTGTGGAGGTATACTTGAGATGGCCTTACCATCTAAATATATTTCCCCATTTGTTGGTGTTTCAAATCCTGCCAGCATCATTAAGCAAGTTGTTTTTCCAGAGCCCGAGGGTCCTAGCATAGTTACAAACTCACCTTCTTCAATATCTAACTGAAGATCCTTAACGACTAAAACTTTGCCGTCATAGCTTTTATCTACTTTGTCGAATTTGACGAAATCTTTTTTAAGAGCCATAATTTTAATCAACTTAAAACATTTGTAAGAATAAATTTCAACCTTTAATAACTAGCTTTTAACGTGAAGTTCTTTAGACATATTACAAAATAATTCTGCCCCTTCATCTGTAACTCTTATTGCCTCTGATGCTTCAACACCCCATTCGCCAAATTGCATAACCGCTATCATGTGAAAACAAACATTAGGTTCCAAAATTGTCATGTCACCTTTATAGATATTTAATGTATGTTCTCCCCAATCTGGTGGATAACCAATTCCAATCGAATAACCTGTCCTAGATTTTTTTTCTATTCCATATTTATCTAAAATTTTCCAAAATGCTTGAGCAACGTGATCTATAGTATTTCCAGGTTTTGTTGCATCAATTCCAGCTTCAAGTGCCTCAATAGTTTTTTTCATCGTATCAATTTTAAGTTGATCAGGTTTTCCAAGCAAAATAGTTCTGGCCATCGGCGCATGGTAACGCTTATAAACTCCAGAAAGTTCAACAATTGTGGCCTCACCATCAATAAATTTATCTTGTGTTGCGGTTAAATGTGAAGCAGATGTTCCTTTTCCAGTAGGAAGTAATGTTGCAATACTTGCATATTCCCCACCAAATTCAGGAGTTCCATAAAACAAAGCTTTTTGAATTTCGCCGACAGCATCACATTGTCTAACCCCAGGACTTATTACTTCATAGGCTTTTTTCATTCCAACTTCTGAAATTTTTGCGGCAGATTTCATGAAATTTATTTCACTATTTGATTTTACCAGACGAGCCCAGTTAACTAATCTTTCAGAGTCTTTGATCTTGGCATCAGGTAAACCATCTTTAATTTTCTGATAACAGAATGCTGTAAAATAATGAGCATCCATCTCTAAACCAATAGAAAGCTTATCCCATTTTTTATTCTTAATTACCTCTACTAAATAATCATAAGGATGCTTAGGCCAAGTGTGAATGTAGTGTTCATCATATACGATTATATTCTCCTTCTTTAAATATGTTTTTAGATAAGCTCCTCCTGCATCTTGATCTCTAACAAAACATAAAGGTTCATCAGCATTGACATGAACTATTGCACATTGAGCATAATAAAAAGACCAAGCATCATAACCTGTTAAGTAATTTATATTATTCGTATCGTGAGAAATTAATAATTCGATGCCTTTATCCTGCATCATTTTTTGAACCTTTTTTAATCTATTCCTATATTCTTCTTTTGTAAAAAGACTCATTTATCTAAATTAAATAATTTTCCAAAGCCTAGAATATCTTTGTTCATTCCAATGCTTTCTAAAGTATCCCATATTAATGATTGATTGCTTGTAATGACAGGCTTACCTAATTCTTTCTCTAATCTTTCAATTATGTTTAAAACTGGTAAAGCCGTGCACGAGATAAATAAGGCATCAGCATTTTTGATTTCTATTTGCGATAAAGTTTTAAATAAAAAATTTTGATCTACTTTTCCGATATCATAGTCAGCTGCAATATCTAGATAAGTATTTACAACAATATCAAAACCTTGACTTGAAAAATAATCTATAACCTCATCATTTAATTTTTTACTATAAGGAGTAAATATTGCTATTTTTTTTATATTTAACTTTTTTAATGCTTTAATAGCGGCAGTGCTTGGTGTTGTAATTTTTGCTTTTGGTTTTGCTTCTTTAACTTTTTTTTCAATAGTATCATGTCCGACAGCTATAGTTCCAGAAGTACACCCGTATACAACACAATCTATATTTTCATCTGGTAAAATATTTTTAGTAACATCTGTAACTTTTTCGGACATTTTAATTAAATTTTCTTTTGATAAAGGATTATAACATTCAATTCTATTTACAAAAAAATCTATATCTTTATCTTTAATTATTTTGATAAAATCTTTTTCAATTATAAAATCTGTAGCTAGAGCAATTAATCCTATTCTAGGATTATATTTTTTTATGAATTGAGGTTGAATTTTATTAGACTTCATTAAAATCGTTTAAAATCTTTAATAATCAGTCTAGTTTAAATAAAGACATTATAAAATAAGATAATTTGGCGGTTGAAAATCTATATAAATAGGATTTAATTTAGTCTTTATAAATTGTTAACAAATAGAGGAATATAATGAGAAAATTAATTATTGCTGCATTTATATTTGTATCAAGTTTTACAACAAATGTTTTTGCAGAAGTAAAAATGGGAATAATTTTAGGATTTACTGGTCCTATAGAATCTCTTACACCCGCTATGGCTGCATCTGCAGAGCTTGCTTTTAAAGAAGCATCTGACTCAGGTTCACTATTAGGTGGAGAAAAAATTTCAGTAGTAAGAGCAGACTCAACTTGTGTTGACTCAGCAGCAGCAACAGCAGCAGCTGAGGGTGTTATTGCACAAGGTGTAGCTGCAATCATGGGTGCTGATTGTTCAGGTGTAACAGGTGCTATTGCATCAAATGTTGCTGTACCAAATGGTGTGGTAATGATTTCACCTTCTGCAACATCTCCAGGATTAACAACTTTAGATGATAAAGGGTATTTCTTTAGAACTGCTCCATCAGATGCTAGGGGTGGACAAATCCTTGCAGATATTACTAAAGATAGAAAAGTAAAAAGTGTAGCTATTACTTATACAAACAACGATTATGGTAAAGGTTTAGCTGATGTTTATAAAGCAGCAGTAGAAGCTCACGGAATAAAAGTAACTACAGTAAATGCTCATGAAGATGGAAAAGCAGATTATTCTTCTGAGGTAGCAACACTTGCTTCAGCAGGTGGTGATGCGGTAGCTGTTATTGGATATCTTGACCAAGGTGGAAAAGGTATTATTCAAGCTTCTTTAGACTCTGGTGCATTTGATAGATTTATTTTGTCAGATGGTATGATCGGTCAATCATTGGTTGATGCATTTGGAAAGGATTTAAGAAAATCTTTTGGTTCAATGCCTGGATCAACTGGAAAAGGTGCTGGAGTTTTTGCTGGTGTAGCAAAAGCTGCTGGTATTGATAGTTCTGGTCCATACACTGGTGAGTCATATGATGCAGCTGCTTTAATTGTTTTAGCAATGCAAGCAGGTAATTCAGCTGATAGAGCATCAATTGCAAAAAATGTGATGGATGTTGCAAACGGCCCTGGAACAAAAATTTATCCAGGTGAACTTAAAAAAGGTTTAGATTTACTAGCTAAAGGTAAAAAAGTTGACTACGAAGGTGCAACAGGTGTTACTTTTACTAACGTCGGTGAAGCTGAAGGTTCTTTCTTAGAACAAGAAGTTAAAGGCGGAAAATTCAAAACTAAAAAACAAAGATAATTTATCTTAAAATTAAAACCCCTGACATTTTTATGTTGGGGGTTTTTTTTAAAAAAATAAATATTTATCGACCATATATAAAGCCCAAGCAAAAGCTGCACCTAAAATTATATATTTCATTTTTTTTATTTTATTTCTATTTTTTCTGGAAGTATACCTTTTGGTCTATATCTCATTATTAATAACAATCCTATTCCCATCATCAAAAACCTAAAATATGGAACACTTTCAATTAAATGAACTTTTAAAAAGTGAGTATCAGCTAAACCAGCCGTTGTTAAATTAACTAAATATAATCCGATGGGTGCTGACTCGATCCATAAAAACCAAACTACAAAGCCTCCTAGAATTGCACCAAAATTATTACCACTGCCACCTACTATGACCATCACCCAAATTAAAAAAGTATATCGCATAGGTCTGTAGCTGCCTGGCGTAAATAATCCATCTTGGGTTACTAACATAGCGCCAGCAATTCCCACTATAGCTGAACCTAAAACAAAAATTAGTAAATGTTGTTTCACCACATTTTTACCCATTGCATTCGCTGCCTCTTCATTATCTCTAATAGCTCTCATCATTCTACCCCACGGAGAATAAAGAGCTTTTTGAGTTAAAATTAATAGAATGATAACAACAATTAAAAACAAACCTGAATAACAAAGTTTTACAAAAATTGATGATCCTTCAATGACAAATTGATTTAGAGCAGCTTGTCTCTCAGATAAATCTGTTATTAAATTCAATTTACTTAGGTTAAATTTTTCAACTAAATTTATAAACCAATCTGTTTGTTGTAAATTAACCTCATAAGGTGCAGGGCGCTTCAATCCAATAACATTTTTTACACCTCTAGTCAGCCAATCTTCATGCTTAATTATTGCTATAACAATTTCAGATATTAACAAAGTAGCTATTGCCAAATAATCTGCCCTTAAACCTAAGGCAACTTTACCAATTACAAATGCTAACCCACCCGCAAACAGAGCACCTACGATCCAAGAAAAAATAATTGGAAGACCAAATCCACCAAGAAATCCTGTTTTTGCAGGATCTACTTCCTCTATTGCCTCAATCCCAGGTTCAGATACAAATCTAATGATTATTATTCCTGCAATTATAATAGATGCAATAATATAGGTTCTAACTTTTGATTTTTCGTATTTTTTTAATACATATCTTACGGCTAATACCATCCCTATTATTAGTAAAAGACTTAAAAGAATATTAGATCCGCCTACGCTCCATGCTTCTTGAACTGGATCAACTGAGATTAAAACTGCTGCTAAACCACCTAGAGCAGTATATCCCATTATTCCAAAGTTAATAAGACCAGCATAACCCCATTGAATATTAGCTCCCATTGTCATGACTGCTGAAATTAAACAAAGATTAAAAATTGATAAAGCTATATTCCAAGATTGAAAAATTCCAACAAGAATAATTAATCCCATCATTATAGTATAAGCTGCAATTACATTTAAATTTTTTCTCACAATATTTTCCCTTTAAAAATTCCAGATGGTCGGTAAAGCAGTACAATAACAAGAATTGAAAATGATACTGCGAATTTATAATCTGTTGATAGCAATTGAACTAAAGTATTTGGCTCTAAACTTTCTGGTAATAAATACATGAAAAATTTTTTATATGCATAAGTTAAAAGGATTTCAGAAAACGCAATTACATATCCTCCTAAGAATGCACCAAAAGGATTTCCTATACCACCAACAATAGCTGCAGCAAAAATTGGGAGCATATTATTAAAATAAGTAAATGGTTTAAAACTTTTATCTAAACCATACAAAGCTCCACCAATTGTAGCTAAAATACCCGCTATAATCCAAGTTATCGTTACAATTTTTTTAGGATCAATTCCTGATAATAATGCAAGATCTTCATTATCAGAGTAGGCTCTCATGCTTTTTCCAGTTTTAGTTTTATTTAAAAACCAAAAAAGAGTTGAGACTAAAATTAATGTTACAACAATTGTAATTACCTGGGTTGATTTTATTGCAAGACCTTCATTAAGACCTGTCATTTCTTTAAATTCACCAGCTTTTATTAAAAATTTTTCTCCATCAAAAAATCTTCTGTCTGAAGGGCCAATAATTATTCGAACAACTGCCTGAGTAACAAACATGACCCCAATACTAACCATTGCTAGTTGAACAGGAGGGCTTTTGCTTACTCTATAATATTTAAAAACAAATTTATCTATTAAAAGCATATAGCCAACCATAAACATTATTGCAAAAGGAATTGCGATAAGAGCAGTTGGGAGAAAGCCTAGGCTCACTCCTAAAGACTGAAGATACCATGTGAACAAAATTGTTACCATAGTACCAAAAGACATCATGTCTCCTGTTGCAAAATTAGCAAATCTTAGAATTCCATAAATTAAAGTTACGAAAATTGCACCTAGTGCTAGTTGAGATCCATAAGCCAATGCAGGAACAAAAATATAGTTTAATAACAATACGATTGCATTTATAAAATCCATACTAACCACCTAAAAATGAGCTCCTTACTCTAGGATCGTTAAGTAATTCTTTACCTGATCCTGAATAACGATTTTCTCCTGTAACTAAAACATAACCTCTATCTGAAATACTTAATGCTTGTTTAGCATTTTGTTCTACCATCAATATAGCTACATTTGTTTGTTTTACTTTGACAATATGATCAAATAATTCATCCATTACTATAGGTGAAACTCCTGCAGTAGGTTCATCTAACATTAAAACTGATGGTTTAATCATAAGCGCTCTTCCAAGGGCAACCTGTTGTCTTTGCCCGCCTGATAATTCACCAACCAATTGACTTTTTTTTTCTCTCAATATTGGAAATAAATCATAAATCTCATGAATAATTGAATTATAGTTATCATCAATTAAGAAAGCTCCCATTTCTAAATTTTCCTCGACAGTCATCCCAGCAAAAACATTTTTAGTTTGAGGGACGAATGAAATTCCTGATTTGACTCTATCTTGTGGTGATAATTTGGTTATATCTTTGCCATCAATTATTACCGAGCCAGATTTTAAATTTAATAAACCCAACATAGCTTTCATAGCAGTTGATTTTCCTGCACCATTAGGACCTAAAATTGAAACAATTTCTCCTCTATCTACATTTACAGAGCATGAACTAATAATATCAGGACCATTTCCATAGCCCCCTGTCATTTTATTTCCCTCAAAAAATGCCATTTTAATTATCTTTTAATTTTGATCCTCTTCCTAAATAACTTTCAATTACCTTTTCATCCTTTTTTGCATCTTCGACCGAACCCTCAAATAGTACCGATCCTTCAGCCATTACAATTACTGGATCACATAATCTTCCAATAAAGTCCATGTCATGCTCAATCATACAAAAAGTATATCCTTTTTCTTTATTGAGCTTTTCAATAGCTGTACCAAGATCTTTAAGTAATGTTCTGTTTACACCTGCTCCTACTTCATCTAATAAAACTAATTTTGCATCAACCATCATTGTTCTACCAAGTTCTAATAACTTTTTTTGACCACCAGACAAATTACCAGCTAACTCATTTCGTAAGTGACCTAAATTCAAAAATTCTATAACTTCTATTGCTTTTTGCTTGATAATATTTTCTTCTTTCATAATCAGATTGGGTTTAAATATTGCGTTCATTAGTTGTTCACCTGATTGATTACCTGGAACCATCATTAAATTTTCTAAAACAGATAAGTTGGTAAACTCGTGTGCAATTTGGAAAGTTCGAAGAAGTCCTTTTGAAAATAATTCATAAGCAGGCACATCAGTAATATTTTCATTGTTAAACATTACACTCCCAGCTGAACATTTTAAGTTTCCAGCTATTAAGTTAAATAAAGTTGTTTTACCAGAACCGTTAGGACCAATTATTCCAGTTATGGTTCCTTTCTTAACTTTTAAAGAGCAATCTGACACTGCTGCCAATCCACCAAAATATTTTGATAGATTATTAATTTCTAAAATATTTTCTGACATTAATTATTTGTTTAATCTTTTATAAATACTATTTAAAGAATTTATAACAGATTTATAGGCCCCCTTTTTCTTCATTTCTTTAAGGCCTTGCTCATTTAAACCCTTTGGCGTTTGAGATTCTTTCACCAAATATTTCAAATCTTTTTTTGAATTGACTACTGCATCTTCGGATAAAGCTAAAAATAAGTTTGTTATATATTTTTGTGCATCTATTCTTTTAATTCCCTTTCTTACTAACCAACTACTCAACACATTTAAGATTTCATAGTAAGACGCCATCATTCCTGATGTTGACCAAAAATTAATTGATAACTTTTCATTTTTAATTTCAATTGTAGATCCAATTTTATTAAAAAAATCTTTTACTTTTTTATTTGGTGGATAAATTGGGACAGGCCCTTTTTTCAAAGATATTGGGGGAAGTGGTATTGCTCTTACAATTTTTGACTTAACTTTAATAATCTTTTTTAGTTCTGTTAATGTTATTGTTGAAATAAAACTGATTATCGTTTGATTTTTTTTAAAATTTAAATTTTTTAGTATTTTTTTTCCCACTGTAGGAGTAACTGCTAAGAACACCCAATTAGAGTTATTAATCACATCTTGGTTATTTTTTGCAATACTAACCTTGTTAAATCTTTTTTTTAAACTAAGTGCTATTCTTTTATTTCTTGGTGAAATAACAATCTTGTTATATTTTATTTTTGAATTACATATTCCAACAATAACTGAAGAAGCTATTTTTCCTGTTCCAATAAAACCAAGTTTCATAATTTTATAAATTTTATTTATTTAAGATGATAGATTAATTTTTAAAAAATGAACCCCTAATTCTTAATAGTTCTCTGCTTAAATCTTTATTTTCCTTGAAAGGTTTTCTGCCATGTAACCAAAAATAATTATTTGCAACTACGGCTGATCCTACAGGCAATTTAGTTATCACTTTATTCTTACTTTCCTCTAAACAATCAGATAACTTTTGTAAAAAGTTACCTTGAGACATATTTTTTGGTTCAGGAAACTGATCTATGTAAGATATCTGGGGTTTGCCATCTTTATCTTCTGAAAATATCGGATGTTCTACTTTGTAGTCTACATTCTTACTTTTTGGCGATCCCCATAAAAAATTTTGTTTTCCAACTGGATCATCGAATAGTTCTTCACAATATTCCCAATCATCTAAGTGCAGCATTGCTGTTTCTCCTCCTTCTACATTTTTTTCCTCGATCTTTGTCATTAAAAGCCAATCAGTAATTTCTTTTACATATGTTCCGTCAGTATGAAGATCCATATTAGTATAAGCTTTCCTTAAATATGAGTCACTTTTATCCTCATGCTTAACGTGAAATCTTGCATAATATTTGCCCGCCATAGAATCATGATTTGGCACTCCTATTAAATGCGATATTGCAGTTGATAATTTTACTAAAAAAATATCATCAACATTTGCGTTTTTATTTTCAGGACCAATTATGAAACACCCAAGATTTCTATCTCTTATTATTCTATTCATTATAATACCAAGCTTATTTTCACTTAAATCATCTAAGCTTTTAGCAATTGTAAATCTTGTGAAAGGTTTGTATTCGATTGCTGTTAAATCAAATTTTTTAAATGGAAAAATCAATTTTTCAATAGTCTCATCTTTAATTTTTATATCAATTATTCTAGGGGATATTTTATTACTTGATATTTCAAATCCAGATATATTTTCCATAATTTATTCTCTAATTAACATAATACCAAATTATTTTTAAATTACTAAAAAAAGTTGTTTACTATCCCAATAGAGATGGCTGAAAAAATTGTTGGGTATACAAAATTTTTTTTAGTAATAAAAAATATTCCAAGACTTAATAATACGACAATTAACCTACTTAAATAGGTAGCTTCTGAAAGAGCACCTACTGGAAAAATGATTGTTCTGGCAATCAAAGCTGCAAGTGTTGCATACGCTAAACAATTAAACCATCTAAAAATTTTGGAAGACTCCTTTATTCTTAATGATGAGAGTACACCTAAAAATCTTGAAAGATAAGTTGCTAACGATGTTACGATAATAGATAGTAAAACGCTAATTGACATTTTTTTCTCCGATTAAATATGCTACTGAGCCACCTACAACTCCACCTAATATAATAGACCACTCTGGTGAAAAAAAATAAAAGATAGGACCCAAAATAGCTCCTAAGGTTACTGATAAAGTAATTTGCAATGTTTTCATTGCTCCTACCATCATGCAAGTAAAATAAATTGGATTTAAAATTGCTAGCCCCATTAACATATCTTTATTTAAATAATCTGCTATGTAAAAACCTAAAATTGTTGCTAAAACAGATACACTTAAAGTTGCTGAACCAATTCCTATCCAAAAATCAACCCTATCCTTTTTTTCAATTTTCTCATAATTACTTTTCATAATTAACCATGCCGAGACAGCTATAAAATGACATGACAAATAATATTTCCATCTTGGTTGACTATCATCCATCATTAATGGAAATAAAGATACTGCCATTGGGTAAAGTCTTGCATTAACAAACCAAACTGCAAAAAAGATACTAATTAATGATGCTCCAATCAGAATTGACTCTGCCATTACTAATGATCCTGGCAAGGCATAAATCAATAATGTTGATAGGACACTTTCTTGAATATTAAAACCAACGTTTTTAAGAAGTGCACCGATCGCAACGAAGCAACATGCCAACGCGATTGCAGGGCTATCAGCTTTAAGGATTGATTTATATCCTTTTAAGAAAAATTCTTTCTTTATCATTTAGCCGCCAAGAAATAAGCGACCAACATCTGGATTGTTTAAAAGATCATCACCCTTGCCAGCAATAGCAGTCTGTCCGGAAACGAGAACATAACCTATATCAGCAAACTCTAATCCTTTTTTGGCATTTTGTTCAACAAGAATGATTGTCTTTTTTTCATTCTCCTGGAGATCTCGTAATATTTCAAACACCATATCAATATATCTTGGTTCTAAACCAATTGATGGCTCATCAACTAATAGCACTGATGGCTTCATTACTAGCGCTCTAGAGATTTCTAACAATCTTCTTTCACCACCTGAAAGTACTTTTGCTGGCTGATTTCGTCTATTTCTTAATCGTTCATATTTTTCAAAAATTCTCTCAGCTTCTTGATAAGACTCTTCTGTTTTTTCTTTTATGAATCCTCCCATTAATAAATTTTCTTCAACTGTCATATCTGGAAAAACAGAGTTATCTTGAAGTATATAGGCAATACCAACTGATTTTAATTTTTCAGCTGGACTTAAATTTGTAATCTCCTTGCCATCAATTTCTATTTGGCCTGAAAAAATATTAGTAAAACCATAAATTGAGTGAAGAATAGTGGATTTGCCTGCCCCATTTGGACCTATTAAACATAATGACTGAGCCTTACTTACAAAAAGATCAAAGTTGTGTAATATTTCCATTTTTCCGTAACCAGCATTCATATTTTTTATTGTAAGATGAACATTTGAGGGTGAAAGTTTTTTTAAATCTTCAGCAACTGGTGCCTTACCTAAAACTTCATATTGATTAGACATTATTGTGCTCCTAAATAAGCATCTATTACACGCTTATCATTTTTAATCTCATCAGGTGTACCATTAGCCAGCATTTTTCCATGCGCTAAACAAAAAATATCTTCAGCTAATTGCATAATAACTCTCATGTTATGTTCAATTACTAATAATGTTATCCCGAAATCCTGATTTACTTTTATTAATCTGTCTATAATTCCATTTATTAGTGTTGGATTTATTCCTGCAGTTGGTTCATCTAACAAGAGCATTTCGGGCTCATTCATTAAAGCCATTGCTAACTCTAATAATTTTTGCTGGCCAAAAGATAAATCTCCAGCTCTTAATTTTCTTTTTTGGAACAAACCAACAAAGCTTAGCAAGTTTTCAGCCTTCTCTGTAAGTTCTTTAGGGATTTTCGAAAAAATCTTTAACAAACTTGAGTCGCTTCCTTTATGGCTAATTAGCATATTTTCTACACAGTTAAGTTTTCCGTATATTCTTGTTTGCTGAAAAGTTCTTAACAAACCTAATTTTGCTATGATTGGCACTGGGAGATCAGATACTTCTTTTCCATTAAATTTGATCGATCCATTATCAATAGGATAAGTTCCTACAATTGAATTAAACAAAGTAGTTTTGCCAGAACCATTTGGACCAATTAGACCAACTATTTTTCCTTTTTCAACAGACATGGAAATATCAACATTGGCTTTAACGCCACCGAATGATTTACTTACATTGTTTACTTCTAGAATACTCATTTTAATTCTACCTGTGCTTTTCTATCTGCTTCATCAACAACTTCACCAAATCGCTCAGGATATTTTTCTCTAAGCCAACCCATAATTCCCTCAGGAAAGTAAATTACTATAACAACAATAAGAACTCCAAGAGCCACGTACTGCCAACCTAAAAAGAATGTCCAAAAACCTTCTTTGAAAATATGAAAAACAGTGGCGCCAATAACAGGTCCCCATAAAGTTCCTTTTCCACCCAAGATTGCCATGAGCACCATGAATACTCCCATTTCTCTTCCATCAAAGGCAACATCAGTTGAATCAATATATCCAACAAGTCCCCCCATAATTCCCCCAGCCAAACCACAGAAAAATGCTGAAACCATCCAACCAATTATTTTATACTTCATGGTTTCAATTCCCATAGCTTCAGCTTTATCTTCGTTATCTCTGATGGCATTAAGAATTAATTTAAAACGAGTTGAATAAATTGCGCGTACAGTAATGAATGCAAGGACTAATGCAAAAAAACTACAAAAATAAAAAAACTCTCCTCTTGCTTCTAAACCACCAACGTTTGGAAAAGGTGGAGTTGTAAATCCTTGGCCTGCTCCAATTATTTCAATACCTCCAGAAATTTCTCCTGCGGCTACTCCTAAACCTAAAGTACATATTGCAAAATAATGTCCTCTTAATCCTAAAATTGAATATCCAATTAGACCAGCTACTATTGTTGGAACAACTGCTGCAACTACAAGTCCAGCTGCCATTCCTTGAAAAAATTGTGTAGGAGTGTGTACGAATGTCTTTTCTCCCCCACTTTCAGTCCATTCAGCTAATGGAAAAAACATTCCAACTTGTACTGAGGCACATAAATACATTCCAAGCCCATAAAAAAGAATGTTTCCAAACGAATTGTAACCCATCTCACCACCTTGAATATTCCAAGTAACAGCAAGAATAATTAATACACAAAGAATAGATAATTGAACTTTAAAAGCAGGAAATATAAATGGTGCAGCAAGTCCAAAAACTAATATTGATGCGTATAAAATAAGGTTTTTATTCACTTTAAGTACTCTCTCTTTCTAGAAAGCTTAAATCTTCTATAAACTAGAATTAAAACCAATAATAAGAATACTGATCCAATTCTGAACTCTGTTCCCAAGATATAATCAGCAAATTCTTCAAAAACTCCTAATCCCATTCCTGACATAGCAACACCAGGTAAATTTCCAAGGCCTGCCACGATTACAATCATAAACGATCTAATTGTATAAGGTAATCCCATATAAGGATGAATTGTAAATGTTATTGATATTAAAGCTCCCGCAACCCCACATAAAGCAGCATTAATACCAAATGTTGCAGCATAAACTTTTTCGGTATCAACACCTAAAATTTTAGCAGCTCTTGCATTTTGAGCCGTTGCTCTTATTGCTCGGCCAAGCTTTGATTTTTTCATGTATATAACCAAACAAATTGCAAAAACGATACTTACTACAGCAGAAAATATTTTAGAATTTGGTAAAACCACATTGCTATCAAATAAGAAAGTGGTTCCGTAACCAGAGTTAGCTAAAACAACATCTGCACCAAATGCAAAGTTCATTAATTGCATAAAAAGAATGCTTATTCCAAAAGTTGCAAGAATTGAGATAAATAAGTCTCTATCAACTACTTTATTAATCACTAATTTATAAATTCCTACACCTACAAAATACATTATTATCGGTGATACAATGACCCCCCAAGCAGGATGTATTCCATAAAGATACATAAAGTATGCAATGTAACCTCCAAGAATAACTAGATCACCTTGAGCAATATTTATGATATTCATTACTCCCCACTGCAATGCCATGCCATAAGCAATCAAAGCAAACAATACACCCAATAAAATTCCATCCAAGCAAGCTTGAATAGTAATCATCGGATACTGGAAAACCATGAAATCCATAAACTGCCTCTTAAAAAAAATACCCCCTAGAGTTTAGGGGGTATTTGTAGATTTATTATTATCTGTCAGACCACTTAGGAATTGGGTGAATCAATTTAGCTGAAGCCCACTTCAATGGAGCTACAACTTTGTTTTCACATTTCCCAGCGCCATCACACATTACTTGGAAAAGTACCATAGGCTTGTCAACATTTTGACCACCTTCGGCAAATTTAATATTTCCATAGAACGTTTGCATGTTAGTTGCTGCAAGAGCATCTCTTACTTTTTTCTTATCAAAAGAATTAGCTCTTTCAAAAGCATCTTTAAATACTAATAAAGCTGCTGATGACTCAGCTGACTGATACGGCGGATCATATTTGAACTCTTTTTCAAAATCTGCCGCATACTTCATGCCTGACCCAAAGAATTTATCTTTGTAAGTTAATGATTTATGCCATTGAGATGCACATAATGCATACTGAGAATTTTTACCATGTTGTTTTGATAATTTCGCAGCATCACAATGTGTCATTGCTAACATTGGAACATCAACTTTCATTTCAGCAATTTGCCTGATTGCAGTTAGTGCACCTTTTGTATGACCTGACACCACAAGAACATCTGGCTTCATTTGTTTTACTTTAACTAATGTTGCAGCCATATCATTAAGCTCTTTTGGAAGCTTATCATCGATTATAATCTCAGATCCAGTTTCTTTAGCTGCATCTAAAATACCTAATCTCACGTCCTGTGAAAATGCATCTTGTTCGAATGCTTGTGCAATTCTTACACCTTTTCCGCCATTTAACTCAACTGCTGTTCTAATAGCTACATCAAGATATAAGTTAGCTGGAGCCAAAACTGCAAATAGATATTTGTAACCTTTAGTAAACAAAGATCTAGACGCACCATTTGCTTCCACCATTGGTACACCATATTTTTCTGTTACAGGTGCAATTGCTTTTGTTAAACCTGAACTATAAGGTCCAAGCATAAACTCAACACCATCTTGTGAGATTAATCTTTCTGCTAATTGAGCCGCTCTTTTTGGGTTTGATTCATCGTCATAATAAATGATTTCAAACTTATAAGTTTTTCCACCAACTTTAACACCACCCATGCTATTAATTCTGTCAACAGCCATGTTATAACCGTTTTGTGTATGAACACCATTAGATGAATATTTTCCAGTTAATGAAATAGCAGCACCTAAAACAATTTTATCACCAACTACTTTTGCAAATGAAACAACTGAAGTTGAAAGTAAAATTGCTACTGCAGAAATAAAACTCAAGATTATCTTGTTTATTTTCATTTTATTTCCTTCTGTTATTAATTAATTAATTCCTAATTAAATAAATAATTTTCTGCTATTGCAAGAGGCAAAAACAACTTTGGATATATTTTAATATTGTTGTGTAACAATAATAATTAACGCAATGATAACTAAAACACTCGCTGAGATTGTATTAATTGTTTTTGGGTTTGCTTTGATCCATGTAATTAATTTTTGTGCTAACAAAGCATAACCAATCAAAGAAATAAAATCTAAAACAACATAAGTTGTTATTAAAATAAAAAATTGAACAATATAATTAGTATTAAAGTCAATAAACTGAGGAAATATTAGAGGAAAGAACAACCAAGCCTTAGGACTTGTACCTGCAACTAAAAAACCATCTTTATAAAAAGAAAAAATACTTTTGGTACTAATTATTTTTGAATTTACATCTTGTGGTGAAGATTTGTACACATCATAAGCTAAATACATTAAATAAATTACCCCAAGCCACTTAAAAAAGTTTAAAAAGTTTGGATTGTCCGACAAAAAAGTTCCTATAACAAAAATTACTAAAGTTGCTTGAAATAAATTTGCTGTAACATCCCCTAAAGCTGTCCAAATGCAATTTTTAACACCATAATTCATCGAATAAGAAATAATAACTATCCGAGGGGTTCCGGGTGTGATGAACAGAAAAATTATGATCTGTAAAAAAAGGATAAAATCTAGGGGGAGCATAAAAAAAAAGATAGTCCTAAAAAACCGGGAGCTAAAGATGGCTAAGTAGGACTATCAAATCACACTATAACAGATCCTAAAAAAAATGCATTATCGATTTTTTTCAAATATAAAGGATTTATGAAAAAAAAAGGTCACAGGCCAGTTACCCGAGTCAAAAATCCAGAGCCAAATCATGAAGATCCAGATTGGGTCATCTGGGCGGCCTGGGCCGATAGGATCACTTTTGAAGATATCGAAAAAAAAACTGGGTACCGAGAATCGGATGTCATTAAGATAATGAGAAAATCTCTCAAACCATCCTCATTTAGATTATGGAGAAAAAGAGTTCATCAAAAAAGCATCAAACATAGAAAAAAATTTGAATATTCAAGAAAACAAATTACTAGTAAAATAAAAAAAGGTGATTATCTATAGATCATGAAAAAAATTACAATTTATACTGGTCCTATGTGTAGTTTTTGTGATGCAGCAAAAAGATTATTAACGCGTAACAATGCTCCCTACAATGAAATTGATATTTCATCAGTTGCAGGTGCAATGGATGAGATGATCAAGAAAGCAAATGGTAAAAGAACTATTCCTCAAATATTTTTTGATGACCAACACATTGGTGGTTATGATGAGGTTAGAGCGTTAGAGAAAGAAAACAAACTTCAAGAACTTTTAAAATAATATTTTTAAAAAACTAAAATGAAATTTTTAATTTTTTTTATAAAAAAACTAAAAGGATTAAGAATACATTTGTTTTAAGAGAACCTTTTAATAAGGATTTTAAGATTTTTTTTAATTTTAATTCTCTCAAAACTTTCATCAGACAAATTTATATTTTGATTAAAAGACGAGTCAAAAAAATTATTTGGTGTGAAAAAGCGATAAAACCTAGATATTTATCGAAGAATACTAAGTGGATCATAATAGCAACCTATTTCTTCTATGGTCTCAAAAAAGATTGCATTAAGTTCTGAAGAGTGAACAGTTGGACAAATTCTTTCTGCTTGTAAATTATTTGTATATTCTTTTTTTACTTCATTCATTGCCAGTGAACCAGATAAAGAGGTTGTTGCCTGAGCAATGCTGCCAGTATTTGCTAAAGTTAAAGAAGGACCTATTAATGCAGAATACTGAGTACAATTACTCAAGATGGGCAATAGGAATATTAATAATAAGATTCGTTTCACAACTGCAATCTACATAAAAATATTAATTTTTAAATAACCAATTTATTCATTTTGGGTTACAAATTATTTCTTCTTTATAAGTTCAGTATTTTTAATGTTTATCGCCATACAAGTAATGTCATCCCTTAACTTTTCTGCACCCCAGTTAAGCTCTTTTTCAATAGATTCAACTATAGATTTTGGAGTGATCTGTGATATTTCGTTTATAATTTTTTGAACCCCTTCTGCGCCTAACTCTTCGCCATTTTTCATATAACCTTCGGTTACTCCATCCGTGTAAACCACAAAAGTTTTATTTTTAAGATTAATAGTATTAGATTTCACCATCGACTCGGTAAAATATTTTATAATACCAATAGGTGGCATGTCTGATTTGATATATTCGTAATTCTTATTTTCATCAAAAGTAAGAATACTCTCGTGACCTGCATTAATAAAGACTAACTCTCCTGTTTTTATATTTAATTTGCCAAAAACAGCAGTGACAAACATTCCTTTAAATTTTGCCTCCACCAGTTCATTGTTGACACCAAAGACAACTTTTTCTAAAGGAAATTTTAAATTAGTGAGTGTTCTAAAAATAGATGAAGCTTTAGCCATGTACATTCCAGCTTTAACACCTTTGCCAGATACATCAGCTAAAGTAAAAAAATATTCTTCAGGTGTTGATCTGACGACATCAAAATAATCTCCTGAAACGTCTCTTGCTGGAACATTTTTTGCAAAAATAAAGTTCTCGAACTTTGAAATATCAGGGAATAAGCTTTTTTGAACTCCCGCAGCAAGTTCTCGTTCTTTTAAAAGTTTAGCTTCTTTTTGCAAATTAGCTAAAGCCATTTTATTTTCTTCTATAAATCTAAAATATAATCCTGTTAAAAATGTTATTGTTACAATGAAAATTGGATAACTAAAATCTACTAACTCTGATCTAAATTTATAGATAGAAAAACCAATAATAATAATTGCTAAAATGTTACCAAAGAAGATTAATAAACTATATTTCGGTTTAATTTTTTGGGATAAAATAAAAGTTAAAAGAGCAATAATAATAGAAAATATTAATTCAAATATATAAGTGTTTGGATTTCTTATTAAATATGATTGATCTAAAATATTTTCAATAACATTAGCATGAACTTCTACTCCAGGAATAGTCACACCAAGTGGGGTTTTAACCAAATCGAATAAACCTTGAGCTGATGCACCAATCAAAACATACTTATTTTCAAAAAAACTTTTTTTAAAATTACCATCATAAACATCACCAGCTGAAATATATTGTTTCTTTTGCGATTTTTTATATTTAATCCAAATAATGCCATTGGGATCAGACTCTACTTTATAAGGTCTAGCGCTAATTCTTTGAATACCAACCTCATTTAATTCGACGTAAATATTTTTTTGTTTTGATCCAACTCGAACCATTTCTAAGCCCATAGTTGGATATATCTTTTTATTAAACTGAACAATTAATGGAAGAGACCTAATAATACCATCAAGCTGATCAAGGAAAGAAATTGAACCAAGACCTTGAACATTTTTTTCTAATTTTTCTAATGAACCTATTGAATAAGGATATGCGTAAGTAAATTCCTCCGGCTTTCCTCCTTTGGAAAGAAATCGTGCTTTTGCTTTTCGATTATAATTTGCATGAGAAGGTACATTACTACCTAACACTGCAATAATTGATTTTGACTTTTTTAATTTCTCAGCAAATAAATCATCTGGCCCTTTAAGATTTTGTAATTCAGAAACATCTGAAGGAATTAAGTTATATGATTTAATAATTTCATCAGGTGACTGCTTATCTTTTTCAGTAAAAAATATATCAAACCCGATAGCTTTTGGATTTGAGGTATTCAATTGATCTAAAATTTTTGCAAAAACTGTTCTGTTCCACGGGAATTGCCCAAACTTACCAAGACTTTGTTCATCAATATCAATGATAACCACTTCACTATCTTTTTCTTCAGCAAATATCTTTTGATATAAGTCAAAACTTAAATAAGAAACTGACTTAATAAATGCTGGATTTAAAATTTTAAGAAAAATTAATAAAGTGAGTACAATTAAGAAAACAAAATAATTAAAATTTTTTTGCACAAAAGCTTTCACAAAGTGAAATTTATATTTAATTTAAGCAATGTAAATGAAACTTATTAAGAACTAGCTAATTATTTCTTTTTTCTTCTTTTCTTCTTAGCTTTTTTCTTTTTAGCTGCTCTTTTCTTTTTAACGATCTTTCTTTTCTTTGCTACTTTTCTCTTAACCTTCTTTTTAGGTTTTTTCTTTTTTACTACTTTCTTTTTCTTTTTAACTACTTTCTTTTTCTTCTTAACTTTTTTCTTAACTGCTTTCTTTTTCTTTTTAGCAGGTTTTTTCTTCACAGCTTTTTTCTTTTTAGTAGCTTTCTTTTTCACAGCTTTTTTCTTAGTAGCTTTTTTCTTAGTAGCTTTTTTCTTTTTACCCTCTTTTTTCTTAACTGCTTTTTTCTTTTTAGAGCCTTTTTTAGTAGCTTTTTTCTTTTTACCTTTTTTCTTATCTACTTTTTTAGCTTTTTTCTTTTTATTCTTTTTCTTTTCTGCTTTAGCTTTTTTCTTTTTAGCTTTTTTCTTTTCAGCTCTTTCTTTTTTTATAGCAACTTTCTTCTCTTTATCTTTTTGAATATTTTCTTTAATAATTGATTTAATCTCTTCTTTTTCAAAACCCATAGACTTAAGCTCTTTTCTTAATTGCTTTTTCATTTGTTTTCTCTTACCTTTTTTCTCTTCTGGTGAGAGCTTAGCAACTCTAAGGGCTTTCATTTTTTTATTGAATTTCTTTAACTGATTTTTTGTAATCTTTTTAGCTTGTCCAGGTGCCTTACCTTTAGTCATCGATGTCATGCTGTAAGGATTATCAAGTAAAGTTGAACCAAGACTATTTCCAACTAATACTGCTCCAGGTCTCATTCCTAGAGTATTATTTTTTCCTGGACCTATTAATAAAGTATCTGTTTTACCTTTTGATACAATAGTTTGAAATTCCGTTCCTCGCGAACCAAGTGTTCCTTCAGGAACTTCTACAGTTAAACTATCTGGATTTTTTTTACTAATTAAACCAGAGATAACTTTTAAACTTCCTTGTTTGACACTTGCAACTATCTTTCCATCATTTGTTGCAGGATCAAAAATAAATGTATCCATTACAACTTCAGAATCTTCTCCAATAGTAAATGTAGATTGGTCTAAAAGTAAAATTTGTGTGCCAGATCCTGCACCAGCAACAATTGTTTCATTTAAATAAATTTTGTCGCCAGCTTTTAGTTGTCTTGTTTCAGTTTTAACAGTACCAGAAATTGCACCAACAATTCCAACTAATTGTTTTTCAATAGATAGTTTTTCCTCAGCATTTACATTGATGCTTAAGGTAAAAATTATTCCAACAAGAACTGATAATAATTTTTTCATCTGGCTCAAGTTATCAAATATTGACAAAAAATAAACTTTAAAAACTCAAAATGAACGTCAAAAAAAATCAATTTTTAAGGGTATTTAAAAAAAATTTTATTAATTTAGTTTTAAACCCTTTGAAAAACTTAATGCGAAGGAATCGGCTAAATAATCATAGTTCATAATATTTGCCTCAGAAAAAGTTTTTTCATAAGACAAGTTGATAAACAATGATCTGTTAGGATCAATCATTGGAAAAATATCTCCAATCGCTTTGGTAATCATTATGTCTGTTGTTGTTGCGTGGTCAGATCTTAACTTCGTAGAGTCTACTGAGGTATCAGCAACTTTATAATCATTAAAACTAGTTGAGGCACTCCAAGCAATATAAGCCCATGGAAATGCAAAATTTAAACCAATACCAAATTCATAAGTTTCATAATCATTTCCAGCATCAATTTTTGCATCACTATCACTATAGCCTAAACTTAATGAGCTAGAAATTATTGGAGTTAAAATTAAATCATATCCAAAAGTATAACCATGACCTATTGCATTAGACTCATCCGCTGTTCCGTCTGATGCGTTCACATTTGCTTTAGAGTCTGAATAAGAATAACCATAACTAAATGAATGTCTTTCTCCCGCTGTAAAAAATCCCCCTACTCCTAACATCAGTGAAAAACTATCTGCATCATGCTGAGCATCAGTTTTACTCATAATGACATAAGGACTTAAACTTTGATTTCCTAAAGTGGTATCTAAACCAATTGTTAAACCATAACTTTGAAAATCATCATCAGCCTCTTGATATTGATTAGATGTAGTATGTGCAAAATTTAATAATAACGATGACTCTTCTCCCACAGGTCTAGTAGCAGCAATACCTATAGACGCGACTTCAGTTCTATCATGTTTAGGAGAAGTAAAAGCTGCAATTGAATTTGAGTCGTATTTTAATCTTGTTTTAGAAACACTATTTACGTTATTAGAAAACGTTGCACCAAATCCAACATCGGCTGTCAAATTCCACAAGCTTGGTTCACGATCTTTTAATTCTTCTTCAATCTCTTGAAGAGTTTCTAAGTCCTCTGCAGAAAGATCTCTTCTTAATTTCATATCTGCAATTATAGTGTTAGCTTTTTCTGGAGAGTCGACTTGTACTAAAACAGACAGTAAATATAATTTAATTTCAACATTGTCTGGATATAGCATATTCAATCTCTCAAGTGTTGAAATTGTTTGTTTAAAGTTTCCAACCTTTCCTTGTTGTTGTGCATACTTTAAATTTAAATCTAAATTATTAGGATCCTGTAAAATTTGCATGTAAGTAATATTTTTTTCTGACGAAAAAGCAGACGTGGTCATCAATACAAATATTGAAACTAACAAAATTTTTAAACTACTGACTTTAAAATTCATAAACGGACAAGATATTTATAATAACTTAATTTTCAATATCTTTTATTTGGCTAACAACCTGTTTTTTTAGGTAAGCTATTTCTTATTAATGAAATTTCACAGCCAGTATAGTTAGGTGGATCTTGACCATTAGTCTCTTTAGCAATAACTTTATATGTGGCGGAATTGCCTAATATACATATTTCAAAATTTATTTTTTTAGAAATTATATTGTCACCACTAAATAAATCACTCTCAATAGTATCTGAAGTTGTTCTAGTGGGATTGCAATCTTCTTCTTCTATCTGTTCTAATTTTAAACCATCATCTAGTGCATCAGTTATTACATAAGATCCTGAATTTGAGTATTCTTCTGTTTGTGCTAAGGCAGTCTGTTGAACGATATTCGTTGCTGCTGATCTTTTTGAACTTTTTACATATCCTTGGTAAGAAATTGTACCAACTGCGGAAAGAATTCCTATTATTGCAACGACCACCAAAAGCTCGACTAAACTAAACCCTGAGCTTTTGGTGATCATAATTCTTTAATATTTACAAAAAAAATTTACTCAATCGCTACTGTGTTTGAAATTGACGAGTTTACAGCTTGATCACCTGTAAATACGCATTCGCTTTTTTCGTTATCACCCTCACCTGTCGTAACCTCAGCAAAACAAGTGACAATAGTTACGTCAGTACCATTATCAGTTACTTTTACGTAACCTTTAGTACTAGCAGAACTTGAAACTGCCGAGTTCGAAGTTGAGTAAGGATTTTTAAACTCAGCTAAAGCCTTCACAGCAGCTTTCTGAACTTCTGTTCCTTTAGTTCTATCATCGCAAGTCAATTCATCATCCATTGATTTTTCTTCATCCATATTACATTTTTGTAACTCAGCAGCAATATACTTAACAGCTGATGCATGATTAGATTTAGCAGCACTTTTTTTTGCATTGGCTGTATATCCAGTATAAGCAACTGTACCTACAGCAGCTAAAATTCCAATAATCGCTACTACAACTAATAGCTCTATAAGTGTAAAACCTTTATTATTTTTCATGGTTCCTCTTTATATTAATTAATTA
The DNA here is from genome assembly GCA_902627805.1 of uncultured Pelagibacteraceae bacterium. GTDB lineage: Bacteria > Pseudomonadota > Alphaproteobacteria > Pelagibacterales > Pelagibacteraceae > Pelagibacter. Next base: position 207,515 of record CACOKN010000001.1, read on the forward strand.
ATTTAATATTACGATTTTTAAATATTTTTTCTCAATATGTAAATCAATTTTAGCGTCATTATTTGTGTTTTTTTTTGTGGAAAATAAAAGATATCTGCTCATAATGAGTTAATTCTAGGTTTTTATGACATACAAAGTGGAAGAAATCGATGCTAAAAGAATAGTTCACCTTAGTGGAGAAATCGATATGGATGTCGCAGATAAAGCGAGACAAACTATATTGCCTTTAATTGAGGCAGGTCACGAAGTTCATTTAAATTTAAGTAAAGTTGATTATATGGATTCATCTGGAATTTCAGTTCTAATTGAGAGTAAAAAATTATCAGAACAAAAAAATACAAAATTTGAATTAGTCGAAGTAAGCAAACAAGTAGAAAAAGTTTTAGCAATGGCAAGGAAATTTTTATGAGTTACAAAGTTACAGAAGATGGAAACATAGCAACAGTCCATCTTGATGGTGAAATTGATATGGATGTTACTGAAAAAGCAAAAGAAGTAATTTTTCCACATATCGATGCAGGAAAAGAAGTGCACCTCAACTTAAGTAACGTTCAATATATGGACTCATCTGGAATATCAGTTCTCATAGAAAGTCATCAAAAAGCTTTAGAAAAAAATACAAAAGTAATTATCAAAGAAGTAAGTAAATCTGTTTTAAAAGTCATCATGATGGCAAAATTAGAGCAAATATTAAATTTGGAATAATTTCTCATGAGTGAATTAGCTCACACAAACCATACCGAAAAAAAAGATTTTTTAGTTCGTTCATCGAGTTTAAAAGATGTCAGAAGTTTTTGTAGAGAAGTTTTTGAAAAACTTAATATAGATCAAAACTTAAAAGATGAATTAGTTTTAGCGATTGCTGAAGCGGCGCAAAATATTGTTAAGCATGCCTACAAGAATGCACCCGACACCGAAGATAAAATGGTTGTGCAAATTAGTTGTAAGGATAATAAACTACAAATTGGTTTTTATGACATGGGGACACCAGTAGATCCTGGAAAAGTAAAACATAGAGAAATTGATAATATAAAACCTGGCGGTTTGGGAACTTTTTTTATTCAACAAATAATGGATGCTGTTGAATTTAAAGATGGAAAAAAACCTTGGATTAATCACTTAGTTTTAACTAAACAATTATAAATTATTTAACCAATTAGTGCACCAACGTTAAAGATTGGCGAGTACATAGCAATCATTAGACCTCCAATCATTAGCCCCATGAATACAATCATGATAGGCTCAATTAAACTTGAGAGATTGTCTACAGTTGTATCAAATTCTGCTTCATAATATTTTGCAACAGAACCGAACATCTCATCTAATTGTCCAGTTTGCTCACCAACCGAAATCAGTTGGGCGAAGGTAGGTGGAAATAAAGGATCTTTTAAAAATAATTTTGTCAATGTATCTCCAGAGAAAACACCTTTTTTAACATTCTCTAATGACTCTAAAACAACAACATTGGTGCTAACAGATTTTGAAATTTCTATACTTTCAAGTAAATTTACTCCAGCCGCACTTAAGTTTCCCATAATCAATGAAATTCTTGCCAACATTGATTTTAAAATCATGTCACCAAAAATTGGTAATTTCAAAACTTGCTTATGCCAAGCATATTTAATTTTTTCATTTTTAGCTGTGAGATATTTAAAAATAAAAAAGAAACCAACAATACTAAGAAATAGTATTTTTCCTCCTGTGCCTCGTAAAAAATCACTCATACTCATAATTGTTGCCGTTGCCGCTGGTAATTGTATTCCCATTCCATCATACATTTTAGCAAATACTGGCACCACTTTAATTAACATGAAAGCACTTACAACAATCGCAACTGTGAACATTATACTTGGATACATTAAAGCTGATTTAATCTTCTTTTTGATATTTTCTTTCTTCTCTAAAGACTCAACAATTTTAAGTAAAAATACGTCTAGCTTACCACTGGCTTCTCCTGCTTTAATTAAGTTTACATAAACATTGTCAAATAATTCAGGGTATTTTTCAAAACATTTAGATAGTGTAACACCACCCTCTAAACTCTTTCTTATGTCTTCAATTACATCTTTCATAGCTGGGCTTTCTATTTGATCTCTTAACATTCCCAAAACCTGAAGAATTGGCAAACCTGCTTTAACCATAGTAGCAAACTGTTTAGAGAATATTAAAACATCCTCAACTTTAGCCTTTTTTTTACCGAATAAGCTTAAACCCTTGCCTTTTTTCTTTTCCTTATCTGCAGATTTCTTCTTTTTTGAAGCGCGAACAATATTGGTAATAATTATCTTTTGTTCTTTTAATTTATGAGAGGCTTCATCAACATTCAAAGCCTCAATTTCACCATCGACATATTTTCCATCTGAAATGCCTTTATATGTATAAGCTTCCATAATAAATAACTTCTATTCGCCGGAAAGGACCCTTTCGTATTCTCTAAAGTTAAGATCTCCTGAAGCTATCAATCTTCTTCCCATGTCTTGCATAGTTTGGAAACCTTCTTTGATTGCAATTTCTCTTAATTCAGGAGTTGTTGCTTTTCTAAGAATAGCCTCTTTTAAAGGTTTAGAAACAGTTAGTATCTCATATATTCCTTGTCTTCCTTTATATCCAGTATCCTTACACTTTGGACAACCTTTACCCTTAATAGCTTTAACTCTTGATGCAACTTCAGCAGTAAAACCTAAATCTTGTAAAACTTTTGGATTTACGTCGTCATCTGGAACTTTACAATCTTTACAATTTCTTCTTGCAAGTCTTTGAGCCACTACAAGTTGACAAGCAGCACTAATTAAATAATCAGGTGTTCCCATATTTTGCAATCTGGTTATTGTGCTTGGCGCATCATTGGTGTGCAATGTACTAAAAACTAAGTGACCAGTTAATGCAGCTTTTAAACCAATATCAACTGTTTCTTTATCTCGCATCTCTCCAACAAGAATAATTTCAGGATCTTGCCTTAAAAAAGATCTAAGGGCTGCAGCAAAAGATAAACCAATATCATCTTTGATTTGAACTTGTCCAACACCATCTAATTCATATTCGACAGGATCTTCAGCAGTTAAAATATTTAGATGAGGCTTACTTACTTCTTTTAAAATACTATATAAAGTAGTTGATTTACCAGAACCTGTGGGACCTGTCACAAGAATTAAACCTTGAGTGCTATGAATTGATTTTCTTAAACTTTTTAAATCTTGATCTTCAAAGTTTAATTGTTCTAACGTTATGTCTCCTGCATCCTTGTTAAGAACCCGCATTACAATTCTTTCATTATTTGCTGTTGGTAAAATTGAAAGTCTGAGATCGACTACCTTTCCTTCTATCTTAAAGTTGATCGCTCCATCTTGTGGCAATCTTCTCTCAGCAATATCAAGTTTACCCATAATTTTAAAACGTGTAACTACAGCTCCATAATTGTCATGAAGGAACTTTCTATATTGCTCTTGTTCTTGAAGCATTCCATCAAGTCTGTACCTTACTCTGGATGAAAATCTATATGGTTCAATATGTATATCACTAACACCATTTTTAATAGCATCAGCAACTACTGCTGTACTAAATTTAATAACCTCAGACTCATTCTCTATTGCCTCAATATCTTCTTCAGGAGTATTTTCTAAAACTTCTCCCGCTTCTCCTAAATCAGAGTCAAAAGTTTTTTGTTTTTCTTTATTTTCTTCTCTAATTGTTGCAGCTGTTACTTCACCGCTTTCAGAAGAAATGCTTTCTATAAAAGCTGAAATTTGAGATAAGGGAGCCGCATGTAACTCAATATTTTTTTTTGTAATTGCTTTAAGATTCCTCATTAAAGTCAATTTAGAGCTGTCAGGAATTGCGATATGTAATGTTTTACCATCAATTTTAAATGGAGCTACAAAATTAACCTTAATATAATTTGAAGGAAGTACAGTTTTAATTTCATCAGATACTTCTTGTTTGCTAAGGTCAATAATTTCTAAATTTTGCTCTTTAACTAAAATATCTAAAATTTTTTTCTCATCCGTGAGCTTAAGATCAAATACCGCTTCTATTTGAGATTTGTTTCCCTCTGTGCTAGTTTTTTTTATATTGATTAAATCTTTTCCAGAGATAACATCATTATCAATTAACACATTGATTAAATTTATTTCGCTTTCTCTACTAATTTTTAACATTTAAAGTATTCTTGGTGCTATAAACACTAATAATTCATTTAATGTATCTTCTTTCACGTCCCTTTTAAACATTTTTCCAAGTAAAGGAACATCACTAACACCTGGAACTTTAGCTTCTGCATCGCCAACTCTATTTTTTTTAATTCCACCAATAACCACTATATCACCATCTGCGACCAATAATTTTGTGTTAATTTCCATAGTATTTATAGAAATACCAGTTTCTCTGGTAATTGGTGCATCGTTATTTACTTTTATATCTAGAAGAACATTCCCATCTCCAATAATACTTGGAGTTACTGTCATTACTAATGCAGCGTCTTTAAAAGTATCAGAACCTTCTCCTCCAGAAACTGGAATTTGTTCTCCTTGTTTAATTGTTGCAGTTTGATTATCTAGAGTAAATACTTTTGGGTTTGAAATAGTTTTTGATAATTCCATTGTTTCTAAAGCTTCTAATTCAACTTTTAAAACTGCAGAGCCAGTATTTTTTAGTAAACCTATTCCACTCGTAGCTCCTTCTCCAATACCAAAATTAAATAAATTATCAGTTCCTGCTCCTAAGTTAGCAGTACCATCATTTATTAAAGAACCAGTTCCAGATGGAGCCCCAATTGAACTTCCGCCTGCAGTTCCACCAATTCTTGTTCCACCATCTCTTGCTTTACTTGCATAGGCTGCACCTAATCTAGAGCCTAGTTGTCTTTCAAATGATGATGAAGCCTCGACTATAAATACTTCCATTAAGACTTGTTTCGTTCTTTTATCAATTTCTCTAATTACTTTATCTACAACATCCAAATCCTTTTCTTTTCCTCTTACAATAATTGAACGCGTAGTTTTTTCCTCTGTTACCTGGATCGGAATAAATGAACCACTAGATGAAGTAGATGTAAACAATTCTGTTATTGTTGCTTTTGCCTCAGCAGGAGAAATATAGTAGAGTCTAAAAATTTCTGAGACTAATGGTTCAACAGAATCTTCAAGTTCTGCTTTTTGTTTAACAGCTTGAGCTCGAGCTGATTTATAACTTTCTTGAGAAGTAAGTGTTGAAGGTGTTGCTACTCTAATAATATTACTTGCAACGTCAATATCAGCAGCATAGTTTTTCATATCTAGCAATGCATTAAATGCTTTATCCCAAGGAACGTTATTTAATTGGGCTGTAATTGTTCCGGCTACATCATCACTAACCAAAATATTTACTCCACCAATTTTAGCCATTAATCGCATAGCCTCTGCATAGTCCATATTTTGGAAGTTAAAAGTTATATTTTGTTTTAAACTTGTGTATTCTTCTGGAATTAATAAATAGTTTTTTTCTTTAACTGAAGATATTTTTTTTCTTTTTTTCAACTTTACAACGTCTGCCTCAACGGGGACCGGTCCCATTTCTGACATTTTATCTAATTCTTTTTTACCTAATTTTTTAACATCTGTTTTTATTAATGGAGTATTATGTTTGAAAGTTTTAGAGGATTTTTTTTTTCCAGTTGCGGTACAACTAACGAGGAATAATCCAATTAATATTATACTAGCAAATGTTCTAAAATTAAATTTAGTCATCAATTCTTTCTTTCAATAATTTGATTTTTAAAATTAATTACAACTAAGGAACCCTCGTCTCTCTCAAAAATTACCTCTTTCGAATTTAAACCAACTAATCTAACTCCAGGAGACAACTCTTCAAAAAAACCAACATTTATAATATTGCCGTCTTCATTAACTAAAGATGCAAACATTTGTTGATCACCTTCAATTATTCCTAACAACTTATAATTAAAAACACTTAATTTTTTCTTATCCTCTTCACTATCACCAATTATCTTCATTCCACTTCCACCTCCAAGTGAGCCATCACCAACGAATGGATCATTTAAAGGTAAAGGTTCCTCTTGATTTGATGCTGAGCTTTGAAGGGATTGTTTCTCTTTTACTTTTTGGTTAATTTCTTTTGCCTTATCAATAATATTGGTTTCTGTATCGTGATTGTCTGCATAAGAGAATTTAAAACTTAATAATAAAAAGAATGTGATTAATGTTATAAACCTAAAAATCATCTGCTAAACCTACAATTGTTAATGTCCCTGTCACACTTATCGCTCCAGTTGAATCCTTTCCTTTTACCACTTTGATAGACTCTTTGTCAAAATTTAACATTTTTTGTGATAATGATAGTTGCCTTTTAAACTTAATATATCCTAGAAAACTACCATCTATCTGAAATTGAACCGGAATTGTGTAATAAGCTACACTTTTTTTTGTTTTTTTTCCTTTTTTCTTCTTTTTTTGTTTTTTTCCAGTCGCCTGTGCTAAAGCAGCTGCTTTAGTGACTTCCTTAATTTCATTCTTTTCAATCTTGGCAATTACCAAATTATTCATAGCAGCAAATTCACTCAAAGTTTGATAAAGTCCCTCAACCTCAGCTCTAGAATGAAATAAAGTAGAATATTGATCATATTCAGGTTTCATTTTTTTAATTTTCTTCTTCTTTATCTTTATATCTTGAAGAATTTTTTGTGTTTCTTCTTTCTTTTTGTTCATGTTATCAAGCTGAGCTTTTTTGTTATTAACTATTGGATTTAAAACTCCATAAAAGATAATTAAAAAAATTATTACTGCGCCAACAGATATTCCAACTTTTATCCATGTCTTTTTTTCAACTCTTTTTAATTTCGATTTAATATCTTCAACCGATATGTTTTTTAGATCAATATTTTTTAAATCAATTTTAAAATTCATAACTATATTTTCTTAATTTTAACAAAAACCCTGAATCCTTTCATTTGATTCTGTCCTTGTTGAGCTCGTGGTAATTTCATCGACGATAAAGATGCTTGCTCTACCAGCTTTTGCTTACCTAAATTTTCAATAAATTTTAAGATATCTTGATCACTTGCTGCTACACCTTGTATTGTAACTAATCTTTTTCCATTATAATTGACTGAATCGAATCTTAACTTTGTAGGAACACTCGAAGCTATTTGAGCTAAAATTCTGTAACTTAATTCTTTATTCGATTTTAATGTAGAACTTAACTTTAAAGTGGTTTCATAAAGTTTTAATTCTTTAGAAACTTTTTTTAATTCGAGTGATTTTTTTTCATGTGTATTAAGGACTTTACTATAATCTTTAAGTTTCTTGTTATATGAATGAATATTCCAAAATGATAAAGTGAAAAGAAATAAATATAAAGCTGCAATACCTGTTGCTAATCCTTTGAAAGCGAAACTAGAAATTGCCTTCATCTTTTTTTGTTGAAACATACTTTTTCTATCAGGAAGTAAATTTATATTTTTTGCAGCAGTAACAAATTTATAATAACCAAAAACATCCAGTTTTCTAAATGCCAATCCAATGGTAGTTCCAAAATAAGATTTATTTTCTAAGTTTACCTGTTCATTAAATTGCTGAGGAACCTTTAAGCCTTCAATTGGATCAAACAAATTAAATCCAACATTCATTAAATTTTTTCTAAAAAAAGATAAATATTCCTCTACATTACTTAAATCTGAAACAACTTTAATATTTCTAATTCTTTTTTCGTATTTTGTCTCAAAATCTTGGACTGCCTGTTTTACCTGTGTTACGTACCTTCTAACTAAGCTCTCTTTTTCTTCAGCGTCTGTAGATTCTAATAAGATTTTTCTATCTTGGCCTCTTAAGAAAATATCTGTAATTATTGGATTATTATCATACAGAATCATCAAATAGTTTTCGTCTAAACCAAATTCTAAAACAGCTGTCAAATTTGCATCTTCTGCTTTGTTTGTTATTTGATTTATTTGATCTACAGCAGACTTTAGCGCAAAACATTTGACATCAATAATTACCGGATTTAATCCACTATTTTTTACAATTGAAACGTAACTATTAATATCTGCCAGTTTAGAAGCGACAAACAATATATCCATTGTATTATCTTTTTCATTTCTATTTATAACTTGATGAAAAATAGAATAATCATCTAAATTATCAGTCAGTTGAACTAAATTTTCCCACAAGGAATTTGTGTCAATTGCTTTTTGTAATTCGTCATCTTTTAACAATGGTGAGGTTACTACTCTTATAATTGCACTTGTAACAGGGATTGATATAGCAACATTTCCAACATCTATTTTAGATTTTTGTAATGCTAAATTTAATTCATTTGTAACTTTTTCTGCATTTTCTAAAACACTACTTTCATCTGGTATGTCAATTTTATGAGTGTAAAATTTTTCAAGAACCCATTGGTTAGATTTATTGGTATTTACTTGAGCTAATCTTATCTCTTTATTTGTAAGTTCGACACCTATTACCTCTTCTCCTTGAACTGATGACCTTCCAATTTTAGATTTTAAAAAACCAAAAACTTTATTTAATGGGTTGGGTTTTTTGTTATCAGGAGATTTAGGAAGTTTAATTCCCTTTAGAGATGGTTTTTTTAATTTGATATCTTTTAATTTTCCAAAAATATTTGTAAGTTTACCTTTTAACTTATCTTGTCTACTAGGTTCATTACTTTCAGTTGATGAAACGGGTGAACTCTGCTCTTGACTTTGATTTGGAGTGTTATCGATAGGTGTTTGAACTTTTTCTAATCCTCTTAACGCATCTTGAGATTTTTGTTTGTCCTCTTGTGATGAAATATTTTCTTCAGAAGCACTTTGACTTTCATTAACTTGCGTTTCGCTAGTTTGATTTTTTAATCTTTCGCTTTCTTCTTGAATATCATCAAACCATTTTTCCAAAATTGGAATTGCTTCCTCTAAGTTTGTTGTTCCTGAAGATGAAATTTTTTGTTTTCCATCAATATAAAGCCTACCAACCCAATTTTTTGACTTTAATTCACCCTTATACTTATCTTGTCTTACATAAATGTGTAGTCGACCATCTTTTTTATGTATAACTTGATGCCCAGGTCCGTTATCTTCATCTTTTTTTTTATCAGAAGTATCTGAACTTTGTTGCTCATTGCTTTCTTGAATATTTGAGTCACTATTTTGAGTATTTAAGTTTTGATTTTCATCTTTTTTTTCAAGTGAGGTTTCCAAAACATCTGACTGATCATTATTTTGATCATTATTTTTAGTTTGATCACTAGATGACTCATTATTAGTTGAATCTACACTCTCAGGTTGATTATTTTCATCAACTGATGATTTATTATCTGACTCATTGTCAGTTGAATCCTGATTTATATTTTTTTTGTCTTCGTCTTGATCGCTCATAAACAATTATAAAATATTTTCTCTAACACAATTTAACGAATCTCTAACACAAAAGATAATTTTAGTCTAACACAAAAAAAAATATAGTGTTCAAAATGGGTAAAAAAAGTTAAAAAGCAAGTAAAATAGCCATTTTTAAGAAATTTTTATACAAAAGTTAAATTAGATAAATTTAGATTATTCTAACACAAAGATTAAATATTATTTGTGTTAGAGTGTTTTTATGTTGTGTTAGAGTAAAAATCTTTTTTCTGAAATGTAAAAAAGCAAGTAAAATCAACAAAAAACGTAATTTTAAAAATAAAACCTTTTTTTGTGTTAGAGTAAATTAGATTGTGTTAGAGAAAAATAATTTATGATAATTTTTTATTTAAAATAAAAAAAAATATTAATTTTATTCTAATTTTAGCAAAAATTTTTATTTACAATCACTAATTGTCCTTTTTTTTTTGTGAGTTTATAAATTTTTACACTTTTTAAGTGAATTCTACTAAAAAATAAAAAAATTTTGATTAAATTTATAAGAATTTTTTTTTTAAACAAATTTTTCTTAATTTGGCTGACCTTTTATATCAGTTGTTAATTCTTGATAGATTAAAACTGAAATAGCATTTAAATTTTTTAAAATTCTTTCATAATTAAAAGAAAAATCAACAATATTACAATTCAATTCTTGAAAGTAGTACACTTCCGTTAATGGAATGTTTGGTGATAGTTCTGCAACAATTATATTAAGGTTCTTTGTTTTTTTTTCAATTGCAAAATTATACCTGCAAACATTTGATGTAGTCCAAAATAGAATAGCGCTTATAAGAATAGCAAAAAAAAACATTACTCTAGTGATTCCAAACATAAAATATAAATCTATTTTGAATCTACTACTACTATTGTTAGATCATCCTTTTGTATACGACCAGATTTAATTATATCTTCGATAATCTTTTTTAATCTTTCATGATTAGGAACTTGCTGATATGTCTTAATATAATTTTTAAATCCCTCAGCCTCTAACATTTCTCCTTTAGCATTTCTAATTTCAGTAATACCATCTGTAAAAATATACATTGAACTATTAGAAAAATTAATTTTTGTTTCTTTAAATTTAAATTTTGGTGCGATCCCTAATGGAGGTCCTGCCTCCTCAAAGTTTGAAAAATTTTTATCTTCTGAATAAATTAAAGGAGGTTCATGACCTGCATTCGCTAAAGTTAATTCTTTTTTATTACTATCGTAAATCCCTATTAACATTGTAACAAACATTCCTCGTGAAGTAGTCTCGCAAATTTCTTCATTAAGCGTATTTAATAACTCTGCTGCAGAAAAATTTGTTTTGCTTAGACATCTATACAAACTTGAGGCTTTCGACATTAATAAAGATGATTTAATTCCTTTGCCTGATACATCTGCAACACCAAAGCCATAAACGCCTTGAGATAATTCTGCAAAATTATAAAAATCTCCTGAGACAACTTTGGCAGGAATGTTAATGCCTGCAATTGGAAAATTTTCTTTTTTATTTTGAGACAATAATGTTTTTTGAATCTCTCCTACAATCTCAATTTCTTTTTGCATTCTATTCTTATCAACTAAATCTTTTGCCATTTTTGCATTTCGTATAGCCAATGCAGCTGGACCTGATAAAGTTTCTAAAAGTTTTCTATCACTCTCTTCAAAGAGTTTGGTATTTGTTTTTTTATTTAAACAATGAATAACTCCAATACATTCATCTGATACAATTAATGGTGCACAAAGAACTGAGTAAGTAGTAAAGTTTGTTTTGTTATCAAGATCAAAATAAAATTCAGCAATCTCTCTAACATCTTTCCGAACATCGCCTACTCTTATACACTTTTTCATTAACGCAGCTTTTCCCATCACACCTTGAGTAATAGGAATTTCAAAATCTTCAAGATATGCTTGGTGTTTAGATGCAATACATTGAAACATTTGATTTTTATCATCTATTAAAAAAATATTAGCAGCTTGGGCGTTTATTCTTTTGATAATAAGCTCTAGTGAATTATTTAAAGTTTCTTTTAAATCAAGAGACATTGCAAACTCTTGATTCATTTTTGTAACTAGTGCTAAATCTTTATCACTAGTGCTCTCTATTGGAGTTGTTTCCTTTTTTTTTGTGCCAAAAAACATACTATTTATAAATTGATATTCGTTAATTTTTTGATAATTTTGTATTTGATGGAAATCATTATTCATGCGCCTAATTTCTACCTGCACCTAAATGATGCGATCGTATTTGTACAATACTGCATTACTGGGCTCATAGAATTTTCCTCTCAATTTAAACTATAATTTGTGCTCTATATTATAGCATTTATCTTTGGAAGTATATGGGGGAGTTTTAGCAATGTATGTATACACAGAATGCCATATAATATCAGTGTTGTTAAAGGTAGATCCTATTGCCCATCATGCAAAAAACGGATTAGATGGTTTGATAACATCCCATTATTGTCTTTCATTTTTTTAAAAGCTAAATGTAGAGATTGTTCAGCTCAGATAGACTTAAAATATTTTCTTGTAGAATTAATTTCTGCATTAAATTTTGTTTTGATATTTTATTTGTTCGGCTTTTCATTAACAACTATTCTTTTTTTCATTTTAAGTATTTGTTTTATAATAATTTTTTTTATAGATATGGAACATTTCATAATCCCAAATGAGTTAACATTTACTTTAATGATAATTGGATTTTTAAAATCATTTGATCCTAATCTAAATCAATATCTATTTCCAAATTACCTCAACTCATTAATTGGCGGGGTTATGGGTTACTCAATAATATGGTTTATAATATTTGCTTATAAAAAGTTACGAAATAAAGAAGGCATGGGTTTAGGCGATGCTAAACTTTTATCCGCAATAGGTTTCTGGTTTGGATGGATATCGATACCATTTATTTTATTTTTTTCATCTTTTGCTGCTTTAATTTTGGCAGTACCAAGCTTATTGAATAAATCCAAGAATATGTCATCACAAATTCCTTTTGGTCCGTATATTATTTTGGGTTGTGTATTGTATCTATTTTTACTTGAACAGATTATAAAGTATTTGAATTAAAATATTATTAAAAGCTGCTGTCTCTCCAGCCACCTTTGTTTGTAATAATATCACCTGGTATTGATAAAATAGAAAACAATGTATCTTCATCATCTGATGGACCCGCGACATTCGCATATAATTTATCTGAGAACATAACAAGCTCAGACAACACACCTTCTCTTACATAGGCACAATTATTTGTGTCTGGATTAATTACTCCCTCCGGGGTTTCAAGTGCGAGTCTTTCAGAAATGTTTTGTCCACACTCCATAACTCTTCCACAGATAAATGCATGACCTACGCTACATCTTTGATTTCCAGGCGGTGGTTGATAAATTGGATAATACACTGTTCCTTTAAACAAAGTTGGTCGTGCTGACGCTTTTCTAAAAGTTCTTTGGTCAGTATAACGTCCACTGTTATCTTTTTCCATATGTGCTACCCAAGAATTTGCTCCAACGGGTAACGGACAATTAATGCCTGTGCTATCTCCAGAGACATTTGTACATATAACCGAGTTCCCAACATGTCGTGCAGCATCATTTGCTCCTCTGTGTGCAAGTCTGTAAAATTCTGGGTTCACTTGTACTGGATCCGCACTAGGGTCTATGATAGGTTTAGGTATTACAACACCATTTAGATGTTTCCAGTATGGGTAATGTGGGTCTCTTAATCCATAAATAATATTATCTAAAGTTGGTTCTCTTGCACCAAGATCTGTAAAATTACCTGTTGAACCAAATAAATAGAACAAACCATCATCAATTCCTAAACCCGCATCCATTCCAAAATATGAATATCTCCCATTTGCCTCTGTAGCATTAAGTCTAAATAGTGTCGTTTGATCAAAAAGCTCAGTAACACCTGATACCAAATCTCCTGATGCATTGTATCCTTTTGTGTTGTTGGACAAATTGATTTTTGTAATTTTTCCCTCAAGATCATTCACATAAACAAGTGCTCCCCTCCATGGAATATTAGGTGCAGTATCTGGTGTTACCACAATAGGAGTAGCTGGAATTGCATTCTTAATATCGCTACCATTGGGAGTTTGTTCTATTGCTTGTCCAAAAGACAATCCTGTAGGACTTGTATCTACTATAGTTATTGGTCCCCCATTAACATCAGCAGCAAATAATCTTCCTGGTTGACCATCTTCTTGTCCCTCTAGATCAACTAAAAATATAGCAGATCCACCACATCTATCTGATTTACTCATGCCGGCACCCAGAATGGCAACATATTTGTCATCATTTATTTGTCCTCCCTGAGGGTTTGGCATTCTTACAATTCTTGGAACTGACCAGGATTCACCTAATTTTGTATAATCGTATTCCGCAGGTATGCCAGAAGCACCATGACATGCACTAATTGTGACTTGGCTTGTAATTCTACTTTCTTGGGTAGATGGATTAGCATTATGAACTTTATTTTCCGGGAATGTGACTTTCAGTAATGCACCACCACCTCCATCATCTACCATTTCAGCACCTGATATTGCAACAGGTTGTGGTACATTATTTACAAGTTGAACTGCATTCAGTAAACCTGCGGGTATTGTTTCACCTATGCCAAAATCTAATTCAAGATTAGGATAATGAAAACTACTTCCTATGTAACAAGAATTTGTTCCATTATCTTTAAAATCTGATGTAGATTGACATGCAGCAATTGCATCTTGTCGTGTTGTTACATTATCACCCTCTTCTTCATCTGCATCTCTAGCTTCATTATAATTGTCCGTTGAAACTTCACCCTCACTTGTATCTAATAAACTTGAGGAAGATGAATTGTATTCAAATTGGGTTATTTCACCATCTTGATCTGCTAAATAAACTCTTTCATTAATTTTGTCGTTATAAATTGAAAACATATGTATTGGACCGTCATCGCCATTTACTATTGGCTTTGTGACATCTAATACAGAAAAACCTGCTCCACCTCTTCCATAGGGTATAAATAATAGTGTACGCCAACTTTTGGAAGTTTCTAATTCTCCTGCAGAGTTAAACCCTCTAATAAATGCATCATGAACTACTGGAGATCCATCTACACCAAAGATTGGGTTAGTACCACCATTATCACCATCTACTCTACCTTGAAGTTCATCGTTAATTATCTGGGGTAAAATTGCACCAACAAATGGTGGTATAAAACCCCATTCCTCTCTGCCGGTCTCAGAATTTATAGCATGTAAAATTCCACTATTCGACCCTGCATAGAGCACATTTGTTCTGTTTGAATTGGCTGAGGCAAAATTTTGATAACCGTTAGTGGCTCTATAGTAGGCCTCTTCATTATTTCCTCTAAATCTTACGTTTGCATCAGGAGCACCAACTTCAACTATTTGAGAATGATAAATATCTCCCATAACATGACGTCTAACCTCGGTAACGTTACAGTCTCCATCATAATCAAAAAAATCATTACCTTTAACAAAATTAATTATACCAATTCTTTCATCACCTAATGTTGCATCTTGATGTATTTCAGTACAAACTACTGACGCAGGTCTGTAATAATCTTGAACAGTATATCCAAGTGTATCAAACAGAATATTTATTGCATCGGAGTTATCTGCATTAAAATTATCCCAGTTACCAAGATATGGTACACCTGGTAATGCTGACCAAATATTTCTATCATCATCTGCTCCTCCTGCAGTAGATTGACCTCTTAAAACAGTTGCTGCACTCCAATTACCAAATGGATTACCTGGTTCAGTGTTGTGATCAACATCTCCATTGGGATTTAATCTCTTTCTTAATATAGTTCCTTGCCACTCTCCAAATTGTTCATAAGCAAATTGAGCTTGATATAATGATCCACCCTCTTGAATTGTAGCTGTAATTGATGGAGCAGTAAATGCTAATCTATCAGCTATAATTTGTCTTATTCTCGCTGTTAAAGAGGTCTTTAAATCCTCTGGAGTAAGAGCAACAATTGCTCTTTCACAATCATCATCACTCGCACATTGAGCAGCATTTCCTGCTGTGCTAGTGCCTATTCGTGTAAGCTCGTGAAATCTTTGAAGATTTGTTCCCTGTATACCGCCTCCATAAGCTACATAAATAGATTTAACACCCATCTCTCTTAATCTGGCCATTCTAGCAGCTGTCTGACCTCTTTGACCTAAAACACCAGTATTATTCATTGCACCATCACCAATAACAATGACATAGTTAATTTGACACTCTGAGTCTGGATCTATTAGGTTTGCCCCTGCGTTTGTATCATTAAAATAATCCTCTGCTATTTGAGAAAACGCGTGCGAGTCTGTCCCCCATGCCATACCTAATGGATTGAATACATCCATTATTTGTCCAGCACCTTGAGAACTTACAGCAACATTCAAGCAGGCATCAGAGTAACATATTGTGCTAGTACCATTAGGATGTTCTCCAGTCCAGCCTCCATAGTAACGACAATCAGGATTTCTATGACAATAAGCTCCACCTCTTGGAGCATTTCTGCCTGGCCGTTCACCAGCATTCCAGTGACCAAAGCCAAAGTGAGCTCCAGTAGTCAAAGTAGTATCATTAACTATTGCATTAAGTGCCTGCTTAACACCATCCCAACGTCTAGTTCTTGGACCTCCCATGTTTTGTTGCCATGCTGTATTTCTATTACCAGCAGTAAATACATTAAATTCATCGACATAACCCCTTTGAGTTCCAGTAAGAATACTTGTGCTTGTCACATGTATCGCCCAAACTTGATTAAAAACCACATCATTTGCACCTAAAGAACCTGCATCACCTGTATTTTTTTGACCACTTGGCATACCAGTTCCAACACTTGTAGTTACCGAGCAGGTACCATCGCTTACATCTACTCTTTGTAATGCATGATTAACATGTGATGATGTATAAATTATATCACTATCATCAGGGTCTACTCCAACAGCTGTCGTATACATTAATTGATTTGTAAGATTAGGATTGTTGACAGCGTTACACCTTATTACTTCATTTCCCAAAGTAAACGATGGACCTGATGGATTAAGAGCATGCCCAACTAAATCACCACCATTTGCTGCATCAGAAAAATAAATTCTTGAAGCGTCATTGTTAACACTAAGCCTGTGATATCTTCTCGTTATATGATTTCTATTATTAAATTCAGTATAGGTAGATTGCATTGTTGTTAAATTAGTTACTTTAAAGTATCCTCTATTCCTATTTCTTTGACCCGCCATAAAAAGATAATGGGTTCCACCAATATTTTTTACGTCAATGTCAAACATTTGTCCTCCTCTAGAACCAGCAATTGCAAATCTACAATTTCTACCATTTTCACTGAAACCAAAAACATAATTACGCAATCTTCTTTCTTGACTGACTATAAAAATTATACCTTCATTATTAATGGCGTTGTCTACAAATTTTACAGTTGAAGCTCTTCTAAATCTTTGATTGTTAATATTTCTTGTTCGATCTACATGCTGAGCACATCCCCCTCTCGGAATTCTTCTTATTGGCGTGAATGAAGTATCTCTAGCTCCTGCTGAGGTATATCTCAACACCGCTCCTGCGGCCCTTCTTGCATTTTGTCCAATAAGAATATTACCATCAGAATCATAAGACACTCCTCTTACTGTTCCAAGCCCATCTGAACCAATCCATCGACCCATACTGGCAGAGCTATCAACTAGAAATAAAATATTTGCTGCTACATCACCTTCACCTGCTCCAGGAGGAATAGGTTTTGCATTTACATGACTCGTAAAAAATATTGTAAATATAAATATAAATATTTTAAAATTTTTTATCATGATCCACATTTAACCAATTACCTCTATTAATTTTTCATCAGCTGGATAATTAATCATCTCTTCATTAGTAATTTCTAATGTTTCAAATATCTCTTCTCCCAATTTGGTTTTGCTATAATAAACATTTAAACCACCAATACTAAGATCTTTAAGGCCTGTCCAATTTTCATTTTTAGCATCTTCACCTGGATCACTAATAAAATTTTTGGTAAAATCATAAACCTCATTTTTAAATTCACTATCAGAGAATAGATTTATGCTAGCAATTCTAGAGTCATAAATTATTACCTCTAAATCAACATTTTCCAAAGGTGACCCCTCACAATAATCAATCGCATAATTTCGATATAATACAGAAACATCTTTGCCGTAAGCTTCCGAATTGTGTATGTCTAGAAAATCAAATGTATTTTTAGCAGTATCAACTGTTGATCCAATCGGTACCTGTAATATTGAACAAGCAAGAGAGTAGCTTGAGAAAAACAAAAAGATTAAAGATTTTACTAAAATTCTTTTCACATAGAAACTATAAGAAGAATATGATTAATTTTCAATGTTCTATGCTGTTCATTTTAAGTATTTATCAATATTAATGGGATAAAATAACAATAGTTTCTAAAGGAATTAATATCACAGGGTTTATTGCATTACCCAGCATGCCGCATCCATAAATTTTATAAGCAGTGCCTAGTCTTTGAGTGTTTCCAGAGGTTTTGTTTAAGCTCATTCCAGTTCCTTTGTATTCGGCAACTCCAGAATTGACGGAGAAAAATTCATATGTGTATCTTCCAAGTTTTTCTCTTTCTTTTTCAATTTCTGCTGCTGTATCAACACCAGCTTGTCTTGGAAACGAACTAGCATCAAAAACTGGTTGTATTAGATCAAAAAACCTTTGGTTTTTAACATGCTCAACAACTCTAAAGTCATTTTCTCTGGTTAAATTTCTGAAACTTCTGAAACAAGGAGTTTGTTCTGGAGCCGGGTCATTATCTACTCCATCATTATCAGAATCTCCATTACGTGGGATATAACGGCCTTCGATATCTCTAGTACCATCAGTACTATTTATTGGTCCTATCATTTTATTAATCAGACTTTTTTGCCCTTGCATTAAAGCAGTTTCTGCAACATAAAATGTTTGTTGATACTCATCGCTACTATTGTTTCCTTGATGATCAGAGGAAGCAATCACAATCAACGCACCTCCCATTAAAGACATAGCAAGCAACAAAACTAAAGCTAAAACTAATGCAAATCCTTTTTGTTTATTTTTAGTAATCAAAAATCTTCTCCTCCAATATTTCTAGTATGTACAGTTACTATTACAGAATCTCTTAAATACTGGTCTTCATTTAAAGATGATCTGTTTGGTGTAAATCCAATAACTTCTCTAGGTGCTCTTCGTTCTCTTGTGAAAAAAGGGTTTTTTGATCTAAAAGTAATCCTTATATCAACTCCTCTTATATCAAGCATTCTATCTCTTATTCCCTCAATTTCTGGAGCAGGGTATTGATTTGAATCATTTTTAATTATAACTCCATTTTCATCAAAAGGAATAAATTCCATATCTTCTATATTATTTCTTATTAATACCTCTGGTGTACATTCAGGACAATCCGCGCTTTGTGTAGCACTCCATACTCCTCTAGCTGCTTGAAGAAATGACTGGCCTTCTTGTGGAACGGCTGCAAAAGTACATCCCTCTCTAGGTTTAATGTAACTTTCAACACGTTTGTAAGCAGCGTACGATCGCTCTTCATTAGGTTTTGCATAATAAGTTATCCTAAATTTTCTATAAGGTTGTAGTAAATTATTCTGATTGAAGTCCTCAAAAACAATTTGAATTGAGTCACAACATACTTCACCTTGACCAACAGTGGCAGATCCAACAGTATTAAATCCTTGAGTGGAATTTCTTATTACTAAAGGATTATGACTTAATGATGGATCATCGTATCCATTTTCAAAGAGTAAATTACTTAATTTTGGCAAAGTAACTCCCCCCTCTGCAGCACATGCACCGACAGCTGTGTCTTGTTTATATTTTTCGATCTCGTGTGTTCCTGCATAGTATTTAAAGCCTGCCATACGAACATCTCTCATTAGCATTGTTATCAAATCTCTACTGCCTTTGCTTATTTTAGCTTTTGCACTCACCTGAGAATAAGATTGATTAACAACTGCATAAGATGTGTACATTGCACCCATCATGATAGTGGTTATAACTATACCAATAAGTATTTCAATTAAGGTCAAACCTGCAACACTTTTATAGTTTTTTTTGATCATGGTTTTAATATATAGTCTGATTGAAAATATAAAAATTTCCTTTTTTTTCCATCATTTAAATTCATTTGAACCCTACCAATATAAATTACATCTTCAGTCACAATTGGCACATTGACTTCTGTTTGATCTGGTCCGATGTTTATTGTTGTAGAATTATTATTTCTTAATGTATTCAATTCTGGTGGACTCCATCGACTTCCCACTTTAAATATTCTAAAATTTCTTTGTTCTCTTGTACCTCTGCAATTTAGATATTTTTTATTACTTAACATAGCCATCCATTTTCTTTGCTTCATTGACGGACCATCAAGCACATCAGTGCCGTATACGTTGCCAGTATTTGCAGAAGCCTGACCTTGTGCTGTATTGAGACAATATTGAGAGTCAAATTGATTGTCAGTGTTAGCGAGCCAATCAGAAAAATTTCTTGCATCTCCCGTTGTTATGTTTCTGTGACCGATTACATCCTCTGCAATCATATTTGTTAAATAATTAGCTTTGGTTCTCTCCCCAGAGGTGTAAATAGATTGTACAGAATAATTGGTCATTTGAAGTATTGCGATAAATCCTATTCCAACAATAGCTGTTGAAATAAGAGCTTCTAAAAGTGATAAACCTAAAATTTTTTTTATGTTGGACATTTTTTTTCATCCTCCTCAGCATCGTCCCAGTAACCACCAATATGAAGACGTCCATCGTTATAACATTTTTTAAAAGTATTCATTGAAAATTCTCCAAATCTTGTCCAATTTATTGTTCTTAAAAACTCAGTGCTGCTTGGTACTGGAAGATCAGGTTTGATCTCTGATAAATTTTGTTGTCCATAATCAACTGGACAAAATGAATTTTTAGAGTCTCTCTGACAAATTAAAATAAATCCATATGGAACACTGGTGTTATCGATCTCCAGTTCTTCACTAGCCTCAAAGAATTTGCCGTTTCTTGCAAAACAAATCGCCCCAGATCGTATATTACTAGTTATTTCAGAAATCTTTTCAGTGTAGACAGCATTCTTAATTTCAGTACTTGTACTATCTCTATCGGTATCCCAATAAGCATCTTCTCCCTCTGTGGAAACAGTATCACATCTAGAACTAGGATTATTATTCCATTCATCTGCTCCATTATTCATTTTCGTTGCAAGGGTTTGCATAGTCATTCCTTTTGTCTGAATAGTTAATTCATTTTTATCGTTTGTAAAAAGTACTTGAACATAAGCAAAAGTTGATCTATCGGTTTGAACCTTAATATCCTTTAAAACTCTCAAAAGTTTTTCCGTACCATATCTGACTTTTCTTTCTTTGCTCCATTTTGAAAAGTTTGGATATGCGGCGGCTGAAATAGCTCCTATAATCGCAATAACAACTAGTAACTCAAGTAAATTGAATCCTTTAATGTTCTTTTCCTGCCCCAGCATCTATCTTTCCAGCTTTAACTAATTCCTCCAATGATTTTGCCATTGTGATCATTCCATCTTTTACGGCTGTTTGCATGATGCTTGGGATTTGATGAATTTTTGCTTCTCTAATTAAGTTTTGAATTGGGGCTGTACACTTCATCACTTCAAAAGCACCACAACGACCTTGGCCATCTTTAGTTTTAAGAAGTCTTTGGGTTACTACCATTTTTAAAGATGTTGAAATCTGAGCTCTAATTTGTGCTTGTTGTTCAGGTGGGAATACGTCAATTATTCTATTAATAGTATTTGGTGCACCACTAGTGTGCAATGTTCCAAAAACTAAGTGGCCTGTTTCAGCTGCGGTTAATGCAAGGGATACAGTTTCTAAATCTCTCATTTCACCAACAAGAATTACATCAGGGTCTTCCCTGAGTGCAGCTTTTAAAGCACTAGCAAAAGTTTGCGTTTGTTTACCAACTTCCCTATGAGAAACTATGCTCTTTGCGTCTTTATGAATAAATTCAACAGGATCTTCTACAGTGATTATATTTGAAGTTCTAGTTTTATTAATTTCATTAATGATTGCAGCGAGAGTTGTTGATTTTCCTGAGCCCGTTGGTCCTGTTACCAATACAAGTCCTTTGTGCATATCAATAATATCATAGAGAACTTGTGGTAGATCAAACTGACCCATCTCTGGAATAACACTTTCAACTCTTCTTAGTACAGCTGCTGGTCCAGTAATAGTTTTATAAAAATTCGCTCTAAATCTCAATCCACTTAAAGTAACAGATGAGTCAAGTTCATGTGTGTCGTTAAATCTTTTCATCTCTACTTCATTACAATTGGTAGACAATAAATCCTGAAGATCTTGTGCTTTAACCATGACTTCCGGAACTTTATGAATTTCTCCAGTTTGTCTAAAAGCTAAAGGCCAGCCACTTCTTATATGGAAGTCCGATATCTTCTTATTATTTTTTGCTAATTCTTCTAATTTTTCAAACATACTAAATTTTATCTATAATTTTAAAAAAAAACAATATTTAGTTATGTTAGAGCGACCAAAATAGGTAATTATCTAGTATATAAAGTAATATAATATCCATGCAATTAAGGAATATTCAAAAAAGTTTTTAGAAAAAATTAATTGTTTGTCAGTAAATTTTGATTTTAAAAATTTACTAAGAAACATAAATCCTACATGTACAATTACAACGGAAACCACAACACCAGTTAAAGTCAATTGTACAGAAAAATTCTTATATCCAAAGTAAATTGCAACTAAAAAAGTCAGCCAAGAAACTTTGGAAATAAATATTTTAAAAATTAAGCCTGTTTTTTTACTAAAAATAGATTGTGTTTTAATTAAAGAATATGACCATGTAAGACCAATTAAAAAGCTTATATACTTTAAAATCATTGGTTCTCTTTTTCATGAAAAACTAAACAAACACCATTGTTACAATACCTTTTGCCCGTAGGTTGAGGACCGTCATCAAAAATATGACCATGGTGAGCATTACAATTTTTACAATGATACTCTGTTCTAGCATAACCGATTAAGTGATCGGTTTTGGTCTCAAACACATCTGGTAAGGATTGAAAAAATGAAGGCCAGCCTGATCCACTTTCATATTTTGCTTTTGATTCAAATAGCTTAATGCCACAATTGGCACAATGATAACTCCCCTCTCTTTTTTCATTATTTAATTCACTGCTACCAGCACGTTCTGTACCATCCTCAAACATTATCAATTTTTGTTCAGCAGTAAGATTTGGATTCTTTTTTGTCATTTTATTAATTTAGCACAAGATTGATGTAAAATAGAATGTAATTCAACTAATTTGTTAAAATCTTTATTGTAACCACCACCAAGTACACCACACAAAGGAATTCCTTGTGAAAAGAAATTTTTTGTTACCATTTCATCTCTTTTTTTAATTCCTTTATCTGAAATTTTTAATTTACCTAATCGGTCATTGTGATGAATATCAACCCCAGCAATATAAAAAACAAAATCAAAATTTTCATCGTTTAACTGATTTAAATAGAAATCAAGTATCTTTATATATTGAGCATCCTCCATATTATCATCAAGCTCAACATCAAGATCGCTGATAGATTTTTTTGCTGGATAATTTGATTTTGAATGCATACTAAAAGTAAAAACATTTTTGTTATCAGTAAAAATATCAGCATTACCATTGCCTTGGTGAACATCTAAATCAACTATTAAAATTCTGCCAGCTAAACCACGATCCAATAAATATTGAGCTGCAACTGCTACATCATTAAATACACAATAACCTGCGCCCCCATCATAATTTGCATGATGACTGCCGCCCGCAGTATTGCATGCAACACCATTTTTAATTGCAAGCTTTGTGGCAAGCACTGTTCCACCAGTTGCAACTAAAGACCTTTGAATAACACTATCAACCAATGGAAATCCAATTTTCTTAATTGTATTTTGGTCTAAGGTTTTATTTTTAACATCCTTAATATATTTTTCAGAATGAGCTCTTTTTAAAGTTTCATTAGAGCATGCATAGGGTTGATAAAATTTTTTAACTATCTTTTTATCAATTAAATATTTTGCAAGTTCTCCAAATTTATTAATTGGGAACTTGTGATCATCACCAATTTTTGCAAAATAATCTTTATGATTTACAACTGATAAATCCATAACTAATCGATTACACGGATCGGCTTACCGCTTGCGCAAGCTTCAAGTGACTCAATCATTTGACTATAATAAACATTATAATTTTCTGCGGTCACATATCCTAAGTGAGGTGTTAATAAAGCATTAGGTAAAAATCTTAGTTTATTATTTTCTGGCAAAGGCTCTTTTTCATAAACATCCAATCCAGCACCTGCAATTACATTTGTGGATAAAGCGATGATTAAATCGTCTTCATTAATTATTGGACCTCTCGAGGTGTTGATCAAAAAAGAAGTTTTTTTCATTTTATCTAGGTCTTTTAATGTAATACAATTTTTATATCTATCACCGCCCTGGACATGAATGGATAAGAAATCAGAATTTTTAATTAAATCTTCTTTGGTACAAGGTAAAACATCTAGCTCTTTACATTTATCAAGATTAAGATTTTCGCTCCAAGCCATTACTTGCATACCAAAAGCTTTACCTATCTTTGCAACTTGGGAACCTACTTTTCCAAGCCCAATTATTCCAAGAATTTTTCCTTTAAGTTCAACACCAACTGTTGTTTGCCAGTAACCCTGATACATATTATCTATTTCTTCTTTAATATTTCTAGCTAAGCCAAGAATCAAAGCCCAAGTTAATTCTGGTGTTGGGTTTATATTGCTCTCTGTTCCACTAATAATAATCTTTCTTTTTTTGGCAGCATCCAAGTCTATTGATTTGTTTCTTAACCCGCTAGTGATTATAAATTTTAGTTTAGACAAATTTTCTATTATATTTTTTGTAATTGGTGTTCTTTCTCTCATGACTAATAATGCCTCAAAATCAGCCAATTTATCTATGACATCAGCCTCATCCTCAAATGGCTCACTAAAAATTTTTATCTCATATTTTCCTGAAAGTTTTTCAAGATCTACAAATTGTTGAGAAACATTTTGATAATCGTCTAATATTGCAACTTTAAGCATTTTTAATTTCTTTATTTGATAAAAATAAACCTAATATAATTAAAATTGCCCCAATCAAGTGAAAAAATTTAAACTGCTCATTATAAAAGAATATCGCCATCAAAGTGCTAAATAATGGGATTAAAGACAAAAATATTCCAGCTCTGTTCGCTCCAATAATAGAAACAGCTCCTGCCCAACAATAGTAAGAGCCAATGCTAGGAAATAAAGCCAAGAAAATAAGAATATAAAATAAGTTTTGATTAATTTCTATTTTTTGTCCTTGAGCAAATTCGTACATAAATTGAGGAAAAATAAATATTAATCCAAAAGTGCACAGAACATGAACTAAAGTAAGAAGTGGTAAGTCGAATTTTTTTCTTTTAAGAAAAGCTGAATACAAGCCCCACGAAATTACCCCACCTATCATTATTAAATCCCCTTTGTTAAAATTTAATGAGCAAATAATTTCTAAGTTAAGTCTAGTAATAATAGATAAAATTCCCAAAACAGAAATTACCAAACCTACAATTTGATATTTATTTGTTTTTTCTATTTGAAATAAAAAACACAATAGAATTATGATTGCGGGGATTGCTGTATTGAAAAGAGAAGCATTAATCACTTGTGTATGCACTAACGATAAATATGTAAAAGAATTAAATAAGCCTACACTTGTTAACGCTAAAAAAAATAATAATGGTAAATTTTCTAGAATAATTTTTTTATGTCTAACGATTTCACTATAAGTAAACGGTAATAATATCAACCAAACTAAAGACCATCGAAAAAAGACTAATGTCATTGGTGGAATATTGGAAAAAAAAGCCAACTTACCAACCATAAAATTTCCAGCCCAAAATAATGTTGCACATACTAGCATTAAATATGCCTTGGTATTTTGCATTTTATTAACTAAATCTTATTGAGCTATAAGGATCTAAATTTAGATTTGTATTTTCTTTAGCTATCATTCCAGAGACAATCTTTCCAGAAATCGGGCCCAATGTCCATCCTAAATGATGATGTCCAAAACAATAAAATACATTTTTATAATTCTTAGAGGGACCCATCACTGGTAAAAAATCAGGTAACGTAGGTCTAAAACCTAACCACTCGTCTTCATGTTCTGGAAGATCACCTAACATATACTTTGCATTATTAATTAAATTTTTTATTCTAGATTTTGAAATTGGATTTTCTAATCCACCAAACTCAACAGTACCGACCACTCTTAATCCCTGTTCCATGGGAGTAATACCAAATCCTCTATTAGAAAAAATAACGGGTCTACTTAAAAGGTGATCACAATCCTTGAAGTGAACATGGTAACCTCTTTCAGTATCAAGAGGAATTCGTTCACCTAAATTATCTGTTAATTTTTTTGAGAAAGCTCCACAAGCAATTATAATTTTATCAAAAGTATATTTTTCACCATCAGTTACAAAAACTGGTTTTTCTGTATCAAACTCAATATCATTAATATTTTTCTTTTCAAACTTTCCACCCTTTTTTAAAAATAATTCAAATAATTTAAGTAAGATTTTTTTAGGGTTTCGGGCATGTCTTGCATATGGATAATAAACTCCCGCATGATAAAAAGGTTTTATGTTAGGTTCTAGATCGTGAATTTCAGATTTATTGACCAGTTGTTGTTTTACACCAAGTTCATCTCTAACTTTAATTTCTAAATCTCTACTCTTTAAATCTTTATCATTCCAAATGTAGAGAATTCCTTTATTCTCAACAAGACCATCTAAATTAATTTCATCAAAAAGTTCATCATATGCAGGTAAGGCTAAATCTAAAATTTGATGCATATTTCTTGCGGTATGCATCATTTTGTTTTTTGTTGTATTTAAAATAAACTTGAAAAACCAAGGTAACATTTTCGGTACATAATTCCATTTCAAAGCAAGTGGTCCTGTTGAGCTTAATAACATTGCTGGTACATCAGCAAGTACATCGGTTCTATTCAATGACAATGAAGCATAAGGTGAAAAGTGGCCAGCATTTCCGTATGAAGCTGCTGGACTGCCGGGATTATCTCTATCAAATATAGTTACCTCAAAACCTTTTTTTTGGAGAAATAAAGCATTGGATACTCCTTGAATTCCTGAGCCAACAATCCCCACATGTAAATTTTTACTCATAAAAAAAATATACAATCTATCTGTCAAATAAGTTAAGCGACAAATTATACTTAGGCAATTAATTGTTGATTGTGAACCCTGGCGCTCATGACAATTCCAAAGCCAATCATAGTTGCTAGCATTGAGGAACCACCATAAGACATAATTGGTAAAGGAGAACCTACTATAGGTAGCAAACCTAAAACCATACTCATATTAATAGTGATAAATACAAAAATGGCTGCACCAAAACTATAACAAAAAATCTTTGCAAAATAACTTCTGGAACTAGCTCCGATTGCAACAATTCTATAAATGATAATTACATAAATTACTAAAAGTATTGCAGAGCCCACAAAACCAAATTCCTCTGAAAAAAGAGTGAAAATAAAATCAGTATGTTTTTCTGGTAAAAACTCTAGATAACTTTGAGTGCCTTTTAAAAAACCTTTACCAAATATACCCCCAGATCCGACAGCTATTTTTGATTGGATAATTTGATAACCAGCACCTAGAGGATCCTTGTCAGGATTTAGAAATGTCAACACTCTTAATTTTTGATAGGGCTTTAAGAAAGCTATAACGAAAGGTAAAGAGATTACAAATCCAAGAATAGTATAAATAAAATACTTATAATTAATACCTGCAAACCATAATACCGCTATTCCGCTTATAGCAATAAGGACTGCAGTTCCAAGGTCTGGTTGTACGATGACTAACCCCATTGGTAGAAGTATTATTATTAAAGAAGTTAAAATTGTATAAATTGAATTGACATTTTCTAACTTCATTCGATGAAAAAATTTAGCCAAACAAACAATAATAAATATTTTCATCAATTCAGACGGCTGTAAATTTATGAAATATAAATTTATCCATCTTTGCGAGCCTGATGAAGTAATTCCAAATAAATAGGTTCCAACCAATAAACCTACCACTACTACATAGGCCAAGTAACCTAATGAGAACCAATACTTAATATTGATAAATGACATTACTAGCATCATTAAAGTAAATACTGCTAATTTTGTAAAATGACTTTTGGTATGAAATTTAATCTCACCACCATCTGTTGAATACATTGTTGCTAAGCTAATAAAGCCGAGTAACAATATACAAATCAAAAGTATATAATCAAAGTTTTTAAATTTTTGAAAAAAACCAAGTCTATTTGTTGTTAATCTTGTATGCTGATACATCTATATCTCCAAATATTTTTTATTTCCCAATGACTCTCTGATCTTGTGTCGGTCAATAATTAATTTAAATAATTTAGTTGCCATAGGAGCTGCGGTTGTACTTCCGTTTCCTCCATGTTCTACAATTACACTTAATGCGTATCTAGGATTTTTATATGGTCCAAAGGCTACATATAAAGCATGATCTCTTTGCTCATATGGAATCTGAAATGTTTTAAGATCAAGCTCTCTTTCTTCCTCAGTAATTTTTTTAACCTGTGCAGTTCCAGTTTTACCCGCAAACTGATATTTTGGATTATCAATTCTTGAACGATAAGATGTTCCCATTACTTCGTTTGTTGAGCCAAAAATAGCATCTTGAACAATTTTTATATTTTTTGAGTTTTTATAAAGTGGTGTAAATTTATCTGTAGGCTGATCTTTAACTTTGTCATCTACAACAATATGAGGATAAATTTTATAACCACCATTAGCAATTTGAGCAGTCATTAAACATAATTGAATAGGTGTAGTTTGAATGTAGCCTTGGCCTATTCCTGTAATTATTGTTTCACCTAATAGCCATCCTTTCCCTAGTGCATTTTTTTTCCATTGGGTATTTGGAATTAATCCTTTTTTTTCAATATCAAATAAATTACCAAAAACTTTTTCTCCCAAACCAAATTTTTTTGCAGTTTCACTTAATTTATCAACACCAAGTTTACGCGCAATTTCATAAAAATAAGTATCACAAGATTGTTTCATTGCATTTCTTAAGCTTACATAGCCATGACCCTTTTTCTTCCAGCAATGATAAGTTTGCCCATACATTTCGGTTTTACCTGTACACCTGACTGTAAAATTTGTATTAACAATTCCATTCTCTAGGGCAGATAAAGCAACGATAGGTTTAATCGTTGAACCTGGAGAGTAATTCCCTTGTAAAGTTTTATTAACTAACGGTTTCATTGGATCATTACGAATTAATTGCCAATCATCTTGACTAATACCAAACACAAATAAGTTAGGATCAAATGATGGTGAAGAATGCATTGCAACTACTGCACCTGTATAAATATCCATTACACATATAGAACCCGCTTTATCCTTAAGTAATTCATTAGCCAACTTCTGAACTTCAGTATCAATTGTTAATCTTAATGTTTTACCTTTTTCACCTTTTTGAAATTCTAATTGACTAATTCTTCTACCATAAGCATTCACTTCGTATCTCTCGATATCATTTGTGCCTATTAATTTTTCTTCGAATGTTTTTTCTAAACCAACTTTTCCAACTTTTAAACCTGGAACAAAATTCTTTTTTATGGCTTGAGTAGACTCAATATCATCTTGATTAGCTTGACTAACGTAACCTATTAGGTGTGTAAAATTTTCTTTAAAAGGATAGTTTCTTGAAATAGATATAACTGGTTTTACACCATTTAAATCATATAAATGATTGTTAATCTTTGAAAATTTTTGCCAACTTAAATTGTCAGAAACAATTAAAGTTTCCCAAGGCTTTATTTCATTTTTCTTTTTTAATACCTTTTTAAATTCGTTATCTGATAATTCGAGTAAATCTTTCAAACGATAAATAACATATCTAAAATCTTCAACTTGCTCTGGTATCACGTGAAGTTGATAAGCTTCAAAATTTCCCGCAATAACATTACCAAAATAATCATGAAATTCTCCCCTCACAGGAGCTAACTTCCATTCTCTAATTCTGTTTTTATCTGAGAGAGTTAAATACTTTTTGTTCTCTTTAACTTGTAAAAAAAATAATCTACTTACAATTCCTATCATTATAAAAAATTTTAATGAACCTGTAATGAACATTCTTCTATTGATGGAATTAAGTTTCTTTACATTATCGCTTGAAGAGTTAATCATTAATTCCTTTCATATAATATTTAAATATTGATACAAAAATTATATAAAGCAAAAAGGTACAAGTCGTATTGACTATGTAACTTGTTAAAATTAAATCATAAAAAAAAAACAAAGTTAACACTGAATAATTCAAGGAATTAATCAGACTTATAATAAATAAAAAATAAAACCAATCTTTCATCGGGCTTGGTCTAATCGTGATATTTCTTATATAAGCTGTAGCAATACAAATTAAAGTATAAGATAAACTGCTTATTCCCAAAGGTAAACCTACAACAGTATCGTTGAGTAAACCGGCAAAAAAAACAAAAAGATAATCAAAATGTTTAAAATCTTTTAAAGTAAAGAAAAAAATTAAAATGAATGGAAAATTAAAAGAAAAATATTCAAGTTTTAAATAATTAAAATCAAATTCATTAAGCACTGAAACAAATAATAAAATTATTGGTAACCAGGTATATAATTTTGAAAATGTTCCCTTTGTCTTTAGGTTAGCCACCTGCTCTACCTCCATTTAAAACACAAGTCCTATATTCCTCAGTTCCAACATTAAAGCCATCAGTATTAAAAAAAGATTTTCTACATTTATGACCATGTTCTAAGTTTAACTTTAAAAATTCTAATTCTTGAGTATCAATATTAAATTGATTGATTTTTTGCTTTTGTAAAAAAATTTCATTATTTAAAACTGAAATTTGGTTGTTTAAATCATTAATTTCACTAGTTAAATCTTCATTTTCCTCTATAAATTTAGAATTAGTCTCCTCAATAATTTTAAGCTCATCTTCTAAAATCTTTAATTTTGACTCTTCAAGTTCTTCACTTTTATCTTCAGTTGGAAATATTTCTGGTTCAACCTGGGGAATTTCAATTTGAGTAATTGTTTCTGCAAAAACATATTTTAATTGCGTAAAATCGCTATAAAATTCAACGTTGTATCTATTAGAAGAACCAATTTTTTCAGATCTTAATTTACCTATTGGTATTCCACTTTTAAATATTGCTCCGGTACCTGAAGTGTAAACTATACTTTCATTAACTAACTCCTCTGATAAACCCGCTTTAATATATTTAATTTGTCCGAAATTATTTCCAGTCCCCGTAACTATTGCTTGAATATTTTGTGGCGCAATAGTTACCGGGACATTAGAATTCAAATCTGACAACAATAATACCCTTGACGTTTTATAATTGACCTCAATTACTCGACCGACTAAATAAGATTGATCATAAATATTTGTACCTATTTTGATATCATCTTTACTACCTTTGTTTATAATAATACTTTTTAAAAAAGGGCTATTATGATCAACAATAATTTTTGCTAAAATTTTGTTTGAACTTGAAATATAATCATCAATTAGTACCTTCAGTTCTTGATTTTCATACCGAATAATTTCGTTAGATACAAAATCAGATTTAAGATTGTCCAGTTCGTCTTTGTTTTTTTGATATTTATTAAAAAAAGTTGTGTATTCAATAATATTAATTGTTGAATTCTTTAAGAAGTTTTCCGGTATTGAAACTATAAAAGATGATCTGTAGACCACCTCACTTAATCCAGCTTTCAGGTACCTTACTGCTTTAAAGTCTATGCTAGATAGAAGCATAATAAATATGGAAATAAATACTAAAGTGAGTAAAGAAAATTTTTGCTGAGTGCTTTTTTTCAAAAAAGCAGAACGGATTGCTATTATAAAATCATCTCTGCTAGAGGCCATTACTCTTAATATTCAGTCAACATAGTCGAGAATGTTTGTTCTTGATCAAGGGCCTTCCCAGTTCCAACTGCAACGCAAGATAATGGATCATCAGCAATGTGAACCGGCAAACCTGTTTCTTTAGAAAACCTTCTGTCTATATTTTTTAATAAAGCTCCACCACCAGTTAAAGTAAGTCCCATATCAACTAAGTCGGCAGATAATTCTGGAGGAGTGCTTTCTAATGCATCCTTAATTCCATTAACCATCTCTTTTAAAATAATATTCAATGCTTCTGCTGTATCTTCCTCGGTAATATTTACTTCTTTTGGAGTTCCAGATCTTAGATCTCGTCCTTTAACTGCATAAGTATTATTATTTGTAGGAATAGCAGTACCAATTTCTTTTTTAATTTTTTCTGCAGTACTATCACCGATCATCAAATTATATTCTTTTCTCATATAATTAACCATTGCAGCATCCATTGCATCTCCTGCTACTCTTAGAGATTTCGAATAAACCAAACCTCCTAAGGACATGACTGCAATTTCAGTTGTACCACCACCAATATCCACTACCATTGAACCAGTTGCTTCAGATATTGGAAGATTAGCACCAATAGCTGCCGCGATTGGTTCCTCAATCAATTGAACCCTTCTAGCACCAGCTGCTAAAGCACTATCTTGAATAGCTTTTCTTTCAACAGGAGTTGAGCCTGTTGGAACACAAATTAAAATTCTTGGATTTGCAAAAGTACTTCCTTTGTGAACTTTTTTAATGAAGTGTTTTATCATCTCCTCAGTGACGATAAAATCAGCAATTACACCATCTCTTAAAGGTCTTATCGCTTGAATATTTCCAGGAGTTCTTCCTAACATCGTTTTGGCTTCATCTCCTACTGCTAAAACTTGTTTTTTTCCTGATTGATCAACAATTGCAACAACTGAAGGTTCATTTAAAACAACTCCTTGTCCTTTAACAACTACTAAAGTATTAGCTGTTCCTAAGTCAATTGCCATATCTTGACTCCAGATTTTCTTCATTCTATCAAATAAGCCCATTAAAACACTCCTTTTACTTTTTTAGGTTCTATATTTTTATAAAGAGATTTCTTTTCTCTTTTAATTAACATTTTATTTAACGCATTAAGGTAAGCATTAGCAGATGCTACTAAAGTATCTGTATCAGCTGATTGTCCAACAGTAGTTCTATCATTTTCTTCAATTTTGACACTAACTGTAGCCTGTGCATCTGTTCCTTCAGTAACTGCATGAACTTGATACAAAGACAACTTAACATCGTGTGGATAAAGTTCTTTGATACATTTAAATATTGCATCAACAGGACCATCCCCTGTTTGAGTAGTATGTTTTATATCGCCAAAAACATCTAATGTCATTTCAGCTCTTTGTGGCTCACCCGTGCCAGCAAAAACTTTTAAAGATTTTAAATTTATCGCATTAATTTTATTGTCGATAATCAAGCTATCATCAACTAGCGCGACTATATCTTCATCGTAGATATGCTTTTTTTTATCAGCTAAAATTTTAAACTTTCCAAATGCTGCTTGAACAACATCATCTGTTACATCAGCATAACCTAAATCACTTAATTTATCTTTAAAAGCATGTCTTCCAGAATGTTTTCCCATAACTAATGATGTTTTTTTAACTCCAACACTCTCTGGTGTCATGATTTCATATGTTTCTCTATTTTTTAGCATTCCGTCCTGGTGGATTCCTGATTCATGTGCGAAAGCATTTTTTCCAACGATCGCTTTATTAAATTGGACCGGAAATCCTGTAGCATTTGAAACAATTTTTGAAGCTTTACTAATTAATTCAGTTTTTATACCTGTCTCATAAGGTAATAAATCATCTCGTGTTTTTATCGCCATGACTATTTCCTCTAGGGCTGCATTACCTGCTCTTTCGCCAATTCCATTAATTGTGCATTCAATTTGTCTTACTCCAGCTGACAATCCTGACAATGCATTTGCAACTGCTAATCCTAAATCATTATGACAATGAGCGGAGATAATTGCTTTGTCAATATTTGGAACGTTGTTTTTAATTAGTTTAATAGTTTTGGCAAATTCTTCAGGAATTGAGTATCCAACTGTATCAGGAATATTTATGGTTGTTGCGCCACATTTAATTGCAAGCTCGATTGTCTTGTACATAAAATCCAAGTCTGTTCTTGTGCCATCTTCACAAGACCATTCAACATCATCAGTGAATTTTTTTGCATAAGTAACACTCTCTTTAATAGCCCCTAAAACTTGTTCGTTAGTCATATTTAATTTATGCTTCATATGAACAGGGCTTGTTGAAATAAAGGTATGAATTCTAAATCTTTTCGCAAATTTCAAAGATTCGTGACAAGCATCTATGTCTTTTTTAGTTGCTCTTGCCAAACCACAAGGGATGGAATTTTTTACACTTTTGCTTATTGCGCTTACAGCCTCAAAATCACCAGGAGATGATATTGGAAAACCTGCTTCTATAATATCAATACCCATTTCATCAAAAACTCTTGAGATTTGAATTTTTTCCTCAACACTCATTGAAGCTCCAGGTGATTGCTCACCATCTCTCATCGTTGTATCGAAAATGAATACTTTATCTTTATCAGCCATATCAAAAATTTTTGTCTCTGAAATATACAACCTCTCGTTTAGATTGCAAAAGTAAAATACTGAATTTACCCCAATTTGGAACTAAAATTTACTTCTTATCACTATCAACTAATTTTTTCTTGCCAATCCATGGCATCATAGCTCTTAAATTTGCCCCAACTTTTTCAACTGGATGTTCGGCTAATTTTGCCCTTGTCGCAAGAAAGTTTTTTTGGCCACTTTTGCACTCATCCATCCATTCTTTCGTAAATTTACCTGATTGAATATCAGCCAAAACCTCTTTCATTCTTTTTTTAGTTTCCTCTTTATTTATTACTCTAGGTCCAGATTGATATTCTCCATATTCTGCAGTGTTTGAAATAGAGTAATTCATATTTGCAATTCCACCTTCATAAATAAGATCAACAATAAGTTTTACTTCATGAACAGTTTCAAAATATGCCATCTCAGGTTCATATCCGGCTTCTACCAAAGTCTCATAACCATTCTTTATTAGTTCAACTAAACCACCACAAAGAACAGTTTGTTCACCAAATAGATCTGTTTCAACCTCATCTTTAAATGTCGTTTCAATAATACCTGATCTTCCACCACCTACTGCTGAGGCATAGGACATTGCTAAATCTCTTGCTTTACCAGAACCATTTTGATGCACAGCAAATAAACATGGCACTCCACCACCTTTTTCATATTCACTTCTTACTAAATGACCTGGTCCTTTAGGAGCGACCATAAAAACATCTAAATCTTTTCTAGCTTTTATTAAATCGTAATGAACATTTAATCCATGAGCAAATGCTATTGATTTTCCCTCTTTCACTCTTTGCTCTATATGGTTTTTATAAATTGAAGCTTGTAATTCATCTGGTGTTAAAATCATTACAACATCTGCCCACTCAGCAGCATCTGATAAATTCATAACTTTTAATCCTTTTGACTCTGCTTTAGGTATGCTTGAGGAACCCTCCCGCAAAGCGACTACAACTTCTTTAACGCCACTATCTTTTAAATTTAAAGCGTGAGCATGTCCTTGACTACCATAGCCAAATATTGCAATCTTTTTATCCTTAATTAAATTTACGTCTGTATCTTTTTCATAAAACATTTTCATATAATTCTCCTCTTATTTAGTTAAAAACTTTATCACCCCTCGTCATAGCAACAGCTCCCGTTCTAGAAACACTTACTAACCCAAATTTTCTTAAATTTTTTGCCATCTTGTCTATTTCTCTTCTGAGCGCAGTAATTTGAATAACATTTGATTTTTTTGTTTTATCCAATATTACAGCATCATACTTTTTACAAGCAATAATAGCTTTTTTGATTTTTGTATTGTTACCAACAACTTTGAATAAAGCCATTTCTTTAAATATTACTCCTTTATCATTCCTTTTAAAATCCGCTACTTTATGAACCGGAACTAGTTTTTTTAATTGTAATTTAATTTGATCTATTACTTGAGGTGTCCCAGTCGTGACTATTGTAATTCTTGATATACTTTTTTTTGCATCCACTTCAGCAACTGCAAGTGACTCGATATTATAACCTCGTCCAGAAAATAATCCAACAACTCTTGCTAAAACACCAGCTTCATTGTCTACCCAAACAACAATGATGTGTGTATCTGATTTTTCTTTTTTTGAAGAAACACTATATGCAGATTTTGGATTTGCCATAACTAAACTAAAGCTTTACCTTTGCCAGTGATTTTATTTTCTTCTTTCTCACTTGGTCCTAATATCATTTGGTTATGAGGTTTTCCTGATGGGATCATTGGAAAACAATTTTCATTCGGATCTACTCGACAATCAAAAATAACAGGACCATCAAACTCCACCATTTCTGTAATCTTTTCATCTAATTCATCTGGTTTTTCAGCTTTTATACCTTTGCAACCATAGGCCTCTGCCATTTTTATAAAATCAGGTAAAGCCTCAGTATAACTTTCAGAATAATTTTTTTCATGTAATAATTCTTGCCATTGCCTTACCATTCCCATGTATTGATTATTCAAAATAAAAATTTTAATAGGTAGATTATATTGAACTGCTGTAGACATCTCTTGCATTGTCATTAAAACCGAAGCTTCACCTGCAATATCAACTACTAATTTTTTTGGATGAGCTATTTGAACACCCACAGCAGCAGGTAATCCATATCCCATTGTTCCAAGTCCTCCGGAGGTCATCCAACGATTTGGTTTATTAAATTTATAATGTTGAGCTGCCCACATTTGATGTTGACCTACCTCAGTCGTAATATAAGTATCTTTATGTTTGGTAAGTTCATATAATCTTTGAACTGCATGTTGAGGTTTGATTGTTTCATCACTATTCTTAAAATTTAAAGAATTTTTAGTTCGCCATTTTTGTATTTGTTCCCACCATTTAGCAATTTGTTGCTTATTTGATTTTTTCAAATCTAAGTTTTTCTTCTTCAAAGTTTTGTTAATACCTTTTAAAACCTCTTTAACATCACCAACTAATGCTAAATCAACTTTAATAATTTTATTTATTGATGAGGGATCAATATCGATGTGGACTTTTTTTGATTTTGGAGAGAACTCATCAATTTTACCAGTTATTCTATCATCAAATCTTGCGCCAATATTTATTAATAGATCACAGTCATGCATTGCATTATTAGCTTCATAAGTGCCATGCATACCAAGCATGCCTAAAAATTGATTGTCATCTCCTGGATACGCTCCTAAACCTTGCAATGTTGAAGTGATTGGAAAACCTGTAAGCTTAACAAGTTCTCTTAAAACATTACTCGCCTCTGGTCCAGAGTTTATAACTCCACCACCAGAATAAATGATAGGTTTTTTTGATTTATTCATTAAACCAATTAAAATATCAATGTCTTTTTGTGAAAAATGATTTAATAATTTTCCATTAAGTTTTTTTTCAGCTTTAGGTTTTGAATAAGCTATTTTTGCAAACTGAATATCTTTTGGTATATCTACTAAAACTGGTCCTGGTCTACCTGTTGTTGCGACTTTAAAAGCTTCATGAAGAGTTTTTGATAAATCTTTAATATCTTTGACTAACCAATTATGTTTTGTGCATGGTCTCGTAATTCCTGTTGTATCGCATTCCTGAAATGCATCTGTTCCTATTAAATGTGTTGGCACTTGTCCTGATATACAAACTAGTGGAACAGAATCCATGTAAGCATCTGTCAATGCTGTAACAACATTAGTTGCCCCAGGTCCAGAAGTGACAAGTACAACACCTGGTTTGCCAGATGATCTGGCATATCCCTCTGCAGCGTGTCCTGCGCCTTGTTCATGTCTAACTAAAATATGTTTGATAGTATTATGATTTTTTAATTCATCATAAATTGGCAATACTGCACCACCTGGATAACCAAAAATAAATTCAACATCTTGGTCTTCAAGACATTTAAATACAATTTCAGCACCTGTATATAATTTAGACATTCATGCAATCTAGCTGAAGTTGTGCTAATTGGTCAAGAATTACTACGTGATATCTAAATTTTTCTTAAAAATTTATTTAGGTCTTCTGACTTTATTTTGTTCCAATCCA
The DNA here is from genome assembly GCA_902627805.1 of uncultured Pelagibacteraceae bacterium. Lineage (GTDB taxonomy): Bacteria > Pseudomonadota > Alphaproteobacteria > Pelagibacterales > Pelagibacteraceae > Pelagibacter. The sequence continues at coordinate 245,121 of CACOKN010000001.1, forward strand.
TCATATTGCCTCTGCCCCAAGTAGATTGTCTCTTCGCATATTGCCTAGTCTTTATTGATATTTTCTCAATTACCTCTGATATCTCAATCTTTTTGTTAAGATATTCACTTATTTCAGCAATACCAATTGCTTTAGAGGCAGTTTTTATTCTTGGAACTTTTAATTTTATAAATTTTTTTACTTCTGAAATTGCTCCATTTTTAATCATATCTTCTGTTCGATTAGTAATTCTTTTAATCAACTCAAATCTTGGATAGTCAATGTAAATTTTTAAAAAATCATCATTTTCATAATCTGATCGTGTACTTTTGAACCAATCGTAAATTGATCTTTTTGTAAATAATTTGACCTCATAGGCTCGAATAACTCTTTGCGTGTCTGAAGGTTCAACAAAGTTTTTTGATATAGGGTCTATTTTTACTAATTCTGAAAAAAAATTTTTTGCTCCAATCTTTTTATGTAAAAATCTTATTTTGGATCTTATTCGAATAGGAATATTAGGAATATCTACCAAACCCTCTGTTAAGGCTTTAAAATATAATCCAGTGCCACCTACAAGAATAGGTGTTTTTTTTCTTTTTTTTATATCGAGAATTTTTTCTTTAGCTAATTTTAACCAATCTCCTGTGGAAAAATTTTTTTTTACACTTTTAAAACCATATAGATGATGTTTTATATTCTTATAGTTTTTTTGAAAAGGTCGAGCAGATAAAATTTTAAGCTCCTTATATACTTGAATACTGTCAGCATTAATAATCTCACCCTTAATTTTTTTAGCAAGTTTAATTGCAAAATTTGACTTTCCTGATGCAGTTGGACCATAAATTAAAATAATTTTGGATTTCAAATCCATTAATTAATCTAATTTAACACCAATATATCGTCTTTGATTTTGGCTATTGTAGATAACTAATAAAATAGTTTTTTGATTACTATTTAAGACTTGTTTCACTATTTGGTTTAAATCATTTACATTTCTTATTTTTTTCTTTTGAGCTTCTAAAATTATACTATTAACTTCAACAGTACTTAATAAAGGACTATCATTAGCCATTTTAGTAACAACTAACCCAGACGTTTGACTAGGTAAGTTTCTTGATTTAATATCATCTTTATTAATTTGCCTCACAGTTATTTTTAAATCTTTTATCTCTTTTTCTTTCGTGCTTTCTGTTTTTTCTGAAACTTTAAAATCTTCTGAAGTTTCTAATCTTCCAAGTGTAATAATCTTAACAATTTCTCTTTTATTTCTCCAAATTTTTACCTCTACTTTTTTCCCGACTTCAGTTCTTGCAACAATCATAGGAAGTTCCTTCATCTGATTAATTTTTTCACCATTAAATTCTAAAATGATATCGCCAGCTTTTACTCCTGCTTTAGCTGATGGACTATTTTCTGCAACACTCGCAACCAATGCTCCACGAGGTTTATCTAATTTTTCAACTTCAGCAATTTCTTTTGTAACATCTTGAATTCTCACACCTAACCAACCTCGTTTTGTTTCTCCAAACTTTATTAATTGATCAATGACTATTTTTGCACTATTCGAAGGTATTGAAAAACCAATTCCAATTGAACCATTTCTTCCAAGGATAGCAGTATTAATTCCAATTACATCGCCATTCATATCAAACAATGGTCCGCCTGAGTTTCCCTGATTGATTGATGCATCTGTCTGAATATAATCTTCATACCTACTTAAACCTATGGATCTATTTCTTGCAGAGATAATTCCTGAAGTTACAGTTCCCCCTAAACCAAAAGGATTACCAATTGCTATTACCCAATCACCAATTCTGGCTTTGTCAGAATCTCCAAACTTAACTGGTTTGAATTTTTCATTTGTTTCTAGTTGAAGTACAGCGATATCTGATAATGGATCAGCACCTAAAACTTTTGCTTTTATTTCTTTGTCACTTACTCTTATTATAATATCATCCGCATCTTGAATTACGTGATTGTTTGTAACAACAATCCCTTTTTCATCTATTATAAATCCTGACCCTAAAGCCGCTGATGGTCTTTCTTGTGGGGTTCCAAATTCTTTAAACATATCCTCAAATGGTGACCCGGGGGGGAATTGAAAAGGAAAGGGATTTGTTTGTGTTTTGACTATTGTGGTCGTTGAAATATTAACTACAGATGGCATCAACTTTTCTGCTAAATCAGCAAAAGAACTTGGATGATTTTGAGCAAACGATTTTAATTGAGGACCAATTATTAAAATAATCGCTATTAATAATGTGTTTATTCTGCTCATTTTAGTTTTTCATATAATAAATAATTATAAAACCTATGATCGCAAAGATTAATCCGCCTGATCTTAGTTGGCTATCTTTTATAAGCTCTAATTTTTTTAACATATTTTTCATTTTTGATGGAAATATGGCATATAAAATTCCCTCAATAAACAAGAATAGACCAAAGGCGATGATCAATTCTTTCATGAATAGTTTATTGTGAATTTGGTTTTATATTTCCAAAAAATTTAAAGAATTCACTATCAGGAGATAATATCAAAGAAGTCTCTCCACCGATTAAAGCTTTTTCGTAAGCCTGCATTGCTCTATAAAAAGCGAAAAATTCTGGATCTTGGCCAAAAGCGTTAGCAAAAATATTATTTCTCTTTCCATCGCCTTCTCCTTTCATGATCTCAGATTTCTTTTGTGCATCTGCTAAAATAACAGTTACTTCTTTATCAGCAGTTGATGTGATCGTTACTGCCATCTCAGCTCCTTTTGCTCTAAACTCTTTTGCCTCTCTCTCCCTCTCTGTTTGCATTCTTCTAAAGATTGCATCACTATTTGCTTGAGGAAGATCAGCACGTTTAATTCTTACATCTACAATTTCTATACCAAAGTTTTGTGCTTCATTGTTTACACCTTCTTGAATTAAAGCCATTTGTTTTGTTCTATCCTCAGATAAAAGCGTTTGTAGTTCTTGTTGACCTAACACATTCCTAATTCTTGAATTGATAATTGTCGCCAATCTAGATCTTGCAACTCTTTCGTTTCCAACTGAGATATAAAACTTTAGAGGATCTACAATTTGAAATCTTGCAAAAGCGTCAACAATCAATCTTTTTTGATCCGATGCAATCACCTCTTCAGGTGGTGTATCCAAATTTAAAATTCGCTTATCTAAAAATACAACATTTTGTATAAATGGTAATTTAAAGTTTAACCCAGGTTTTAAAATTATTCTTTTTGGATCACCAAATTGAAGTACGATTGCTTGATTAATTTCTTTTACAATGAATATTGAAAAAAATAATGTTGCTGCGAGTAGAACAACTAAACCTGCTATAATTTTTCCTGCTTTCATTTTAATTAGTCACTTTCTTTTTTAATTCTGGTAATGGTAAATATGGAACTACACCAGAGCCTGCATTTTTCTCAATAATTACTTTGTCAATATCAGCCAAAACTTTTTCCATCGTTTCTAAATACATTCTTTCTTGAGTAACTGATTTTGCTTTTTTATATTCATTGTAAATAGCCAAGAACCTACTTGCTTCACCCTCTGCTTTAGCTACCACTTCTTTTTTATAAGCCTCTGCTGCTTGTAAAATTTTTGCCGCTTCTCCTCGTGCTCTTGGGATTACATCATTAGCATATGCCTCGGCTTCGTTTTTTGATCTTTCCATGTCTGCTCTTGCAGCTTGAACATCACGAAATGCATCAATTACTTGATCTGGTGGATCTGCTTTTTGAGTTTGAACTTGAGTAATTTGAATTCCAGAAGTGTACTCATCTAAAATTTTTTGAATTATTTCTTGTGTGTCTGTCTCAATTAATGATCTTCCTTCTGTTAGAATTGGTTGAATATTAGATCTTGCAATGACTTCTCTCATTGCTGTTTCTGCTGCAGCTTTAACAGTCCCTTCTGGGTCTTGAATTTTAAATAAAAAGTTACCTGCATCTTTAATTACCCAAAAAACAGAAAAATCTATATTTACGATATTTTCATCACCAGTAAGCATTAAACTTTCTTGAGGTACATCTGCTACACCACCTGCTGCAGATGAAAAACCACTATCTCTCTCAGACCTAAAACCAATATCGATCCTATTAACTTTTGTCACTTTTGGTGTTAAAACAGTCTCTACTGGGAAAGGGATATGATAATTTAAACCTGGTTGAGTTGTTTTAACAAATTTTCCAAATCTTAAAACTACACCTTGTTCATCAGGAAGTACTCTATAAAGACCACTTGCTAACCAAACAAAACCTAAAACAATTAAGACTAAAATGGCTTGTTTTCCTCCAGATGAACTTCCACCTGGTAAAAATTTTTTTATTTTTTCTTGAAACTCTCTAATGATTTTATCTACATCGGGTGGTCTTGGGCCACTTCCAGAGCCATTACCGCTGCCACCTCCACCTGGGGGCGATCCCCAAGGACTACCACCTCTTTGTTGAAAATCATCAGACATACATAATCTATATAGTGTCTAATTTCACAAAAACAAGCTAAGATCAAATAATGTCATATAAAAACCCAGAACTAAGTGCCGCAACAAGTAATGAGGGTAGGCGAAAGGTATTCACAAAAAATCCAATTATTGGAACAAAATTTACTATTGCTATTTCAAGTGCAAAAGGAGGGGTAGGAAAGTCGACTTTTGCAACTAACATTGCATTAGCATTAAAACATATTGGATGCAAAGTTGGTTTACTAGATGCAGATATTTATGGACCTTCGATTCCAAAAATGTTTGGAATAACTGAAAAACCAAAAAGTGATGGCCAAAAACTAGTTCCTATAATGAAATATGACATTCAGTGTATGTCCATTGGTTTTCTTACTGATCAACAAACTCCAATGATTTGGAGAGGTCCAATGGTGACTAGTGCGATAAGAACTTTTACCCAAAAAGTAAATTGGAAAGATTTAGACTTTATAATTATAGATATGCCTCCAGGCACAGGAGATACACAATTGACTTTCTCACAGGAAATTAAAATGGATGGAGCCATTATAGTTTCAACACCTCAAGAAGTAGCTTTGCTAGATGTAAAAAGAGGAATTAAAATGTTTGATAAACTAGGGGTAAAAATTTTAGGACTTGTGGACAATATGAGCTACTTCATTGGAGATGATAATAAAAAATATAAAATTTTTGGCGAGGGCGGAGTTCGTAAAACCTCGGAAGAATTCAATAAAGAATTTTTGGGTGAAATACCAATTAAACCTGAAATAGGAAAGACAAGTGATAATGGAAAACCAATAGTTGAAGAAGATCCAAATAACGAAATTTCAAAAATTTATATAGATTTTGCTAATAAAATTAAATCAATTTATCTTTAAGATTAAAAGCTTCCATTAACTCATTCCATTCTCTTTTTGACAAACCAGAATTTTCTAAAGAGACATCTTCACCTTTAATTAATTTTTGAATAACAACGTTTCCTTTAGCAGAAACTTCTGTACCGCCCACTCTGTAATCCATAAAAGCTTCATGGGTTATTGGCACCCACCTTTTTAATGTATCTAACATAATGTCAGCATAAACTCTAATTTCATATTGGGCATGACGATCTGCTCTTAATCTTAAAAAATTCATTAAATTTAAAAGATCTGTTTTCCAATACCACTGAGTATAAGTATTTAACGTTAAATTCATTCTAGCAAGTTCCCTAGCTAAACCTTTTTTATTATCATCTATGGTGGATCCATCATATCTTTCATTAAGCATGGTTTCATAATTAGAATAAGTTCTTTCAGCATCATTTTTCAAAAGCTCTAAAACCTCTTTAGCTTGAGTTCCCTCAAGAACATCTCCCCTTCCCTGTCTATTAATTGTTGATTGAGCTGCTAAATTTTCAAAAGCAGGTAAATAAAATTCTTTATCTAAAATAGAATATCTTGCAGAATACTCATTAACATTTGCAGTTCTATGTCTTATCCATTGACGTGCTATAAAAATCGGTAATTTGATGTGATATTTAATCTCACACATTTCAAATGGTGTGCTGTGCCAATGACGCATCAAATATTTTATTAATCCAGAATCTGTTGATACCTGTTTAGTTCCTTTTCCGTAAGAAACTCTTGCAGCTTGAACAATAGATGTATCATCACCCATATAATCAACTACCCTAACAAAACCATGATCTAAAGCTGGTATTGCCTCATAAAGAATATTTTCCAACTCTGATACTACAACCCTTTTTGTTTGATTATTTTGAGACTGCTGATTCTTTATTTCCGCAGATTGTTCTTTAGTTAATTTCATGATTGTTATTGAATCTCTTGCAATTCCTTTTATATTAATAAAGTTGGTTTTCCAACTATGACGATAAACGAATTTCGTAATAACCATCGCGGACGTGGGGGCAGTACCCACCACCTCCACCAATTACAACTTATGGGGGTGAACTAGATTCGACGGGTGACTAAAAGCTATTCTTTCGTTCGGAATTGTTCCTCCGTAAAGGGCTAATTTATAAATGCTAACGAAAGTTACGCAATTGCTGCTTAATTAATTTATTAATTGAGTAAACGGGGTTTGGGGCACCTGGCAACAGAACGCCCCCTATAAAGTATTTTTTGTCGCTTAAAATTTTTAAAATTTATTTAGTAAAATTTAGATATAAAGTGTAGGAGAGTTTAGATGAAAGTTAAAGCAAATTTTATTTATCTTTTAATAATAGCATTTTTAATTGCTTTATTAATCATTGGTCACCAAATTAACAAGAAGAGTTCAGCATCCAAAAAAAATGAGATTTCAAACATAGTAAATCAACTTAAAACTAGAAATAATCAGCTAGCTAAAATACAAAAAAACTTATTCGAAGATGGAAAAAACTTAAATGATATAATTAATAAAAAAGGGATAACTTTTAAAAATATATTTAAAGATAAAAAACTTGATGGATTAAATAATTTTTCTTATTCAAAATATTCAACTAAGGATATTTTATTTAATGGTAATCGTGGTGCTACTGGTACAGCATATATTGACTTTTATAATAATGATAAAAATTTACTGATCGCAACTTATGATGGAATTTTTGCATTTACAAATCTTAATAACTTAGAAAATTTTGTAAAAATTAACTCAAATATTAATTCAATAATCAAATATGATAAATTTTATTTTCATGAGCAATATGGCATTAAGGACATTCACATAGATAATAATAAGTTATACGTCTCATATATTGGCGAAAGAAAAAATAATTGTTACGATCTTAAAATTATTTTTAGTGAATTAAATGAAAAATTTTTAGATTTTAATTTATTTTATCAAACATTAAATTGCGTTGATAAAAATAACAATCATGGATTTTGGGCCCACCAAGGTGCAGGTGGAAGAATTGCTAATCTTGATAGTTCAAACCTATTATTTACTACAGGAGATTTTAGAAATAGACCCCTTTCACAAGATATTAAAAGCGACTTTGGAAAAATTTTAAAAATTAATATTCAAAATAAAAATTCAGAGGTTGTATCCTTGGGTCATAGAAATCCACAAGGTTTATATTACAGCAAAAAATTTGACTTTATTTTATCTACTGAGCATGGACCTAAGGGTGGTGATGAGATCAATATAAATAATAAACCCTTTTTAAAAGTTAAAAATTTTGGATGGCCGATTTCATCGTATGGAGAACATTATGCAAAGAATTATTCAGACAAAATATTGAAGGAAGCACCATTAAATAAATCTCATAAAAAGTTTGGTTTTGAAGAACCTATTAAATATTTTGATCCATCAATTGGTATCAGTCAAATAATTTCCTTTAATGAAGCAGATACAGAATTTTTAATTGGAGCAATGGGAAATGAGATTGCCGATCAGGATTTAGGACTTCACTTCATTAAACTAAATGAGAATAGAGATAAAGTTATTAAACATGATTACTTTTTACTAAATGAAAGAGTTCGTGATATGGTAGTCTCTAAAGATAAAAAATTAATTATAATTTTTTTAGAGTCTACAAGTTCAATATCCGTTTTAAGAAAAAATGGCTGATCGTTATATTTATTTTTTAAAAGAGATTTTAATTTCTGGACCTCTTTTGTAGTTTTTAAAATCTAAACCCTTGATAGGATAATTTCTTTTACTTTTGTAATTTTTTATCTTAAATTTTTTTGGATTGATTAAAGTCATCTCAATAACTTTTGGAATTCCATTACGATCAACTGTTTCATAATTATTTGCATTAATGTGAATATTTCTTAATTTTGTTTTATTAATAAAATCTTTAATTTTTTTCAAATTTTTTTCAACATTATGAAATTCTATAATTACTAAGTTTAGTTTATCAAAATTTTTATTGATTTCTTTTAAAACTTTATATTCATCACCTTCAATATCTACTTTTAAAACGATGTCTTTATTATCTTCAATTGCCTCAGAAATTGTAATTTGATTATTTTGTTTTGTCTTTGTCGGAACAATTTTTTTTAAATAATGTTTATTTTTACCCTTAAAAAAAGTTAAGTATTGCAAAAATTTGAAAACATCTAATATTTGATTGATTTTAATTTTTTTCAATAACAATAAAGAAATAAAATCTTTTAAAAATCTATCAGCCCAAAACTTATTGTTAACCGTGTGGTCAAAAGCTAAAATTTTACAATTTTTATTATATTCTTGGAATTGTTTTTCAAAACTCCATTCGGCTTCAAGTCCACAAGTAATAACTATTCTAGTTTTCCTAATTACACGTTTGTCAATAACATATCCTCCATCTGATTTTCTTCCAAGTCTTATTAAATTAGAAAAATTCGTATGGTAAGGTTTTAAAAAAGTTGGAATCATTTAAACTTAACTAAATTCTATTTATTTATTTCAGCTTGAGCTGCAGCCAATCTTGCTATTGGAACTCTATATGGAGAACATGAAACATAATTAAGACCTATTTTTGAGCAGAAATTAATACTCTTTGGATCGCCACCGTGTTCACCGCAAATACCTAACTTGATTTTTTTGTTTTGTTTTTTTCCTTTGTTAACAGCTATCTCAACTAAATCCTCTACACCATCATCTATTGAAATAAATGGATCGATTGAAAAAATCTTATTTTCAATATAATCGTTTAAAAATTTTCCACTATCATCTCTACTAATACCAAAAGTAGTTTGTGTTAAATCATTTGTCCCAAAACTAAAAAACTCAGCATGTTTCGCAATATCTTTCGCCTTGATTGCTGCTCTTGGAAGTTCAATCATTGTTCCAACCAAAAATTCTATTTTTACCTTATTTTCTTTTTGTACTTTTCTTGCAATGTTTATTACAAGGTCTTTCATTATTTTTATTTCTGCCTCGGTAGAAACAAGTGGTATCATTATTTCAGGAAATGCAAATTTTTGCTTATTTTTTTTAAGTTCTGATAAGGCTTTAAAAATTGCCTCACATTGCATTTCATAAATTTCAGGGAATGAAATACCTAATCTACAACCTCTGTGTCCAAGCATTGGATTTTGTTCATGAAGTTCGTCAATTCGAGATTTTACCTCTTTAACACTTATACCAACCACTTCCGCAACTTCTGAAATTTCTTTTTCAGATTTTGGTAGAAACTCATGTAATGGGGGATCAAGTAAACGTACCGTTACTGGTAATCCATGCATAATCTTAAATATTTCAACAAAATCTTTTTTTTGATGCGGTAAAAGCTTCAATAGTGCTTTTAATCTATCATCTTTGGTTTTAGAAAGTATCATCTCTCGAACAGAAATAATTCTTTCTTCATCAAAGAACATATGCTCTGTTCTACATAAGCCAATTCCCTCTGCTCCAAAATCTCTTGCAACTTTTGTATCTAGTGGAGTTTCTGCATTTGTTCGTACTCTAAGTTTTCTAACATTGTCGGCCCAACTCATTAATTTTGAAAAGTCACCTGAAATTTCAGGTTTTAATGTTGGTACACTTCCTAAAATAATTCTTCCAGAAGATCCATCAATTGTGATTATGTCACCTTCCTTAATTTCTATTGAAGCAGTTTTGAAAATTTTTTTCTCATAATCAATATCAATTTCACTTGAACCTGAAACACATGGTCTCCCCATTCCCCTCGCAACAACAGCTGCATGACTCGTCATTCCTCCTCTGGCAGTCAATATTCCTTTAGCAGCGTGCATACCCTGGATATCTTCTGGTGAAGTTTCTACTCTAACCAATATTACATCTTGCATCATATTGTTAAGTCTCTCAGCCTCTTCAGATGTAAACACCACCTTTCCACTAGCAGCTCCTGGTGAGGCAGGCAAACCATTTGCAATTATCTCTATAGAACTTTTTTCATCTAAAGTAGGGTGCAATAATGTGTCCAAAGAATTTGGATCAATTCTTAAAATAGCTTGTTTTTTTGAAATTAATTTTTCTTTAACCATGTCTACAGCGATCTTAACTGCTGATTTTGCAGTCCTTTTGCCTGACCTAGTTTGTAGGATCCATAATTTCTCATTCTCAACTGTAAATTCTACATCTTGCATATCTTTATAATGTGCCTCTAACTTTTTTAAAATTTTATGAAGCTCCAAATAAACTTTTGGCATAGATTCTTCCATAGAAAGTGCCTCAACTTTTGCCTCTCGTTTAGCTTTTTTCGTAATATATTGCGGTGTCCTTGTTCCTGCTACAACATCCTCTCCTTGAGCATTAATTAAATACTCTCCATAAATATCACTTGATCCGTCAGAAGGATTTCTTGTAAAAACAACTCCAGTCGCACAATCATTTCCCATATTTCCAAAAACCATAGATTGCACGTTAACTGCTGTTCCCCACTCAGATGGTATCTGATTTAACTTTCTATAAATTTTAGCTCTATTACTCTCCCAAGATAAAAATACTGCACTTATTGCTCCTAATAATTGTTTATAAACATCTTGAGGAAATTCTTTTTTTGTTTTTTCTTTAACAATATTTTTAAAATCTTTTATCAAACCATCCCAATCATCTTCATCAAGATCTGTATCCAGCAAAACTCCTTTAGTTAATTTATAATTTTCTATAAGTTCCTCAAAATGATAACTTTCTACCCCAAGAACAACATTTCCATACATTTGAATAAATCTTCTATAACTATCTTTGGCAAATCTTCCGTTAGACGTTTTGTTGGCCAGCGCTTTAACAGTTTTGTCATTCAAACCAAGATTAAGTATTGTATCCATCATACCTGGCATAGATACTCTAGCACCAGATCTTACAGATAATAAAAGTGGATTTTTTAGATCTCCAAATTTTTTTTTCACGTCTTTCTCAATTATCTTTAACTCTTTTTTAATTTGATTTATCAATGAAGAATTCAATCTCTTTTTGTTTTGGTAAAAAAGATCACAGACGTTTGTTGAAATTGTAAATCCAGGCGGAACTGGAAGACCCATTCTTCCCATTTCCGATAAATTTGCACCTTTACCACCTAAAAAATTTTGAGGATTTTTAATTTTTTTAGAATCTTTAGATTTAAAATTTAAAATTAACTTATTCATTATTTGCTTTTAATAATTGAAAATTCATAAAATTTTGAAAGGTTTTACATAACATATTTATAAGTTCCAAACGATTTTTTCTTAAATCTTCATTGTCTTCATTCACTTTTACATTATCAAAAAATTCAAAAACTTCTTTTTTTGCTCCAGCTAAGACTGATAAAGATTCTTCAAAATTTTCATTATTATCTATATCTGAATAATACTTCTTTATATCAGTAATCTTTTTAAACAAATTTTTTTCGTAATCGCTTTTAAAAATACCAGGATCAGTTGAATTAGTTATTTCAATTTCTTTATTTTCCATTTCACTTTGAAGTATATTGGATGCCCTTTTATAACTTGATGTTATATCTATACCAATTTGATTATTAATTATTTTATTTATACATCTTGCTTTTTCGAAAGATGAAAACAATTTATTAGTTGAAAAATTTGAAATCGATGCCTCAATGATATCAAATCGAATATTTTTTTCTTTAAGATAATATTTAAATCTATCTTTTAAAAAATTATTTAAATCTTTTTTTAATTCTTCATTACCAAGAGTAAAATTTTGCTCTTGATATAAGCCAATCGAATAATTCAATAAGTCATTTAATTTTAAGTCTTTTTTATTTTCAATTATTATTCTTATTATACCGAGCGCCACTCTTCTAAGTGCGAACGGATCTTTTGAGCTTGTAGGTTTTTCATCAATCCCAAAAAAACCAACAAGATTATCTATTTTGTCTGTCACTGATAAAGCAATACTGAAAGGTTTTTTTGGTACATTTGAATCTAATCCAATCGGTAAATATTGTTCGGCTATTGACAAACAAATATCTTTATCAAAACCTTGTTGTGCCGAAAAATAGCCTCCCATAATTCCCTGTAATTCAGGAAACTCACCAACTAAATCAGAAGTTAAATCTGTTTTACAAATAGATGCTGATAATTCTACTTTTTCTTTACTAATTAACAATTCATCAGATATCATTCCACCTAATTTTCTCATTCGCTGAACTTTGTCAAAATAGTTTCCAAGTCCTTTAAAAAAATTAATTTTTTTTAGTTCAGATACTTTTTTCACTAAATTTTGTGCTTTATCTTTATTCCAAAAAAATTCTGCATCACTTAATCTAGCATCAACAACCCTTTGATTTCCAAGTTTGATTAATCCTTTTTGATCTTTTTTATTTGCAACAAGTAAAAATTGGTTTGTAATTTTATTATTTTTATCAATTGTAGGAAAATATTTTTGATGTGATTGCATAGTCAAAATAAGTATTTCCTTTGGAATTGACAAAAATTTTTTATCAAAATCACATAGCAAAACATATGGGCATTCAACTAAATCTACAACCTCATCAAATAATTTTGAATTTTCTAAAATAAATAATTTTTTTTTACTTAATATCTTTTTGAATTCCTTTTTAATAAGTTTTTTTCTTTTAGTTTGATCAATAATCGTCCCATGTATTTTTAAAAATTTTTCATAAGATCTAAAATTCTTAAATACTCCTGTTTTTTCCTCAAAGTCTTTATCAATAAAAGTCTTATTTGATGAAATTAGATGGTAAAATTTGAAATTTATGATTTTTTCATCAAATACTGATAAAATTGACTTTAATGGTCTTGCCCAATTAAGATCAAATTCACCCCATTTCATTGATTTTTTCCATTGGTAGCTACCTAATAGTTTAGGAATTAAATCTTTTAACAAATCTGAGGTGTTCAACGTTTTTGAGGGTGTTTTAAAAAAGTAGAATTCTCCTTTTTCAATATGACGTTTAATAAGTTGTTTTTTTTCAATTTTATTTGATCTCAAAAAACCCTCAATTGCTTCGACAGGAGCACTAGTTTTGGGTCCTTTTATTTCTTCAGACCCAACTTTAATTTCTTTTTGTAAACCCTCGAATACAATAATTACTCTGTTTGGAGTTGATAATGAAAAACTTTTTTTTGATTTAATAGATTTATTAGTAAAATATTTTCTAAAATCCTCTAAAAGTTTTTCACGAAAATTTTGTTGTAAATTAGCTGGAATTTCCTCACTAAATAATTCTAAAAAAAATTCTGCCATTTTATATTTGTGTATCAATCCAAATTGAAGCAACAGATTTCGTAATTTCTCTTATACGTCCAATATATTCCGCTCTCTGAACAACGCTGATAGCTCCTCTTGCATCAAGTATATTAAATACATGACTTGCTTTTAAGCATTGATCATAAGCTGGAAGCGATATTTTTTTATTTATTAATGATTTAGCCTCACTTTCGAACATATCAAATATTTTAAACAGATTTGAGGTATTAGCATGTTCAAAGTTATAAGCCGAAAATTCTTTCTCCGCTTGATGAAAAACTTCTCTATATTGAACATTTTCGTTATTCCAAATTAAATCATAAACATTATTTTTTTGTTGTGTGAACATACAAATTCTTTCTAAACCATAAGTAATTTCTACTGAAACAGGTTTACATTCAAAGCCAGCCATTTGTTGAAAATATGTAAATTGAGTTATTTCCATTCCATCACACCAAACTTCCCAACCAAGACCTGCTGCGCCTAAAGTTGGACTTTCCCAATCATCCTCAACAAATCTAATATCATGATTTTTATGATCAATACCAATTGTAGACAAACTATTTAAATAAAGTTTTTTTATATTTGATGGAGAAGGTTTAATTATAACTTGAAATTGATAATAGTGCTGAAGTCTATTAGGATTATCTCCGTATCTTCCATCAGTCGGTCTTCTGGAAGGTTGCACATATGCCGCTTTCCATGGTTTTGGTCCAAGCGACCTCAAAGTTGTAGCTGGATGAAAAGTTCCTGCTCCAACTTCCATATCATATGGTTGTAAAATTATACAACCATGTTTACTCCAATATTTTTGGAGATTTAAAATTGTATCCTGAAAAGTTTGAAATTTTGGTTTTTTTTTACTTTTTTTAGAGGCCATATTTTTGCCAAATAGACTTTTCTTCTAATATATTTGCGACCTGATCAACGTGATCGTTAGATGATGATAATTTCTTACTCAACCAACTTTTAGATTTTTCAAATTTTTTGATTATAACATCTTCTCCAAATTTTTCTCTCAACACTTGATTGGCATCACCTATTTCATCAATTAAACCAAGTTCTTTAGCTTTAGTTCCAGACCAAAACTCTCCAGAAAATAACTCAACTTCTGATTTCTTTAGTTTTGCACCTCTACTTTTTTCAACAACGTTAATGAAATCTTTATGCAAATCTAATTGTATATTTTTTAGTCTTTCTATATCTTCTTTTTTTTCATCAAGAAACGGGTCAAGAGTGCTTTTATTTTTACCAGCAGTGTGAACTCTTCTTTCAACTCCAATTTTTTTAATTAACTCTGTAAAACCAAATGACGAATAAATTACACCTATAGATCCAATAATTGAACTAGAATTTGCATAAATCTCATCACCAGCACATGCAATCAAATAACCTCCAGATGCAGCAATATCCTCAGCAAAAACCATTACCTTTTTTTTATTTTTTTTCGCTTGTTGTCTTATAAAATTAAAAATTAAGTGTGATTGAACAGGTGATCCACCAGGAGAATTAATTGTTATAGCAACACATGGTGCTTTTTTTACAGAAAAAGCCTTTGAAATTATCTCTTCTTGACCTGAAAAATCTATACCTTGTTTAAATTTACCAACATTTCCGATAACACCAGTTAATTTAATATGAGGAATAATTTTCTTCTTTTTAAAAATTGAGAGCATAATGAATCTTTATAGAATTTTTGTTATAATATAAAGACACCTTATAATTGAAGATTTAGGTGCGTCAATTGATAAGTATCAAATGAAACTTATTACACTAATTTGCTGACATTATGGGAAGCGTAATACAACTTAAAAAACAAATTAATAACTCTTACTTTCAACTTAAAAACTCAGTTGAAAATAAGTTAATACAAGTTGAAGAAAAAATTAAATCAAAACTAGATAGTAATGTTGAGTTGGTTCAAAAAATGACAGATTATCATTTAGATACCGGTGGCAAAAGGTTAAGAGCCTTATTAACTTTAGGTTCATCGAAGTTATGTGGTTATACAAAAGGTACCAGAGATATTAATTTAGCAGCTTGTGTGGAACTAATTCATGCAGCAACATTGATGCATGATGATGTTATAGATAATGGTTCAATTAGAAGAGGTAAAAAAACACCAAATAAGATCTGGGGTAACCACTCTTCTGTTCTAGCTGGCGATTACCTTCTAAGTAGATGTTTTGAGATGATGGTAGAAGATGGAAACATTGAAGTTTTAAAACTATTATCATCAACATCATCTATAATTGCTCAAGGTGAAATATTGCAACTCCAACATAGAGGTGAAGTTGATATGCTTGAAGAAACTTATTTGAAAATAATTTCCTCAAAGACGGCTGAGTTATTTGCTGCTGCAACTAAAGTAGGAGCAATTTTATCAGAAATGAAAACTAAAGAGAAAGAAGCTTTAGAGTTTTATGGTAGAAATTTGGGTTTAACTTTTCAAATTGCTGATGACACTTTAGATTATAATTCAGAATTAAAACTATTTGGAAAAAATATTGGTCAAGACTTTTATGAAGGAAAAATTACACTGCCAATAATTATTTTGTTTCAAAAAGCTAACAATGATGAAAAAGAAACTCTTAAAAAAACTTTTGCAAAAGAAGAGAGAAATCAAAATGATTTAAATTACACTTTATATTTAATAAAAAAATACGATGTCATAAATTGTTGTTATCAAAAAGCTAAACATTACATCAATTTATCTTCAAATTCATTATCAGTGTTCAAAGATTCTGAGGAAAGAGATATTCTTGAAAATTTAACATCTTTTAGTTTATCAAGAAACTTTTAGGGGCTTAAAAGACTTTTTGTCCAATCATTATTTGCTGTCAATTTATACTTTAGTCTTTCGTGTATTCTATTATCTCCATCTAGCCAGAATTCTATGCTTGTAGGTTTTAAATTCCAGCCAGACCAATGATTTGGTCTTGGAACATTATTTTGATCTTGATATTTATTTTTAAATTTTTCTAATGATTTTATTAATTCCTCTCTATTGATCAATTCACTACTTTGTTTTGATGCCCAAGCTCCAATTCTACTTTCGTAAGCTCTAGAATTAAAATAATTATCAGCTACCTCATCCTCTACTTGGCTCAAAGTACCTACAATTCTAATTTGCCTTAACAAACTTTTCCAATGAAAACACATCGTTGCATTAGGGTTTTCTTTTATTTCGTTTCCTTTCTGACTATTAAGATTAGTATAAAAAACAAATCCATTTTTATCGTAACCTTTAAGTAACACCATCCTTACTGATGGAACACCTTGTTTTGTTGCAGTTCCTAGAGCTAAAGCATTTGGATCGTTAATTTCATTCTTTTTTGCTTCTTCGTACCAACTTTCAAATAATTTAAAAGGATCATTTAAATCTAGAAAGCATTTATTAAGCCCTAATGAGTTTTTTTCATTCATAATTTTAACAAAATAATCTATACAATATAAATAATGTCATTTAATACTTTTGGAAAGGTTTTTCGTTTCACCACATGGGGGGAGTCTCATGGTCCTGCAATTGGCTGTATAATTGATGGCTGTCCACCACTTATAAACCTTAATGAACGAGATATTCAGATAGAACTTAATAAAAGAAAACCTGGTCAATCTAAATTTACAACTCAAAGAAAAGAAAGTGATAAAGTAGAGATTCTTTCAGGAGTCTTTGAAGGCAAAACGACTGGAACTCCAATCTCTTTGATCATTTACAACGAAGATATGCGCTCAAAAGATTATAATGAAATTAAAGACAAATTCAGACCAGGTCATGCTGACTACACTTACTTTAAAAAGTATGGCATTAGAGATTATAGAGGTGGCGGAAGATCGTCAGCAAGAGAAACTGCATCAAGAGTTGCAGCAGGAGCTGTAGCAAAAAAAGTTTTAGAAAAAAAATTAGGTAAAAAATTTAAAATATCTGGTGCAGTTACACAACTTGGTATTCTTGGATGCGATACAAACAAGTGGGATGATAAAATAATATATAAAAATCCATTTTTTTGTCCTGATAAATCTATGCTTAAAATATGGGAAAAATATCTTTTAAGTATAAGAAAGGCAGGTTCATCTTGTGGCGCCATAATTGAAATTAGAGCCAATGGTATTCCGGTGGGGCTGGGGGCACCAATTTACTCAAAACTAGACTCTGATATTGCATCTGCAATGATGAGCATTAATGCTGTAAAAGGAGTAAATATTGGTTCTGGTATGAATTCTGCTCAATTGTCTGGAGAAGAAAATTCAGATGAAATTTCAAAATCAAAAAATAAATTAAAGTTTAACTCAAATAATGCAGGTGGAATTCTTGGTGGCATCTCTTCTGGTCAACAAATAATTGTTTCATTTGCTGTAAAGCCTACATCATCAATTTTAAAGAGCAGAAAAACAATTAATAAATTTGGAAAAAATACCAGTATATCTGTTAAGGGTAGACATGATCCGTGTGTTGGAATTAGAGCAGTTCCAGTGGGTGAGGCTATGCTATCATGCGTTTTACTTGATCATTATTTATTGAATCAAGCACAATGTAGATAATCTCTTTACTTTTGTTTTTGTAAGATAATATTTGAATTTAATACATCTAAAATTTGTTCTTCAATAGAAATGTTATCTAAATTTGCGAGTTTATACATATTTTCAGGTTTGTCTTGATCAATAAAAATATCTGGAAGTTTCATTGATCTAAATTTTAAATTTGAGTCCATTAATCCTTTTTTTGATAAAAAATCAATTACATGAGAACCAAATCCACCAATAGATCCCTCCTCAATAGTCACAATTGCTTCGTGTGTTGTTGCTAATTGCCATATCAAATTTTCATCCAAGGGCTTGGCAAATCTTGCATCCACTATTGTAATGTTAATACCTTTTTTTTTTAAATTTTCTGATGCCTTTAGACTTTCACTTAATCTTGCACCAAAGTTTATTAAAGCTAACTTTTTTCCTTCTTGAATAATTCTAGATTTACCAATCTCAATCTTTTCATTAATTGATGGCAATATTGACCCTATGCCAGTCCCTCTTGGATACCTGAATGCGCAGGGTCTATCATTAATTTCTGTAGAAGTATTAATCATTCTAACTAACTCAGCCTCATCACTTGCAGCCATTACAATAAAATTTGGTAATGTTGCTAAATAAGTCGTATCAAAACTACCTGCGTGTGTAGGTCCATCAGCTCCAACTAATCCTGCCCTATCTATTGCAAATCTTACAGGTAAACTTTGTATTGCAACATCATGAACGACTTGATCATATGCTCTCTGAAGAAATGTTGAATAAATTGCTGCATAAGGTTTATAATTCTCAGTTGCCAAACCGGCCGCAAAGGTAACAGCATGTTGCTCAGCAATACCAACATCATAAGTTCTATCTGGGAATTCTTTTCGAAAATCGCTTAATCCAGTTCCATCTGGCATAGCTGCTGTTATAGCAACTATTTTACTATCTTTTTTTGCGTGTTGTATCAGAGTATCAGCAAAAACTTTAGTGTATGACGGTATTTTACTAGAACTTTTTTCCTGTTCTCCAGTCTTTACATTAAATTTAGATACTCCATGATAATGATCTTTTGCATCTTCAGCAAAAGAATAGCCTTTTCCTTTTTTTGTTTTAATATGAATTAATATAGGACCTTGATGCTTTGAGTCCCTTGCATTTCTTAAAATTGGAATCAATGAAGAAAGGTCATGGCCATCAATAGGACCAATATAATAGAAACCTAATGAGCTAAATAAAGTGCCACCAGTGACAGCTGATCTTAGTAAATCTTCTGCTTTACCCGCTTTTGCACTAAATCTTTTTGAAAATGCCGATGTAATCAATTTTATAGTTTCTCTTAAACTAAAATAAATTTTACCAGAAAAAATTTTAGCTAAATATGTTCCCATTGCTCCAACAGGCCTTGCAATTGACATGTCGTTATCATTCAATATCACAATCATTTTGGTCTTTGAGGCACCTGCATTATTCATGGCTTCATAAGCCATGCCCGCACTTATTGCACCATCTCCAATCACTGCTATAACATTTTCTGATTTTTTTGATAATTTATTTGCCTCTGCAATTCCTAAAGCTGATGAAATTGAAGTGGAGCTATGAGCAGCTCCAAAAGGATCATATTCACTTTCTAAACGCTTAGTAAATCCTGAGAGACCCCCTCCTTGCCGAAGTGTTCTTATTTTATCTTTTCTACCTGTTAAAATTTTGTGTGGATAACACTGATGTCCTACATCCCAGATTAATTTATCACTTGGAGTATTAAAAATATAATGTAATGCAATGCTTAATTCTACAACACCTAAACTAGCACCCAAATGTCCTCCAGTAACTGATACTGCATCGATCATTTCCTCTCTTAATTCATCAGCAACCTTTTGTAATTTTGTTTCAGGAACTTTTTTTAAGTCTGATGGAAAATTAATCTGATCTAAAAATTCATAATTTTTTTTCATTTATTTCTATTTAAAATATAATTTAATGTTTCGATTAAATTCTTAGATTTAGGTCCATATTTTTTTAACTTAGTATTTATTTTTAAAATTAGCTTATTCGCATATTTAATAGTATTTTTATCTCCCAGTAAACTAATAAGAGTTGCTTTACCTTTTTTCTTATCTTTACCAGTTTTTTTTCCTGCAGCTAAAAGGTTTCCATTATAATCAATTAAATCATCAGCAACCTGAAATAGCAAACCTATATCAGCTCCAATATTTTCAAATTTTTGAATATCTTTTTTACTTTTGTTCTTTAATATTAATGGAGCTACACAACAAAAACTAAAAAGTTTTCCAGTTTTTTTTATTTCCATTTCAATTATTTTTTTTTTTGAAATTTTCTTATGTTCATAGCTCAGATCTAAATATTGACCACCAGCAATCCCGAGATGTCCAGAACTCTCAGAAATTTTATTAATTAATTTAATTTTTGTTTTTTCATTGATATTCAAATCATTATGACTCAAAATTTCGAATGCCATAGTTAAGAGTGAATTTCCAGCAAGAACAGCTGTAGACTCTCCAAATTTGACATGAGTAGAAGGCTTGCCTCGTCTTATTAAATCATTATCCATACATGGTAAATCATCATGAATAAGTGAATAAGCATGAATACATTCAACAGCAGCACCGATAATTAATAAAGATTTATAATTTAAATTAAATATTGAACCGACGTCAATTAGTATTTTTGATCTTATTTTTTTGCCACCCGAAAATAATCCATATTGCATTGGGACAATCAGTTCTGATTTTTTTTGCTTTTTTATAAATCTTTTTAAAAAAATATTTGTATCTTTAGCAATTTTATTTAGTTTTTTTTGCATTATTTTTTGAACTTATCTTAGATATATTTTCTTTAGTTGTTGTATTGATGTCGATGGCTTTTTTTTTAAATTTTTTCTCGATAATATTGTTAAGTTTTATCAAATTTTGATATTTTTCAATTGAATTTTGTAAATCTTTTTGACTTTCTAAATCCTCAATTATTTTATTAGCCTCGAGAGTTAATTCCTCCAGAGACGAAGACTCATAATCATTTGGTAAATCTTTATCTTTCATATAATACTCTCAGATAATACATGAAAATGAATCTTGCAAATATTAAAAAAGCAAAAAAACTGCTCTATAAAAGGGAGTGTATTGCTATACCAACAGAAACAGTTTATGGTTTGGCGGGTAATGCCTACTCAGACCAAGCCTGTCAAAAAATATATAAGCTTAAAAAAAGACCAAAAAATAACCCTCTAATAGTTCATTATCTGAATATTCAAAGGTTGAAAAAAGATTGTCATTTAAACAATGACTTTATTAGATTATATAAAAAATTTTGTCCTGGTCCTTTAACATTTATTTTAAATCTTAAAAAATCATCAAAAATTTCAAAAATAATTACTAATAAAAAAAATACATTGGCAGTAAGATTTCCACGGCACTCGGTCACGAGAAGATTACTAAAAATTTTAGAATTTCCTTTAGCGGCTCCGAGTGCTAATCCCTCATCTAAAGTTAGTGCTGTTACGTCCACTGATGTAAAGGAAGATTTTGGAAAAAAAATAAAGTACATACTTGAGGGTGGAAAATCATCTATTGGTGTAGAATCAACAATTATTGACCTTAGAAAGAGTCCTAAAATCTTAAGATTGGGTGGTTTAAATGTTTCAATTATTCAAAAAATACTAAGAAAAAAAATATCAACGAATAACGAACCTTCAAAAATCGTTTCACCAGGTCAACTTAAGGTTCATTATTCACCAGGTTTACCCATCAGACTTAATGCAAAAAATATTCGTAAAAATGAAGCATGCTTGTTGATTAGAAAGAAAAAAGTAAGTAAATCAAATTATTATTTTTTGTCACAAAAAGGAAATCTAAAAGAAGCTGCAAAAAATTTATATTCTACTTTGAGAAAAATTAAAAAAAAGAAATATAGCTCGATTGCAGTATGTAAAATTCCTGATAGAGGATATGGTAAAACTATTAATGATAGGTTATTAAGAGCATCAAGATTCAATGAAAAAACCACTTGAAGTAATAGGATTATCAAAAACTTATAATACAAAAGAAGCAGTAAAAGACGTTTCTTTCGAAGTAAATAAAAATGAAATTATTGGGATACTTGGTCCTAATGGTTGTGGAAAAACTACTACAATTGGTATGATTTTAGGTTTATTAAAACCATCAAAAGGAAAGATTTTGATAAATGGAGTCGAAATTGAAAACCAACGTGTAGATTTATTAAATCAATTAAATTTTATATCACCTTATATAGAGTTGCCGAAAAAATTGACAGTTAGACAAAATTTAGAAGTTTATGGGAGGCTTTATGATGTGAACAAACATAAGGCAAAAATTGAATATCTGTGTGAAAAATTAAGACTCTACGAATTTATAGATAAATTAACTGGGGAGTTGTCATCTGGTCAAAAAAATAGGGTTAGTCTTGCAAAATCAATAATTAATAATCCAAAAGTTTTACTTCTTGATGAACCTACAGCATCACTTGATCCTGAAACGGGTGATTTTGTTAGAAGTTTTTTAGAGGAATATCAACAGGAAAATAAAACATCAATACTATTAGCATCACACAATATGGCAGAGGTAGAGAGACTATGTTCTTCAGTTTTAATGATGAATAAAGGGTCGATTATTGATGAGGGTAGACCAGAGGAATTAATTAAAAAACATGGAAGAAAAAGTATGGAAGAAGTTTTTTTAAAACTTACAAGGGAAAAAGTATGAATTTCAATAAAATGTATGGTCTTTTCCTAAGACATTTTTATTTAATTAAAAGTTCTTTACCAAGAATTTTGGATTTAATTTATTGGCCGACAATTCAAATAATTTTGTGGGGTTTTATCTCAAAGTTCTTCTCAATACATAGTGACTACTATAGCAATACTTTGGGAGTAATTTTAACATGCGCAATACTTTACGATATTCTTTTTAGATCAAGCATTAGTTTTAACATGCTTTTTTTAGAAGAAATCTGGAGTAGAAATTTCACAAATTTGTTTATTGCTCCTCTAAAACTTAAAGAAATTATTATTTCATTAATCTTTACTGCTTTGATAAGGACTTTAATAGGATTGATTCCTGCGATAATGCTAACCTCTCCTCTATTTGGTGTATCAATTTTAAAATTGGGATTACCACTTTTATTCCTATTCCTAAGTTTATATCTTTTTGGAATAACACTTGGGTTGTTTGTGAGTTCAGGACTAATTAGATTTGGTCCATCTTTTGAAAATATTGCATGGTCGTCCCTATTTTTGTTAGCTCCTTTGGGGTGCATATATTATCCAATAGAAATTCTACCAGAATTATTTCAATTCATAGCAAAAGGTTTACCACTTGTTTATATTTTTGATGAGACTAGAAACATACTTTTAAATGGGTCAATTGACTATACAAATTTGAAACAAGCATATTTATTAAACCTGATATATTTAATCATCGGAATAGTTCTATTTTATTTATCTTTTTTAAGAGCTCGAATTAAAGGAACATTAATTAACATGGGTGAATAATTGGTGCGCCTGCTAGGAGTCGAACCCAGAACCTCCTGATCCGAAGTCAGGCGCTCTATCCAGTTGAGCTACAAGCGCATATAATAGTAATATATCATTTTATGAAAAAAAAAATAAATTTGATTGTAAGAGAAAACAATAAAAATATGCGTGTGGATGTTTTTATTAATAGTAAGGAAACTGAGATAAGTAGAACTAGAATAAAAAACTTAATTTTAGATAAGAAGCTAAAGATTAATAATAAAGTTACTTCAGATCCTGCCAAAAAGGTTTTAAAAGACGATGCTGTAGAATTAATAATTCCGGAGCCTAAAAAAGCTTCTCTTAAACCATTTAAATTCAAATTAGATATTGTTCATGAGGACAAAGATATAATAGTGCTAAACAAACCAGCAGGTATTGTGATGCATCCAGGAGCTGGAAATTTTGACAATACAATTGTAAACGCATTAGTAGATTACGATAAAGACTCTCTTTCGAATATTGGTGATGAACTCAGACCAGGAATAGTACATAGGATAGACAAAAATACATCAGGTTTAGTGGTCATAGCAAAAAATAACCTATCTCATGAAAACTTATCTAATCAGTTTAATAAACACTCTATAACAAGAGTTTATCAATTATTAATATGGGGAAAAGTCAGACCTTCTAAAGGAAAAATTGAAACTTTAATAACACGAAGTTCAAAGAATAGACAAATGATGGAAGTTAGTCGGACTAAAGGAAAAAAAGCAATTACCAATTATAGAACTATTGAAATTTTTGAAAATAAACACACACCAACTTTAAGTTTAGTAGAATGCAAACTAGAAACGGGTAGAACCCATCAAATTAGAGTTCACATGAATTTTTTAGGAAATAGTATTGTTGGTGATGATAAATATAAAAAAAAGTTTAAGAAAATTAAAAACATTAATCCGTTGATAGAGCAAAATTTAAATAGTCTTAATAGACAATTTCTTCATGCTAAGACTCTAGGTTTTATTCACCCTACGAAAAGCAAAGAAATGACTTTCAACTCAAATTTACCTTTAGAACTTGAGAATATTTTAAAAATACTAAGAAATACTAATAAATAAATCATTGAAAAATATAAATAATTAATTAGATAACCTCATTATGAATACTGCAATAAATAATAACTTGCCTATTTTAAGTAATGAAGGTGGTCTATCTGCATATTTGGAGCAGATCAAAAAATTCCCTATGCTCGATGCAGAAGAAGAATACATGTTGGCAAAAAATTGGAAAACAACTGGTAATATCAAAGCAGCAGAAAAATTAGTGACGAGTCATTTGAGATTGGTTGCAAAAATTGCAATGGGATATAAAGGATATGGATTACCAGTAAATGAAATGATCTCTGAAGGAAATATTGGTTTAATGCAAGCAGTAAAAAAATTTGAACCTGAAAAAGGTTTTAGATTAGCCACATATGCGATGTGGTGGATAAAAGCTTCAATACAAGAATATATTTTAAGATCGTGGAGTCTAGTAAAGATTGGTACAACAACTGCACAAAAAAAATTATTTTTTAATCTTAAAAAATTAAAAAACCAAATAGCTCCTCAAACAGAAGGGGATTTAAAAAATGAACATGTTGATGAAATAGCTAACAAGCTTGATGTTAGTAAAGATGAGGTGATTTCGATGAATCGAAGGTTATTGGGAAAAGAATTCTCACTAAATGCACAAGTTGGTGAAGATGGTGATGAGTGGCAAGACTGGTTGGTTGATAAAGAATTAGATCATGACTTAAAATTTGCTCATCAAGAGGAAATGGAACAAAGAAAAGACTTATTAAAAAACTCAATTCAAGTCCTAAATGAAAGGGAGAGAGAAATTTTATATTCTAGAAGATTAAATGATAATCCAACTACATTGGAAGACCTAAGTAAAAAATATAAAATCAGTAGAGAAAGAGTAAGACAAATTGAAAATAAAGCTTTTGAAAAATTACAAAAACATATGCTTTTACTCGCAAAGTCAAAAAACTTATTACCTGTAAATTAAATCTCAAAAGGATTTTCGATTAATATCGTATCATCGCGTTCTGGGCTAGTTGAAATACTTGATATTTTTGTCTCAATAAAATTCTCAACTTCTTTAATGTAATTTTTGGCATTTTCTGGAAGATCATCTATATTCTTAATACCACTTGTTGATTTTTTCCAGCCATCAAAAGTTTTATAAATAGGTTTTATTTTGAGCTGATCCTCTACTGCTGCTGGTAAATAATTAATTTTTTTTCCATCTAATTCATATTCAATGCACATCTTTATTTCATCTAATTCATCTAAAACATCCAGCTTTGTGAGTGCTATACCATTAATCCCTGAGACTTTAATAGTTTGTCTTACTAAAACACCATCAAACCATCCACATCTTCTTTTTCGACTTGTAACTGTTCCAAATTCTTTCCCTCTTGTTCCTAAAAGTTCGCCAATATCATCTTTTAGTTCTG
This sequence comes from uncultured Pelagibacteraceae bacterium, assembly GCA_902627805.1. GTDB lineage: Bacteria > Pseudomonadota > Alphaproteobacteria > Pelagibacterales > Pelagibacteraceae > Pelagibacter. The sequence goes on from CACOKN010000001.1 coordinate 271,137, forward strand.
TCGGAAACGGGCCTTCCCCAACCCTAGTCGTATATGCTTTAGTGATTCCTAGAACATAATTAATTGTATTTAGTCCACACCCTGTACCAGTAGCGGCGCTTGACGCTACAGTATTCGAGGATGTCACAAATGGATATGTACCATGATCAACATCTAGTAATATACCCTGAGCTCCCTCAAATAATATTCTTTTTTTCTGTTTTTTGAATTCGTCAAGTTTCAACCAAACTGGTTTTGAGTATTTCAAGATCTTAGGAGCAATTTTTAATAAATCTTTTTTTAATTGATCTTTCTCATAGATTTTTTTACCTAAGCCTTTTCTAATTGCATTATGATGTAAAAGAACAGACTCTAACCTTTGATCTAGATTTTTTTCAGATGTCAAGTCCATTACTCTTATTGATCGTCTACCAACTTTATCCTCATATGCTGGTCCGATACCTCTTCTGGTTGTTCCAATTTTTCCTTTACCCGCACTATCTTCACGGATTTCATCCATTTCCCTATGAAAAGGTAAAATTAAATTTGCGGACTCTGAGATTATAAAATTATCAGTGTCGACCTTAACTCCTTTTGATTTAATTTCCTCAATTTCATCTAATAATGCCCAAGGGTCAACGACAACTCCATTTCCAATTATTGATATTTTATTTTTTCTTACAATTCCGGATGGAAGTAGTCTAAGTTTATAAGTTACACCATTTATTACAAGAGTATGGCCCGCGTTATGACCACCTTGAAATCTAACCACAACATCAGCTTGTTCAGATAACCAATCAACTATCTTGCCTTTTCCCTCATCTCCCCATTGAGAACCAACAACGACAATATTTTTCATTAATTAAATTTTTGTTTTAATTTCATTGAATTAACATGATTTATAGGACCATGTCCTTTTCCATAGTTTGGATTCGTCAGTATCGCAGAATTTACATATTTAATTCCCAACGCACAAGCGCTCTTAATACTTTTTCCACATGAAAGAAAAGTTGCTATCGCACTAGATAATGTACATCCTGTACCATGGGTATTTTTTGTTCTATGCCTAAAACTTGTAAAGACTTTAAAATCAGATTTGCTTAGGTATAAATCTATTACTTTTTTTGATTTTAAATGGCCACCCTTCAACAATACATTTTTAGCTCCTAAATCTATCAATTTATTTGCTGCAAAAATCATATCCTCTTTATTTTTAATACTAGTCTCCGCTAAAATTTCTGCTTCTGGGATGTTTGGTGTGATCAAAAGAACATTTTTTAATAGCTTTTTTTTTAAAGTTTGTATTGCTTTAATATCAATTAATTTAGCACCACCCTTTGCAACCATTACAGGGTCTAAAACAATTTTTTTTACTTTTAATATCTTCAAAGCGTGAGCTACTTTTTCGATAACTTCAGTAGAGTGAAGCATACCTATTTTAATTGCATCAGGTCTTATATCTCTTGATGAATAAATAATTTGATTTTTAACTTCATTAGTTGGTATTGAAATAACTGATTTAACACCCATTGTATTTTGAACAGTCAATGCTGTAATAGCAGTCATTGCATAAGAGCCAAGACTGCTGACAGTTTTGATATCCGCCTGTATACCAGCCCCACCAGATGAGTCTGATCCAGCAATTATCAAAATTTTAGACTTTAATCTCAATTTATTTAAATTCTTTTGAAATCATTTTTATACATTTTTTAAGCAAAATTTTATTTTCACTCTCACCCATTATTCTTATCTTTGGTTCAGTGCCTGATTTTCTTACAAGAATTCGACCTTGATTTTTAATTAATTTTTTTGCAATTTTAATGGATCTTTTAACAGGGTGATTTTTAAGTATTTTGTCATCTTTTATTTTTATATTTTCTAAAATTTGTGGAATTTTTTTAAAGACATTAAAAAAATCACTGGCTTTAGTTTTTCTATTCATTGATTTGATAATCTCTAAAGCGACAAGTACACCATCACCAGTTGTTGCAAATTTTCCTAAAATAATATGACCCGATTGTTCTCCTCCTAAATTGAATTTTTTCTTTTGCATCAATTCCTTAACATATCTGTCCCCAACATTAGCTCTTAAAAATTTAATACCTTTCTCTTTTAAAAATTTTTCTAAACCATAGTTTGACATTAAGGTCCCGACAACCCCTCCCTTGAGAATTTTTCTCTTTTTCCATTGTAAAGCTAATGCAGCGATAATTTGATCACCATCAATTATAGATCCTTTCTCATCACACATTATTATTCTGTCAGCATCTCCATCTAAAGATATACCCAAATCTGCTTTGAATTTTTTAACATTTCTTTGCAGTTTTTCTGGAAAAGTTGAACCACAATTTTTATTAATATTAAACCCATTTGGTTTATTGCCTATAACTTTTAATTTTGCTCCAAGTGATCTGATTAATTTTGGCGCAGATTTATATCCAGCTCCATTTGCACAATCTAAAACTACTTTCAAATTATTTAATTTAAAGTTTTTTGATAACTTTTTTTTACAAATTTTAATATATTCATCAGTTCCAGTCTCTAGTCTTTTAACCCTTCCTAATTTTTTTGGATCTGATAAGTGTTTTTGAACTTTGCTATCTATTAAATTTTCAATTTTTTTTTGAATTTTATCAGATAGTTTTAATCCATCAGGACCGAATAACTTTAAACCATTATCATAAAATAAATTGTGCGAAGCAGTGATCATAATACCAAGATTTGCATTCATTGATTTTGTCAACATTGCAAGGCCATTAGTCGGCAAAGGACCCAGTGTATAAACGTGCATCCCTGCAGAAGCTAAACCAGAAACTAGTGCAGGTTCTAATGCGTATCCTGAAAGTCTAGTATCTTTAGCAATAATTGCTGTTTGTTTTCTTTTTTTTAAATTTGTGAAATATTTTCCTGCTGCTAGTCCAAACTTAAAGAACATATCTCCATTAATGTTCCCACTATTTACCTGCCCTCTAATTCCATCAGTACCAAAATACTTCATTATTTATTTATCAGTGCTTTGAAAACTTTTATAGCTTGATTAACTTCGTTGACATCATGAACTCTCAACATTTGTACACCCTGTAACATTGCAAAAATACTGCTACTTATTGTTCCTCCAATTCTTAAAGAGCTATCATTATTTCCAGATAAATCTTTTATAAATCTTTTTCTGGAAATACCAAGCAGTATAGGCAAACCCAAAGAATGGTAAATTGATATATTTTTAATTATCGTCATATTATGTTTCAAATTTTTTCCAAAACCTATACCGGGGTCTAAGATTATATTATTATGATGAATTCCATTTTGACGTAAATTATTTAATTTTTCCTCAAAAAAATCATAAACATCTAATATTACATTTTTATATTTTGGATTTTTTTGCATTACATCAGGATTACCAAGTGAGTGTTGGAGTACGAAAGGTATATTATATTTTTTTAAAATCTTGATTGAGTTTTTATCAAAATTAAGACCAGAAACATCATTAATTAATTTTACTCCTAGTTTAATTCCCTTTTCCATGATTTCTGATTTTCTAGTATCTAGTGATATAAAATTTTTTTTATTAATTAATTTTAAAATATTTTTGACTCTATTCCATTCTATTTTTGATTTAATAGCTTTAGATCCAGGCTTAGTGGACTCTCCCCCAATATCAACAAGATTTGCACCAGAATTTAAAAGAAACTTTAATTGTTTTTTGGCTGATACATTATTAAAAAATTTACCGCCATCCGAGAAACTGTCTGGAGTAATATTTAAAATACCCATTATTTTAGGAATAGTTTGAAAATTTAAGTTTTTAATATTTATTTTCTTTTTTGTAATTAATCTTAAATCTTTTTTTACTTTTGTCTTTAAATTTACATGTAATTTGTTCACTTCATTTAAAGAAATTAATTCTTTTGAATTTCTTGTTATTATTTCTATTTTATCGAAAGAAATTTCAGGATTATTATGAAGTGGTAATGTCTTGTTTTTTTTAACTAATAATTTAGATTTTGCACCATAATAGAAATTACACACTCTAGTGTAATATCTAGACATTCAGTCTAATGAACAATTTTTGGTTTTAGGCCTAGAGCACCCATTGCTGACCCTTTATCATCTTCTACTTTTAAGTCTTGTTTATCTGCTGGGTATATATTTTTATTGATTATATTTTCGATTTCTTCGCCAGTTAATGTCTCATAAGTCATAAGAGCTTTAGCAATTTTGTGTAAATCTTCAACTTTTTCTGTCAAAATTTTCTTTGCAGTGTCATATCCCTCATCAATTAACTTTCTGATTTCTTTGTCTATTTTTTTTGCTACTTCCTCAGAGACTGACTGAGTTTGTGTTACTGATCTTCCTAAAAAAACCTCTTCTTGATTTTCGCCATATTCAACAGGTCCCATTTCTTCGCTCATTCCATACTTAGTTACCATAGCTCTGGCAAGTTGCGTAGCTTGATTTATGTCTGATCCACTACCTCCACCTGCTCCTGTTGATATATTGTCTTTTCCAAAAATTACTTCTTCAGCAACTCTTCCACCAAAACAAACTGCCAACCTTGCTTTTAAATATTTTATAGAATGACCATGTTTATCTCTTTCAGGCAAATTCATAACCATACCTAATGCCCTGCCCCTAGGAATTATAGTTGCTTTATGTATAGGATCATAACTTGGCATGTTGAAGGATACCAACGCATGACCCCCTTCATGATAAGCTGTTAATTTTTTTTCATCCTCTGTCATCACCATAGAACGTCTCTCAGCTCCCATCATTACTTTATCTTTTGCCTCCTCAAACTCATTTAGTGTAACAATTCTCTTATTTTTTCTAGCAGCCAATAGAGCAGACTCATTTACTAAATTAGCTAGATCTGCACCAGAAAAACCAGGTGTACCTCTCGCAATAGTTCTTAAATTAACATCAGGTGCCATTTTTATTTTTTTAACATGAACCTTTAAAATTTTTTCTCGTCCAATTATGTCAGGATTGGATACTACTACTTGTCTATCAAACCTACCTGGTCTTAATAAAGCCGGATCTAATACATCTGGTCTGTTTGTTGCAGCAATAATTATTACTCCTTCATTAGTATCAAAACCATCCATCTCAACCAAAAGCTGGTTAAGAGTTTGTTCTCGTTCATCGTTTCCGCCACCTAAACCAGCACCCCTACTTCTTCCAACAGCATCAATTTCATCTATGAAAATTATACAAGGGGAATTTTTTTTTCCTTGTTCAAACATATCTCTCACTCTAGAAGCACCAACTCCTACAAACATTTCAACGAAATCTGAACCTGAGATCGTAAAAAATGGTACTCCAGCTTCACCTGCTATTGCTCTAGCTAATAAAGTTTTACCAGTGCCTGGTGGACCAACCAATAAAGCACCTCTAGGTATTTTTCCTCCAAGTCTACTAAATTTTCTTGGATCTTTTAAAAATTCTACAATTTCCTCAACTTCTTCCTTTGCTTCTTCTACACCTGCAACATCATTAAATGTAACTTTACCTTTAAGTTCATTCATCATTTTTGCTTTTGATCTTCCAAAACCCATAGCTCCACCTTTACCACCTTGCATTTGTCTCATGAAAAAAATCCAAACAGCAATTAATAACAACATAGGAAACCATGAAAGCAGGACACCAAATAATGATGGCATTTTTTCTTCAATAGGTGCAGCTGAAATACTCACCCCTTTTTCAGAAAGTTTTTCGATTAAATTTGGATCATTAGGAGAATAAGTTGTAAATGAGTTTCCATTTGAATACACACCTTTAATATTGTTACCTTGGATTTCAACTTTTAGGACCTCTCCATTTTCAACAGATTTTAAGAATTCAGAGAATATAACCTTATCACCACCTCTAATATTTGTTTGGGGATTTTTAAACATATTGTAAAGACCAATAGTTAAAAAAACTATGATAGCCCACATTGCAATGTTTTTCATATTCATGGGACTAAAATAAGAATTATTATCAATTTAACAAGTGGCATTTTGTGTAAAGTGGCATTATTTTAGGGCTCTTTAGAGATAATTATTGATTGATTGACCTTTTCAATAATACAACCACCTAATGTAGCTCTTTTCAATCGATTATTTTCAACTTCCTGAATAATTTTTTCTATTTTTTTCCCTCTTACAGAATAATATTTTTCACCAATTAACTTTAATAATTCTGAAAAGGCTCTAAAAATTACCTCTTGGGGTTGGAGAAAAAAATCACTATTGAGAATTAATCTTTTTTTATTTTTTAAAAAAGAGGTGTTTTCTCGTAAATTTTTATCAACATAAAATTCAATTACCTTGTTTGCATATTTCAAATTTTTAATCGTTTTTTTTAATTTATTTTTATCTAAGCCATCTCTTTCAAGATTTTTCATTAATTTTCTTATTCGAACTCTTTGATATTTTTCATCATGGTTTGTTGGATCTTCAACATAAAAATTAAAAACTTTTTTTGAAATAAAAATTAAATCCTCTTTTTTTATATCAATCAAAGGTCTTAGTATCTTTTTTTTTTTTATTGTTGCCTTTACGTCTAGGGATGTAAGACCTTTTATTCCACTACCCCTCAGAAGTCTTATAAAAAAATTTTCAATTAAATCGTCCTCGTGATGCCCCATCAAAATATCTTTAATTTTTAATCGATTACATTTCTTAAAAAGTATTTCATACCTTTTTGTCCTAGCGATTGACAGAATACTTTTCTTTGGTTTCTTTCCTTTCCAAGTTAATATTTCTGATTTTATAAAGTTTTTTTTAAGCAAATTTAAAACAAATTTAGCCTCTTTTGTAGACTCAGGTCTTAGCTTATGGTCAATAATATAAAACTTTGATTTTAAATTTTTTTTAATTGCATAAATTTTAGATAAAAAAGCTAAAGCAAGACTATCTGGACCACCTGAGACTGCAACTGCAAAACTTTCATCTAAATTTAAAGAGGTCGCAAATTTTTTATAAATCTTATTTATTCTTTTATTATTTAAGTTATCTCTTAAAAATTTAGGAATTTTGGTTGTTGCATTCGAATTTCTGAGACTCATATTTAGCTTTTTGTATCACAGATTGGTTTGCCTCTGGATATTGTTCTTCAACACCATTGATCATTTTGCAACCTTGATCTTTTTCTCCAATTTGTACCATTGATACACCAAGCTTTAATAAGTTTATAGGTGCTTTTTCACCTTTAGGGTATCTCTGATAACCTTCTAAATATGCTGAGGCTGCATCCGTATACAATTGTCGTATCCTAAAAGTTTCTGCATACCAATATTGAGCATTCCCAGCTAAATTGTGTTCAGGATTTGTGTCAACGAACTCTCTGAATGCTCTTTCAGCAGTTGAATAATCACCAACTTTTAAAAAGCTTGTAGCAAACTGATATTGTTTATCTGGAGACTCATTTGGAAGAATTTTTTCTTCAGCTTGAAAAGTTTCAGTTACCACTAAAGCTGTTGAGTCTACAGAATTTGTTTTTTGTGATGCTTCATTTGTCGCTGTATCTTTATAAGATATCGACCCCAAATCTTGGGGTTGAGAACTTCCAGGTAAAACTTCCATCTGCTCATTATTTGTTTTTTTTGTTAATTTATTTGTAGTCGCATCAGAAGACACAACATTTTCCAAGTCTTGAAATCTTACTTGATTATCTGCTTGCACTTTTGACATCCTGCTGGATAGTTTGTCTAACTTAAAATTTATTTCCTCAAACTTATTTGTAAGTTCCTGAAATTGATTTTCAATTTCTGAGAGTTTTAATAAATGTCTTGTAAGAACATCTTCTGAATTATTATCTAAATCAGAATTCAATTTTATAGAATTGTCACTATTTAATTCTATTGATCCTGAGTATACTGCTTTTTCTAAAGTCTTTATATCTTTCTGAAGCTGATCTATTATTTCATAAATATTATGATTGTCAGCGAAAGAGCAAGTTATCAAAAAGAAATTACCTAAAATAAATATAACAATTTTAGATTTTTTTAAAATGTGTCGCATTAAAATAATCTTATGATTAAAATAATGGCAAAAAAAAGACCCTTAACTAATTGTATTAATTAAGGGTCCTAAAATTTTTAAAATTAATTTGCTTTTACTGAAACAGATCTTCTGTTTTTTGACCAAGCCAAAGGATTAGAGCCAGAGTCAACTGGTCTTTCTTTTCCATAACTCAGAACTGAAATTCTGTTCGAGGAAATTCCATAAGTCATTAAATAATCTTTAGCAGCATTTGCTCTTCTTTCACCTAATGCTAAGTTATATTCTCTTGTTCCTCTTTCGTCAGCATGTCCTTCAAGCACGATTGTAATATCAGAATTTTTTCTTAACCATGCCGCTTGTTTTCTTAAAGTTTCTCTTGATGCAGTAGTCAAAACTGACTCATTAGTTGCAAAGAAAACTCTGTCAGGAACACCTGAAGCTAAATATTCAACTGTATCAGTTCCAGTGTAAACATCTCCTTGCATTTGTCCTGTAGATTTTTTTGATGTTGCGCAAGCAGACAACACTAAACATGCAAATAATACTAAAAAGGTGTTCTTTAAAATCTTGTTTAATTTCATTAATGCTCCTTGGTCAATATTTCTTATAACTAACTTTTTCACAACTAATTAAATGTTTCAAGGTAAAAAATCAACATATTTTCAATTAATTACTTAATAAAGATGACCATGATGGGTCTGATGCATCAGTTGGGGTATCTACAAGCCTTTCATTGTAGCCTGTTAAATCAATTGACCACAATTTAGCAGAAAAACCCTCTCCTTTATCATCAGTTTTAGTCTCTCTATAAAAAATTAAAACTCGTCCATTAGGCGACCAGGAAGGAGCTTCTTGATAAAAATTTTCTGTCAACAATCTCTCACCAGATCCATCAGTTCTCATCACGCCGATGTAGAATTTACCTTTATGTAATTTTGTAAAAGCGATTAAATCACCTCTTGGAGACCAAACAGGGGTACCATATAAACCATTCCCAAAAGAAATTCTTTTAACATTGCTACCATCACTTTTCATAACATAAATTTGTTGATACCCACTTCTGTCAGAGTTAAAACAAATAAATTTTCCATCCGGGGAATAAGATGGTGAGGTATCTATAGAAGGATGATTGGTAATTTTCTCTACAATTCTATTTTCTAAATCCATTGTATAAATATCTGAATTTCCATCCTTAGCGAAGCTCATTATAATTTTTTTTCCATCTGGAGAAAATCTAGGAGCAAAAGTCATTCCTGGAAAATCACCTACCACTTCTTGAATACCTGTTTCTATATCAAGAAGATAAACTCTAGGTAAATTTCTAAAATAAGATAAATATGTAACCATTTGACTTGTAGGATTAAATCTTGGTGTCAAAACAAGTTCATTTCCTAAAGTTAAAAATTTATTATTCGCACCATCTTGATCCATTATAGCTAATTTTTTAATTCTCTTTGTTTTTGGCCCGTCTTCAGCAACATAGATTATCCTCGTATCAAAATAACCTTTTTCTCCAGTTAATCTCTCATAAACTTTATCAGTAATTATATGGCCAACACGTCTCCAGTTATTTGGCACTGTCGTAAATGCAAGAGCCATCATTTCTTTACCAGCCAACACATCCCATAATCTAAACTCAACTCTAAGTTTATCATCAACATTTTTTACTTTACCTGTGATTAAAGCTTGGGCTTTAATTAAATTCCAATCCTCGAAACGCGGCTTAAGATGAGCAATATCAGGTGCTTGTAAAAAAGCATTTTTATCTAATGGATTAAAAAGACCTGAAGTTTTTAAATTTTTTTCGATAACTTTAGAAATTTCTGATCCAATATCTTTTTTTTTTAGAGTTTTCTCAAAACTCTTTTTTGATTCATCATCAATTGATAGTGGTGACACTGCAATAGGGAGTGGATTCAAATTTCCTCGTGTAATATCAACCTCAATTAAACCTAATGCATTAGTAGGTACTATAAATATTAAAAATAAAATAATTAGATTTCTCATTAAGATATTCTATCCTTCTAACATTTCTCTTGCATCAAAATTTAATTGTAATTCTTTCCATCTCTCATAACCAGTTGTAGGAACTCTTAAGGGCTGGCATAATTTTATTGCTCTTAAAGCACTTTCCGCTAAAACCTTATAAAAACCTTGACCAGGTTTATTCATTCTTGCATGATCCAAAATTTCTGACTCTTGAATTGTTCCATCTGGATTCAGTTGAAGTTTAATTCTTACTAATAAATTTTCATTGTAAGGCAGACCCAAAGGAATACTCCAACAACCAAATATTTGAGCTTTTAAAGCATCCTCTTCGCTTAAAGATAAACCTGTATTTTCAACATTCTTTTTTTGATCTTGTGTAATTTTGTTATTTTTTTTTATCGTTTCAGCACTTTCAACTTTGGATTTATCAATTAAAGCTGCAATGTTATTTGGATCGAATAACTCTTTTTTTTCAAATTCAGAAACTTGCTTAACTTCATTATCAATTTTTTCTGGATTTTGTTTATCCTCTTTTATTTTCTCAACCTTTTTAGGCTTATCATCTGGCATTGGAACTGCATCTGGTTTAATTTTTTTTACTTTTTTTGGGGGAGCTTGTTCAGATACCAACTTTTTTTCTTTCTCTTTAATTTTTTCAATAATTTTTTTTGCCTTAGGTGCATATGGAATATTGGTTTTATCTGTGATCTGTATTAATTCTACAGATACTATCGGTGGAAGATCGATTGGTTTTTTAGCTAAGAAAGGTAAACTAAAAGCTGTAATCATTATTAAAACTAGATGTGATACAGAAGATATAATTATACTTCTATTCACTTCTTACCTTTCTTTATATGGTTCGGATATAAGTGCTACTTTGGTGAAACCAGACCCAGATAGTAAGCCCATAATTTCCAATACTCTTCCATAGTTAATTGTTTTATCACCCCTTACATAAATTCTTGTATCAGTTCTATTTTTTGAAACCGCTAAGACTTTTGCTATTATTTTTTCATATTCAACTTTTGACTCTTGAATATAAATTTCACCTTTAGAGTTTATTGTTAAAGTCAGTGGTTCTGCTTCCTCGGGAAGTGAGTCGGCAGAACTTTCTGGTAAATCAACCTGAACTCCTACAGTTAACAAAGGGGCAGTAACCATAAAAATAATTAAAAGCACCAACATTACATCCACAAATGGTGTTACATTTATTTCGCTCATTGGTTCTTTTGAGGAACGATTTAATTTAAAAGCCATTTTAGATAATCGTTAAAAATCTTTTTGAGAAATTTTCTAATTTTTGGGAATACTTAATTGAGTCATTATTAAATTTATTATATGCAACAACCGCAGGTATTGCTGCTAGTAGACCTAACGCAGTTGCGAATAGCGCTTCAGCTATTCCAGGTGCAACTATTGCCAAACTCGTATTTCTTGAAATTGCTATAGATTGAAAAGAGTTCATAATTCCCCAAACTGTTCCGAATAGGCCTATGAATGGAGCTGTTGATCCAACTGTTGCTAAAAAAGTAAAACCTTTAGTGATTTTTGATATTTGTTTTTCAATACCCGTCTCTAACATTGTGGTCATTTTATTGTTTAAATCTGTTCTAGATCTTCTCTTCAATAAATTTTGCATCGCATCTTTAAATATTAAAGCCATCGGGTCTTGAACATTTGCTGGTAGATTATTATAAAAAGTCTCTGCAGATTTAGAATTCCAAAACTTTGCTTCAAACTCTTCAGTAGATTGATTTATTTTTTTAAACAATCTATATTTTTCAATTATTACTGCCCATGAATATATAGAACAAACTATTAACATTATGATAACTGACTTAACAACTATGTCAGCTCTAATAAATAAATTTATTAAAGAAAAATCAGCACTTGAGGCTAGTCCAACCGCTTGAGACGTGATATCAGCTTCCATATCGTCTTCTCACACTTAAATGTGTCATGATTTTGTCTGAATATTTAAAGCTAATCGTCAATTTTGTAAGTTTCATGATAAAAACTTGCAATCAAAATCGCATCAGCTTTATTTGAGTCTTTCTTTCTTGATAATTGAGATGAAAAATATGGAAAAATTTCTATTGCTCTTGTCCTGCTAGCATCTTTCTCAGAATTTAAAAGATTAAAATATTTTTTCCATTTTGCGGGCCTTACAAAGTACATGGGTAATTGCATCGCGGTACAAATACCCTTTAAAATTCCAAACGATTGTCCAAAATTAAACATACTAGTAACGCCTTGGCCAGGCATTGCAGAGACGTGTTCAATCACAACTCTAATTTGATTTTTTTCAAATTGTTTAATTCTTTTGGTAACTTCATTATAAACTTGCGAACCATTTACTTGTTTTTTGTTTTTTTTCCCATCTATCATTATGGGCATTTCAATAACATCTAGGATTTTTCCATTATCTAAAAAACAAATTGAACCAGAAATTCCAGGATCTATACCTATTATTAACATAATTTAATTTACAAATTCAGCGTTAGAATAAACATTTTGTACATCATCATTGTCTTCAAGTAATTGAAAGAAATTTATTAAATCTTCATTTTTTTTTTTAGAAATTTTTACACTATTTAGTGGCACCCATTCAATTTCTGTTGAGATGAAATTATCAATTTCTTTTTCTAATTCTTTTTTAACATTATAAATTTCACTGACAGAACATTGTATTTCATGAAAATCATTTTCCGATTTACATTCATCTGCTCCAACATTGGTAGCTAGCTCAAAAATTTGATCATCAGAAACCTCTTTTTTATCGATCTTTATTATTCCTAATTGAATAAAATTATGAGAAGCAGAACCTTGGGTTCCTAGATTGCCACCTGCTTTTTGAAAAATTGTTCTAATACTTGACGCTGTTCTATTTTTATTATCTGTTAATGCCTCTATTATCACTGCTACTTTTTCTGGTCCAAAGCCCTCATATCTTAAATTTTCAAAATTCGACTCGGTATTAACTGAAGATTTATCAATCGCTCTTTCAATATTTTCTTTGGGCATATTTGCTGATCTTGCAGCTTGAATCGCAGATCTTAATCTTGGATTCATTGCTGGATCTTTATCCCCAAGTTTTGCAGCAACTGTAATTTCTTTCGACAACTTTGAAAAAATTTTAGATCTTTGCTTATCAGCTTTACCTTTTTTATGTTTTATTCCTGCCCAATGTGAATGTCCTGCCATAAAATAATTAAGTTTTCTTTAGCTGACCTCCAAAAACATAGCTTTCAATTTTATTTGCTAAACCAGTTTTTATATCACAATCAACAATTACTCCACTTAAAGTAGCATCACCAGTTGCTGGATAATGTTTGGTTGACTCTTTTTTCATAAATCTGTTTAAAGAGTTATCTTTATTCATTCCAATAACTGAGTCATAATCACCACACATACCTGCATCTGTTTGATAAGCTGTTCCATTTTTTAAAATTCTCGCATCATTTGTTGGAATGTGTGTATGTGTTCCAACTACTAGAGTAGCTTTACCATCAAAAAAATATCCTATCGCATTTTTTTCACTAGTAATTTCTCCATGAAAGTCAACAACTAGAAAATCATAATCCTTTTTTAGTTTGTGCTCTTTTAAAAATTTTTCTGAAATCTCAAATACATTATCACATTTTTTCATAAAAATATTTCCCATTAAATTTAAAACACCAATTTTTATATTTTTTTCATTCTGAAAAACTTCAAATCCTTTCCCTGGTGCTGGCTCAAATAAATTTTTTGGGCGAAGTAACCTATTTTCATTATCGATAAATTTCATAATATCTTTTTGATCCCAAACATGATTACCAGTGGTAATGACATCAACGCCACATTTAAAAAAATCCTCACAGATTTCTTTTGTTAATCCAACTCCTGCCTCAGCTGCATTTTCTCCATTGACGATTACAAAATCAATTTTATTTAATTCTTTTTGGCTTAAAAGATTATTCAATATTTTCGAACAACCTGAGTTCCCTACCACATCTCCTAAAAATAAAATTCTCATATAAAATTTTTATCTGTTACAATAAAATCCAGTTTCATATCATATTTATTAGCTGGTATTTTTTTTACTTTTTGAAAAGAATAAGCTAACCCAATTAATATAATTTTTTTGTTTTTTTTTAACTTTTTAATATACCTATCGTAATAACCACCTCCGTAACCTATTCTATTTAAATGATTATCAAAAGCTACAAGTGGTACTAAAAGAATACTTGGGTAGACAATTTGATTTGATGTAGGTTCAGGTATTCCATATTTATTTATTGATAGAGGCTCTTTTGTTGACCAGTGTAAAAAATCCATTTGATTATTTTTTTTAATTTTTGGCAATGATATTTGATAACCGAGTTTTTCAAGATTATTTAGAATTTTAATTGGATCAACTTCATGATTATATGGATAATAACCACCAATTATTTTTTTATTTACTTTTTCTTTTTTTAAAATCTTTATAATATTACTTAATCTTATGACTAAATTTTTATTGTTATTTAGTTTTCTGACTTTTAATAATTTTTTTCTGATCTCAGATTTATTCACTAGAATTTTACTTAGAAATATGTTCTAAATTTGCTTTTTCAACAAAACTTGAAATTTCATCAGCAGCTTCGTCAATTAACTTCTCGTAACTCTTTTGATTTATTTCAATTTCATTTTTTAATTTAAGGAGGTCTTTATTAAGTGAGTTTATTTCCAGCTCTTTCTTATCCCTGTACTCATAAATTAAAGTTTTAAGCTCTTTAAATTTATTTGAAAGATCTCTCAACTCATTCTTTTTTTGATCTACTTTTTTTTTTGTTTCATAATATTCATCCATTACTTTAACAGCTGTAATTAATAGAAGTTTATTCTCTCCAAGATTTCCAAGATCATTTTTAAGATTATTAAATTTCTGATTGATTTGAATTAATAAATTTTCAAGATGCTCTTCCTGGCCGTCCTCACAAGACAACAAAAATTCTTTTCCATTAAACTTAATACTTACGTTTGCCATTTATCTATCTCATCTAACAAAATATCTGTTTCTTGATTTAATTCATCAATTTTTTCAGAAAACTCGATCTGTCTTTTTTGTTCGGCTTTTTCTTGATTTTGTAATTCGTCTAATTTTTTACTTAAATTATTATAATCATTAATTAAACTTTTATATTTTTCTTCTATTTCTTGCTTTTCAATTTCTAATTGATTTTTTTGACTACTTAAATTCTCTATGTTTTTTTTTACGTCAGGGTTTTTTAAGTTTAAACTTTTTAATTTTGCTAAAGCTAAATTAAGTTTTTTTTCTTTTTCGATCACAGAATTCATATATATATAATTATATTATTAAATAGAATCTTCTTAGTCTAGGCAGGATAACTACTTGAGTAAACTTTATAAAGAATTAGCGAATTGTATCAGATTTTTGTCCATAGATGCTGTCCAAAAAGCTAATTCTGGGCATCCAGGTATGCCTATGGGAATGGCTGATGTTGCAACTGTTCTTTTTAAAGACTTCTTAAACTTTAATCCTAAAAATCCAGATTGGATTAATAGAGATAGATTTGTTCTGTCAGCAGGACATGGTTCTATGCTACTTTACTCGCTCCTCTATCTGACGGGTTATAAAAGTATTTCTTTAAGAGAAATTAAAAAATTTAGACAACTTAATTCAATATGTGCAGGTCATCCCGAATATCATCCAAGCTCTGGCATTGAAACTACCACAGGTCCGTTAGGACAGGGAATTTCTAATGCAGTTGGTTTTGCAATCTCAGAAGAAATTTTAAAAAAAAGATTAGGAAAAAAAATTATCAATCACAAAACTTACGTAATAGCGGGTGATGGCTGCTTGATGGAGGGAATAAGTCATGAAGCTTTAAGTCTTGCTGGACATCTAAAACTCAAAAACCTGATATTACTTTTTGATGACAATTCAGTTTCAATAGATGGTCCAACTAGCTTAGCAGTATCTGATGATCATGAAAAAAGGTTTAAAAGCTATGGCTGGAATTATTTAAAAATTAATGGACATAATTTTAAAGAAATAACAAAGGCTCTTCAAAAAGCACAAAAATCAAAAAAACCTATAGCAATCTCTTGTAAAACAACGATTGGATACGGATCCCCTAATAAGGGTGGTAAAGCCTCATCTCATGGTAGTCCATTAGGTGAAGATGAAATAAGATTGGTCAGAAAAAAATTGAACTGGCCATACAATAATTTTGAAATTCCAAAAAACTTAATGGATCAATGGAGATCAATCGGTAAAAAAGCATCAATTAAAGCTAATAGGAATAAAAATAAATTTTCAGTTAAATTTAAGAAAAAAAATATCAATGCAGAAATAGACAAAGCAAAATCAGACTACTTAAAAAAATTACAACCAATAGCTACTAGAAAATGTTCAGAAAAATTTTTGGAAATTGCATCCAAACTTCCAAACTTAATTGGTGGATCAGCAGATTTAGCAGGATCCAATAATACCAAAACCAAAAATCATAAAATTATTCAATCAAATGATTTTTCCGGAAATTATATCCATTTTGGAGTAAGAGAACATGCAATGTGTGGTATTATGAATGGTATCTCTCTTCATAGTGAGCTTGTTCCTTATGGTGGAACTTTTTTAATATTTAGCGATTATTGTAAGCCATCAATTAGACTAGCGGCTATGATGAAACAAAAAGTTATTTATGTTTTTACACATGACTCAATTGGTCTTGGAGAAGATGGACCAACTCATCAACCAATAGAACAATTAACAAGTTTACGATCAATACCAAATTTGAATATTTTTAGGCCTTCTGACTTAATAGAAACTTTTGAGTGTTGGCAATTGGCATTAAATAGCAAAAGTTCTCCAAGCGTAATAGCCCTAACAAGACAAAGCTTAAATCCAATTCGTACAAAAAAATCATCAAAAAATTTGTCTTTAGCTGGTGCTTATGAAGTTTTAAGAACGAGTAGAAGAATAAGTGTAACTATTATAGCAACAGGATCCGAAACTAGTCTTGCAATAGAAGTTAGTCATAAATTAGCCACAGATGGCATTTACTCAAAAGTAATATCAATGCCTTGCCAGGAATTATTTGATCAACAAAGTGAGGTTTACAAAAATAAAATTTTAAATGAAACTAAGCTTGTAATTTCTATAGAGGCCTCTGAAACAGGTTATTGGAAAAAATATACTGGCAGCAAAGGACTTAATTTTGGAATTGATGATTTTGGTAAAAGTGCGCCTTATAAAGATATATATAATCACTTTGGATTAACCTCAGAGATTATAGTAAAAAAAATTATAAAAAGATTATGACAATAAAAGTTGGAATAAATGGAATGGGTAGAATTGGAAGAATGATTGTCCGATCAATAATAGAGAATAAAAATAAAAATATAGAAATTAAATACATCAATAATAGAACTAATTCTGAAACATGTTCATCTCTATTAAAATATGACTCTATTCACGGAAAATTTAATGCACAAATAGATTTTGATGAAAATCATATTATTATCAACAAAAATAAAATTTTATTTGGCCAAGAAACAGATTTAAATAATATTAATTGGAATAAATATGGTGTGGATTATGTTTTAGAGTGTACAGGTAAATTTAACTCAAAAGAAAAATTACTAACACATATTAATAATGGTGCAAAAAAAGTTATTGTTTCTGCTCCGTGCAAAGATGCTGACAAAACTATTGTATATGGAGTGAATGAGACTGAATTAAAAAAAGAGGATGAGATTATATCTGCTGCTTCTTGCACAACAAATTGTCTTGCCCCTGTGGTTCATGTTTTAAATGAAAATTTCGAAATTGAAAAAGGATTTATGACCACAATTCATTCCTTTACGAGTGACCAAAGAATATTAGATAATTCTCATAAAGACCCAAGAAGAGCTAGATCAGCAAGCCAGTCTATTGTGCCAACCTCAACAGGTGCATCAAAAGCAATTGGTGAGATTATACCTTCACTTAAAGGTAAATTAGAAGGTGTGGCTATGAGAGTTCCTACGCCAAATGTTTCATTAATTGAACTCGTCTTTTGCACAAAAAAAGACATCACTATTGAGAAGATCAATTTAGCATTTCTAAATTTTAGCAAAAAAAATAAAATTCTTGAAACGACAAAAGAAAAACTTGTTTCAATCGACTTTAATCATAATCCCGCTTCTTCAATTGTAGACGAAAGTTTAACAAAAGTGGTGAGTAAAAATATGGGTAAAATTTCAGCCTGGTATGATAACGAATGGGGTTTCTCAAATAGAATGTGTGATATTGTAGAATATCTTCATAAGAAATCTTAATGAACAATATTAAAGATTATGAAAATCTTAGTAGTAAGAGAGTTTTATTAAGATTAGACCTAAACGTCCCTTTGAAAAATGGTGACATTGTCGATGAAACCAGAATAATTAAAATTATACCTGTTCTCGAATTTTTAATAAAAAAAAATTCAAAAATTTTAATAATTTCTCATGTCGGACGTCCTAGGGGCAAATTTAATAAAGATTTCTCCCTTAAACCAATTTGTGATTACTTAGAAAAAAAGATAAAAACTAGAGTCAACTTTATAAGTGAGGACATTTTAAAAATCAAAAGAGATGATTTATTTAAAGAGCCCGAGGAGAAAGTTATCTTTTTTGAAAACATAAGATTTTATGCAGAAGAAGAAAAGAATGAGTCAAATTTTTCAAAACACCTAGCTAGTTTTGCAGATTTATTCGTAAATGATGCTTTTTCTTGCTCACATAGAACACATGCTTCAGTATGCAAAATTACAGAATTTCTGCCATCATTTGCTGGATTACAATTTGAGAATGAAGTAAATGCTTTAAAAAAAGTTACTATTGAAATCAAAAAACCAATTACTTGTATTATTGGTGGATCAAAAATTTCTACAAAAATAGATATAATTAAAAATTTAATACCTAAATTTAACAACATAATCTTTGTGGGGGGTATGGCTAACAATATTCTGAGCTTCAAAGGTAATAGGATTGGAAAGTCAATTAGTGAAGAAAATTGTGAAAGTATAATAAAAGAAATTTTTGAAATTTCAAAAAATACACTCTGTGAAATTACTTATCCAGAAGATGTCTTAATAGGTAAAAGTGCAGATGACGATGCTCAGATAAAAGATCTTAAGGATATAACAGATGATGATTTAATCTTAGACGTGGGACCTAAAACACTAAAAAAAATAAAAAATATAATTGAAAATAGTAAAACAGTTCTTTGGAATGGTCCTGCTGGTTATTTTGAAAATCCAAATTTTGCTAAAGGTAGCATTGAGATTGCAAAAACAATTATTAAAAAAAATAAAGATAATTCAATTTATTCTGTAGTTGGTGGAGGAGATACTGTGGCGGTTGTTAATCAACTAAATGCAATTAAAGATTTTAATTTTGTTTCAACTGCTGGTGGTGCTTTTTTAGAATATCTTGAAGGAAAAGAACTTCCTGGTATAAAAGCCCTAAACTAAAATGTCAGAACTTAATAATACAGCATTAAAAATTTTAAAAAACGGTAAAGGAATTTTAGCTGCAGATGAAAGCACTGCAACAATGACTAAAAGATTAGACAGTGTAAATGTCCCCTCAACCCCAGAAAACAGATTGTTGTTCAGAGAAACACTTTTTAGCTCATCCTCAATGAAAGATTGTATTGGAGGTGTAATTCTTTACGATGAAACAATTAAACAAACATCATCAAAAAAAAATACAATTCCAGAATTAATATCAGATACAGGCTCATTGCCAGGTATCAAAGTAGACACAGGAGCAAAAATTTTAGCTGGTTCTCCAAATGAAAAAATTACTGAGGGTCTTGATGGATTAAGGGAAAGATTAAAAGAATATTACAAATTAGGTGCAAAATTTACTAAATGGAGAGGTGTTTACAATATAACTAAAAATTATCCAAGCAAACTCTCAATACATTCTAATGCACATGCATTAGCGAGATATTCTGCTCTAGTTCAAGAGTGCAATATGGTTCCAATAGTTGAACCTGAGGTTTTGATGGATGGTGATCATTCTGCAAAAGAGTGTTTAGAAAAAACTTCTGAAGTTATAAAAAAATGCTTTGAAGAACTAATAATACATAAAGTAGATTTGAGTGGAATTATACTCAAACCTAATATGATTTTAGCAGGAAACAGATCTAAAGAAAAAATTACTAATGAGGAAGTGGCAAAATTAACTTTGGAATGTTTAAAATCCTCAGTACCTTCAGAAGTACCAGGTATAGCTTTTTTATCTGGGGGTCAGTCTGAAATAGAGTCGACAAAAAACTTGAATCTAATTAATAAACACAATAATACCAGCTTTGTAATGAGCTATTCTTACGGGAGAGCTCTTCAACAAGGTGCCTTAAAGTTTTGGTCACAAGATATTAAGAATATTGAGGGTACTCAGCAGATTTTTAACCACCGAGCCAAAATGAATACATTGGCTGCTCAAGGAAAATGGTCAAAAGATCTTGAGATATAATAAAAAAAGATTTATTTACCTAATATCCCCACCTAAAATTGAAAAAAATTTTTTTAAAAATTTAAATGAAGTATTAAAACGAAAAAAAACAAGTTTTTTTCAACTACGACTTAAAAAAAATAGTTTTAAAAAAAAATTTATAATTGGACGTAAAATTCAAAAGATATGTAAAAAATTTAAAGTAAAATTTATAATAAATGATGACGTATACCTTGCAAAAAAATTAAATGCTGATGGATGTCATCTTGGTCAAAGTGATATGAAAATTAGAGAAGCAAGAAAATTAATCGGGAATAAAATAATTGGAATTACATGTCATAATTCAATTAAACTCGCAAAAATAGCGATTAAAAGTAAAGCTGACTATTTAGCTTTTGGAGCTTTTAATTCATCTAAAACAAAAAAAGTTAAGTATAAAGCATCCATAAATTTACTTAAAAAAGCTCAAAAGATTACTAATACCCCAATTGTTGTGATCGGTGGTATTAACTCTAATAATTATAAAAATCTTTTGTTGAATAAGGCAAACTTTTTAGCTATTTCAGGCTACATTTGGAATAATAAAAAACTTAAACCAAAGAACGCGATAAAAAAATTAATATGAAAATTAATGCAGGTGAAATTAGAGTGGGTATGTTGCTAGAATATAAAAATGATTTGTGGCAGGTGCTGAAAACACAGCATGTTAAACCTGGAAAAGGTGGAGCATTTGCACAAGTGGAGATGAAAAGTGTAAACAAAAATACCAAACTTAATGAAAGATTTAGATCCAGTGAAGCAATTGAAAAAGCTTCATTAGAAGAAACTCATTTTACATTTTCATATGAGGACCAAGAAAAGTACTTTTTTATGAATCCAAAAACTTTTGAACAAACAGAAATTCAAAAAAGTCTACTGGGTGAAAAAGGGAAATTATTGACTGAAAATCTCGAGGTAACAATAAGCTTTTATAATGATAACCCAATTTCTGTAAATTTACCAAACCAAGTTACTTGTAAAATTGAAACCACAGATGCTGCATTAAAAGGCCAAACTGTTTCATCATCTTATAAACCTGCAGTTTTAGATAATGGATTAAATATTCAGGTACCACCATTTATTGAAGCAGGAGATAGTGTTGTCATAGATACCAGAAATTTAGAATACATCAAAAAAATTTAATTTATGAATTCAATATCTGCAAATCTGAATGTTATGATAAAGGCCTGTGAAAAAGCATCTAAAATTTTAATAAGAGATTTTGGTGAATTAGAGAAGTTACAAGTATCCAAAAAAGGACCAAAGGATTTTGTAACTAATTCTGATCTTAAAGCAGAAAAAATAATTATAGAGGAGCTTAAAAAAGCAAGACCAAACTATTCAATCATTAGTGAAGAGAATGGTGTTGAAAAGAATAAAGATACTTCTAATTCATGGATAATTGATCCTATTGATGGAACAGTTAATTTTTTACATGGTATACCACATTTTGCAATATCCATCGCTTTGAAATCAAACGATGAAATTATATGTGGATTGATTTTTGATCCTATTAAAGATGAAATGTTTTATGCTGAAAAGAATAATGGAGCTTTTTTTAATAATCAACGAATAAGAGTCTCGAAAAAAAATAATTTGGATGAATGTTTATTTGCAGTTGGAAAATTGAAGAATGAACCAAGCTTTACTTATAGAAGATCCGGATGTGCAGCACTTGATATTGCATACGTAGCATCTGGAAGACTAGATGGATATGCGCAAAGTAACTTAAATTTATGGGATATAGCCGCAGGTATAGTTTTAATTAAAGAAGCTGGTGGAATGATTAATGATATTGATCTTAATAATATTAAAAATATAAAAGTTTTAGCTACATCAGTAGAAATTAACATCAAATTTACTGAAAAACTGGGCAACTTTTAATTGTTTTAAAAATTTCTTTTGCTATAAGTCTCGTGATGAAAAAAAAAATACACCCTAATTACCATTCTATCAAAGTTGAAATGACAGATGGTTCACAATTTGAGACAAGATCTACTTGGGGCGCAGAGGGAGATGTTCTCAAATTAGAAATTGACCCTAAATCTCATTCTGCTTGGACGGGTGGAAAACAAAAATTATTAGACAAAGGTCGAATAAGTAAATTTAACAAAAAATTCCAAAATTTTAGATCAGAAAATAAAAGTTAATGACAAATGCTCCCTTAATGCCTATGGCAACAGCTGTATGGCTAGTAGAAAATACGACACTTACTTTCAAACAGATAGCTGATTTTTGTAATTTGCATGAAGTGGAAGTCCAAGGTATAGCTGATGGTGAAGTTGCAAAAGGAATTAAAGCTTATAATCCAATAATCTCAGGACAACTTTCAAGAGAGGAAATTGAATTATCCTCAAAAGATCAATCAAGGCCGCTAGAAATAAAAAATACTGATATTCAAATATCGAATTCAGAAAAAAAAATTAAAAAATACGTTCCCCTATCAAAAAGACAAGACAAGCCAGACTCTGCATTATGGCTAATTAAAAATCATGTTATTTTAAAAGACTCACAAATTGCAAAGCTTGTTGGAGTAACTAAAAATTCTGTTACTTCAATAAGAAATAAAAGTTATTGGAATTATAATAATTTAAATCCAAAAGACCCTGTTGCTTTGAATTTATTTTCTCAAAAGGATTTAATTCAAGCATTAGAAAAAGCTGAAAGACGAATTAAAAGAGAGAAAAGAGAGAAAGAAAAACAAAAACAGTCAATATAATCCTTTATCGTGAATAAATTAGATGGACATAAAAATATAAAAATGTTAACTAACTTTTTTTTTGGAGGTATTTATTAAAATAGAAGTTAAAGATAATAATGTTGAACAAGCTCTAAGAGTTTTAAAAAGAAAACTTCAGAGAGATGGTTTTTTTAAAGTGATAAAACTAAAAAATACTTATGAAAAACCCTCTGAAAAGAAAAAAAGAATTCTTCAAGAAAATATTAAGAGAGTTAAAAAACTTAATAAATTAAAAAATAGAATTTAAGTATATCGCGGGGTGGAGCAGTCTGGTAGCTCGTCAGGCTCATAACCTGAAGGTCGGCGGTTCAAATCCGTCCCCCGCAACCAAATAAGCTAAAGTTTAAATTTAGATTTTTTACTATCAATCAAAAAATTCTTAACTGTCTCTTGTGTTAATTGATCAAATGATTTTCCAAATTTTTGTATTTTTTCAATAATTGATGGGGGTATAGTTATAATATCACACCCTAATTGTTTCGCTTGAATATAATTATAAGGTTCTCTTACACTTGCCCATAAAATTTGAACATTTTTAAAACTTTTTGCAATTCTTATACTTTTTGTAAATTCAGGCACAGGATCTTTGCCAGTGTCTGCTGCTCTTCCAGCAAAAATAGAAATAATCACTTTTGTTTTTTTGTTAATCACTTTTAAAATATTTGCTGTTTGTTTGGCTGTATAAACAGCTGTTATATTAAGTTTGATATTTCTACCATTCAATTCTTTAATAACTTTACCAGTGAATTTTTTTTTAGAATTAATAACGGGAACTTTTACATATACATTTTTACCCCACTTATTTATCTTAACGCCTTGTTCAATCATTAATTTTGGATTATCAGCAAAAACCTCAAATGAAATTGGTTTTTTATTACAAACTTTGAGTATTCGTTTTGAATAAGATTTGTAATCTTTAGCTCCTGCTTTTCGCATCAGGCTTGGGTTTGTAGTAAACCCTTTCACAAATTTATTTCTATTAAACTTTTTAATGTTTTTTAAATCAGCAATATCACAAAAAACTTTAATACTCATGTTTCTATAAATTTTTTGTAATATCTTCTGTCATTTTCTTTGCATCAGCAAAAAGCATAAGTGTATTCTCTTTATAGAAAAGATCATTGTCAATGCCTGCATATCCAGGTGAAAGACTTCTTTTAACAAACAGAACAGATTTACATTTTTCAACGTCTAATACTGGCATTCCATAAATTGGACTTTGGGGATCAGTTTTCGCAACAGGATTAGTTACATCGTTTGCACCAATTACGAAAGCTACATCTGCATTTGCAAAATCATTATTAATTTCCTCTAATTCAAAAACTTCATCGTAAGGTACATTCGCCTCAGCCAATAATACGTTCATATGACCTGGCATTCTACCTGCAACGGGATGAATAGCATAAGAAACTTTAATATCGTTTTTTTTTAAAGTATCAACCATCTCTCTTAATGCGTGTTGAGCTTGCGCAACGGCCATACCATAACCAGGAACGATTATAACTGATGAAGCATTCTTCATCAAAAATGCAGCATCATCTGCATTTCCACTTTTTACTGGTCTTTGCTCTTTAGATGAAGTACTTGACTTTTCATCAGTTGCACCAAAACCACCCAAAATTACATTAA
Source organism: uncultured Pelagibacteraceae bacterium (assembly GCA_902627805.1). Classification (GTDB taxonomy): domain Bacteria; phylum Pseudomonadota; class Alphaproteobacteria; order Pelagibacterales; family Pelagibacteraceae; genus Pelagibacter. The sequence goes on from CACOKN010000001.1 coordinate 295,968, forward strand.
AGAATGAACGATTCATTCCCTTACACATTATATAAGACAAAATAGCGCCGGATGATCCTACAAGAGCACCTGTAATTATTAATGCTGTATTTTCTAAAGTGAAACCTATACCTGCTGCTGCCCAACCAGAGTAAGAGTTAAGCATAGAAATCACAACCGGCATATCTGCTCCACCAATTGGGATTATCAAAAGAAAACCAATCAAGAATGAGACTGCCAATAATATCCAAAATAAATTTGATGATTGCGTTGAACATAGCAAATAAATTAGAGCAATTATTGAAATTAAGATTATAGCGTTTAAAGGGTGCTGACCTTTAAATGTAATTGGCGAACCTGACATAATTCCTTGTAATTTTAAAAAGGCAATTACTGAACCAGAAAATGTAATAGCTCCAACTGCAGCTCCAATTGACATCTCAATTAAACTACCAAGCTTTATTTCTCCTGGTTTTCCAAGATTAAATGCTTCTGGATTTAAAAAAGCAGAAATTGCAACAAAAACAGCTGCAAGACCAACTAAACTATGAAATCCTGCGACTAACTCCGGCATCGCAGTCATTGGTATCTTGTAAGCAATAAAAGCTCCTATTGAACCTCCAACTAAAATGAATATTAAAACATAGATAAATCCACTTGAAAAACTACCAGTAGATAAAAAAGTTACAGCTACTGCTATTATCATTCCAAGAATACCAAAGAAATTACCTTGTCTTGATGTTTCTGGAGACGACAGACCTCTCAAAGCTAATATAAAAAGCACACCAGAAACTAGGTAAAAAATTGCTGAAAAGTTCGCTGATATCATTTTTTATCCTTTTTCTTTTTTTTGTACATTGCAAGCATTCTTTGAGTTACTAAAAAACCACCAAAAATGTTTATCGCCGCCAATGCAATGGCAAAAAAACCGAAAATGCTTGAAGTGTTAAACACATTCTCTGAATTACCAGATAATCCTGCAATTATTGCCCCAACAATAATTACAGATGAAATAGCGTTAGTAACAGACATTAAAGGAGTATGTAAAGATGGAGTAACGCTCCAAACAACATAATACCCTACAAATATTGAGAGGATAAATATACTTAACCTGAATATTAAAGGATCAATTTCCATATTTCATTTAATGAGTGTTTTTATTATTATTTCGTCCTTTAAATTAATATTTAATTTTTTATTTTCTTTATCAAATAAGTTTTCAACAAAATTAAACATATTTTTTGCATATAAGCTAGAAGCAGATACTGGTAGTTTATTTAAAATATTACTTTCACCCATAATTTTAACTCCATTTTTTTCAAAAATTTCATCTGCTTTTGTAAATGCAGTGTTACCACCCTGTATCGCAGCTAAATCATAAATAACAGATCCAGGTTGCATATTATTAATCATATCTTCTTTGATAATAACAGGCGCTTTTTTTCCAGGAATCAAAGCGGTGCAAATCACTATATCAATTTTTTTTTAAAGTTTCAGAAAGTAATTCCTCTTGTTTTTTTTTGAAGTCATCAGAGGCCTCTTTAGCGTAACCACCTTCAGTCTCTAAATTTTCAGCACCTTCGACTGTCAAAAATTTTCCACCTAAACTCTCAACTTGTTCTTTTGAAGCCATCCTTACATCTGTAGCAAAAACTATTCCTCCCATTCTTTTTGCTGTAGCAATTGCTTGTAATCCAGCCACACCAGCACCAACAACTAATATCTTTGCAGCTGGCACAGTGCCCGCAGCTGTCATCATCATTGGTATAGCTTTTTCAAAATTAGCAAATGACTCAATTACTGCTTTGTATCCAGCTAAGTTAGCTTGTGAAGATAATATATCCATAGATTGTGCTCTAGTAATCCTCGGTAATAATTCTAATGAAAAAAGATTTACTTTTTTTTTACTCAGTTTGTCTAATTTTTCTTTATTATCATAAGGATTTAAAACACCTACAAGAGTTTTACCTTCTTTGATTAACGAACATTTATCCTCAGACAATAATCCTAATTGAACAATTATATGTGAAAGATTTATTACTTCATTTTCATCATCAGAAAATTTGACACCTATTTTTTTAAATTCTTCATCAGAAATTCCTAAGTGAACACCATAATTTTTTGATAAATGAACATCAAACCCTATTGAAATATACTTTTTTGCAATTTCAGGAGTAATCGAAATTCTTTTCTCTATATTCTGATTTTCTAATACTGATCCGATTTTCATTAAGAAATTCTATAGTAAGAACAACGCCATTAATACTAATACCAATACTACCGCGACAGTTCCCCACAATACAAATTTTGTAAAATTATTCCAAGTTTTTTTATGGTTTTCATTATCCATAAAAATTATTTTTGTCTTGCTTTAAATTTAGGATTAGTTTTGTTAATTATATAAACTCTTCCTCTCCGTCTTACAAGTTTGGAATTTAAATCTCTTTTTTTTATTGATTTTAGTGAACTTTTTATTTTCATAGTTTTTTAGAGTTTAGCCTGGCAAAGTCCTACTCTTCCATGTCTTAAGACAAAGTACCATCGGCGCTGAAAAGCTTGACTTCCGAGTTCGGAATGGGATCGGGTATTACCTCTTCGCTATAATCACCAGGCGACGTATTTATACCTAAAGAAAAATTATAGTCAAAGAAAAATAAAAATTGATCATCTTTTAAAAGAATAAAAAATAATGGCTTTTAAAGCAATAAATGCATCTTTCAGACCAATTTTTTTCCCCTCTTCATATGATCTTCCATTATAAGTAATCGGGACTTCAAAAAATTTGAATTTTTTTTTTGCCAACTTAATAGTGACTTCTGGCTCAAATGAAAAACTTTTTTCTTTCAGATTAATACTTTTTAAAACTGAAGTCTTAAAAACTTTGTAGCCAGTCTCCATATCAGTCAGATTCAAATTAATAAAGAAATTACATATAAAGGTTAAAATCTTATTTGCCAGATAATGCCAAAAAAAATGTATTCTTACATACTTCCCGCCACCAAGAAATCTAGATCCATAAACAATATCAGCATTAGCCTCAAAGAAAG
>CACOKN010000002.1 GCA_902627805.1 uncultured Pelagibacteraceae bacterium
TGTTGTGCCAAAAACTTTTAATTTGATTAAAAAATATTTTCATAAAAAAACTAAAATTAGATGCTATGAGATTAAAAATCTAAATTTGAGTTCATTAATTAAAATAAAAGTTAATTATAAACAGGCCGGTTCAGATCGTTTAGCTAATGCAATTAGTCTGCAAAATGATAAAGATAATTTTATTATTTTGGATTTTGGCACTGCTACCACATTTGATGTAGTTGAAAAAAAATATTATAAAGGTGGCATAATAGCTCCTGGAATAAAAATATCACTTGATACTTTGTCTGACAAAGCCTCATTAATACCTCAAATAAATTTAAAGAAGATTAGAAATATAGTTGGCAACAATACAATTTCGGCAGTTCGTTCAGGTTTTTTTTGGGGTTATATAGGATTAATTGACAATATTATTAATTTGATTAAGAAAGAAACTAGAAAATCTTTCAAACTTGTAATTACTGGTGGTTACTCTGATTTGTTTAGAAAATCTTTAAAGACTCGTGTAATACAAAATAAAGATATCACAATTAAAGGATTAATTAAAATTGCTAGGTTAATAAAATAGATGAAAAAAGAATTATTATTTTGTCCACTAGGAGGTTCAGGTGAAATTGGAATGAACATGAATCTTTTTGGGTATGGTGAGCCTGGAAATCATAAATGGATAATGGTGGATATTGGAGTAACTTTTGCAGATGATACTATACCAGGTATTGATCTTATATATCCAGACCCGGGATTTATTGTTGAGAGAAAAGATAATTTATTAGGAATAATATTAACTCATGCACATGAAGATCATATCGGAGCAATTGCACATTTATGGCCAAAATTGAAATGTAAGATTTTTGCAACTCCGTTTACTGCAGTATTAATAAAAGAAAAATTTAGAGAAAAACATATCGATATAACAAAAGATTTACAGATAGTTGAGTTAAATGGAAATGTGCTATTGGAAGATTTTGAAATTGAGTACATTACTTTAACCCATTCTATTTTAGAACCCAATGGGTTAAGGATTAAAACTCCAGCAGGTGTTGTTTTACATACTGGTGACTGGAAAGTTGATCCAAATCCCCTAATAGGTGACGAAATAAATGCACAACGATTAAAAGAAATAGGTGATGAAGGTGTATTAGCGATGATTTGTGACTCTACAAATGTTTTTAGTGCTGGCAGATCAGGTTCAGAGCTAGATGTAAGAAAAAATTTATTAAATATAATGGGTCGATTAAAAAAAAGAGTAATTGTGACATCTTTTGCTTCAAACGTTGCTAGAATGGAGACAGCTTTTTATTGTGCTGAACAAACTGGAAGACAAATTTCACTAGTAGGAAGATCTATGCATAGAATTTATAAGGCAGCAAGACAATGTGGATATTTACAAAATACCATTGATCCAATTGATCCAAGAGAAGCTAAAAATTTTGCTAGAGAAAAAATAGTTTATTTGTGTACAGGAAGCCAAGGTGAACCAATGGGTGCAATGATGAGGATATCAAATTACACACATCCTGATGTTTTTATTGAAAAAGGTGATGCAGTAATCTTCTCATCAAAGATAATTCCAGGAAATGAGAAAAAACTCTATAAATTACACAATCAATTAGTCAAAGATGGAATTGAGGTTATCTCAGAAGAAACAGAATTTATACATGTCTCTGGACATCCAAATCGTGAGGATCTTAAAGATATGTATCAATGGGTTAAACCAAAATGTGTGATCCCTGTTCATGGAGAGCACAGACACATGATAGAACATATAAATTTTGCTAAAGAAATGCAAGTACCTCATCCGGTTCAAGTTGAAAATGGTGATATAGTCAAGCTATACCCTGGTGAAGCACCTGAGGTATATGATAAAGCACCCAGCGGAAGATTGTACCTAGATGGAAATGTGAGTGTAGAAGAGGATTCTCAATCAATCAAAGATAGAAAAAATTTGAGTAGCAATGGATATTTGGAAGTTACTATATTAATAACACCTAAAGGTAATATCCATAATAACCCTGTCACAACATTTAGGGGTTTACCAATTTATGAAAGAGATGAATTTCTATATGGGTTAGAGGATGAGATTGAGAAAACTACAAGATCCTTTAAACTTGGAAGCAAACAACAAGAAAGTAATTTAATTGATGCTCTTAAAATTGCTTGTAGAAAATTTACAAAAGAAAAAACAGGAAAAAGACCATATACTAATATTAATTTAGTAAGAATTTAATGAGTCCAACTGGCTTAGCTATAATCTACATTATTATCTGGTGGATTGTTTTTTTTGCAATTTTACCAATAGATGTTGAAAGGAAAAAAATAGTTAAAGTAGATGGTGAAGATCCGGGTTCACCAGAAAATCCTAAAATGTTAAAAAAATTCCTTTATTGTACTGGAATAACAACAATTATATTCATAGCCATTTATTTATTAATGAAATTTGAATATTTAAATTTAAGAAATATAATCATTTAACATGCATATTTCTAAATCTTTTATTCCGATTTTAAAAAATAACCCTTCAGAAGCAAAGATAAAGTCCCACCAGCTAATGTTAAGAGTTGGAATGATAAAACAATCTTCAGCAGGCATATATTCTTGGTTGCCTTTAGGTTTCAAAATAATGAAAAAAATCGAGAGAATTGTGAGAGAAGAGCAAAATAAAATAGGTGCACAAGAAATACTAATGCCCACAATACAATCGAGCGAGATTTGGAAAGAGAGTGGACGTTACGAGGATTATGGTGAGGAAATGTTACGAATTAAAGATCGCCAAGATCGAGAAATGCTTTATGGACCAACAAATGAGGAATTAGTAACAGATATTTTTAGATCTTCTCTAAAATCATATAAATCATTACCTCAACTTCTTTATCATATTCAATGGAAATTTAGAGATGAAATCAGACCAAGATTTGGAATTATGCGATGTCGGGAATTTTATATGAAAGACGCATACTCTTTTGACATTACAGATGAAGATGCTTTATTTTCTTATAATAAATTTTTCTTATCTTACTTAAAAACTTTTAAAAGATTAGATCTTACAGCAATTCCAATGGCAGCTGACACGGGCCCGATCGGTGGAAATCTTTCTCATGAATTTATTATCCTAGCAGAAACTGGAGAGAGTAAAATTTATGCAGATAAAAGAATATTTGACTTAAATTTTGAGGGAACAAAACTTGATGTTAAATCCTTACTTGCATTAAGAAATCAATATGAAAAATTTTACTCAGTTACTGATGATAAATTTAAAGAGGATGAGTTTAAAGAAAAAGTTTCAGAGAAAAATAGATTGAAAACAAAAGGTATAGAAGTTGGTCATATTTTTTATTTTGGTGACAAATACTCCAAACCAATGGATGCAGCAGTCGATTTACCTGGAGGTAAAAAAGACTACGTAAAAATGGGATCTTACGGTATAGGAGTTTCAAGGTTAGTAGGAGCAATTATAGAGGCAAAATATGACGAAAAAAATGAAATCATGAAATGGCCAATTTCTGTTGCACCATATGATATTGCGATAATTCCTATGATTAATAAAAATGATACATCTGCACTTGATAAAGCAAACAAAATAAGTTTTGAATTAAATCAAAATAATATTGATTCAATTATTGATGATACTGATGAAAATTTATCTTCAAAAATAAAAAAAATGAATTTGATTGGTGCTCCTTATCAAATAATTATTGGAAAACAAACTGAAGGTGATTTATTTGAATTTAAAGAAATAAATAAAGAAACTCAAAAAATTAATTTAAAAGAAATTATTAAGATTATTAATAAACAAAAAGCTCACAATTGATTTCAACTTTAGAAAAAGAAATTACATTTAGATTTTTAAAAGCAAGAAAAAAAGACGGCTTTTTAAATGTTATATCTATTTTTTCATTTATTGGAATAAGCTTAGGTGTTGCAGTCCTAATTATTGTGATGTCAGTAATGAATGGATTTAGATCCGAATTAATAAATAAGATAGTTGGTTTTAATGCTCATATAACTGTTGATACTTATGAAAATCAAATTCAAATTGACAAAGTAAAGAATACTAATCTCAATCTTATCGCGAGTGAAATGATATTAAGCAACTCAGGAGAAGCAATAATTATTAAAAAAGATACCTCTAAAGGTATTGTTTTGAGAGGTTATTCAAGGGAAGATTTTCCCAAACTAAAGATAATAAAAGATAAAACATTTGTAGGGAATAAAAGTAATTTAACAGGTAACTATATTTCTTTAGGTAAAGAATTAAGTTTCACATTGAATCTTAAGCTCGGTGATGATGTATCAATAATGTCATCATCAGGTGTAGATACAATAATAGGCAGTATCCCAAAGAAAAAATCTTTTACTATTGTTTCATTGTTTGAAAGCGGCTTAGCAGATTTTGATAATAATGTAGCATTTATTAATATTGATACTCTTGATGAATTTATGAATCTCTCAAAAAATGATAGAAAGCTAGAAGTCTATTTAAAGGATCCTCAAAAGATTGAAAATCAAAAAGAGATTGTTCAAAAAATATTTCCTAATGATTTTGTTTATAGTTGGGCTGATACTAACAGCTCTTTATTCTCAGCTTTAAAAGTAGAACGAAATGTAATGTTTATCATATTATCTCTTATAATTATTGTTGCAGCTTTCAATATTATTTCAGGCTTGACGATATTGGTAAAAAACAAAACTAGAGATATTGCTATTTTAAAATCTATTGGTGTATTAAATAAATCTATTATAAAGATATTTTTTTTGGTTGGGGTAATAATAGGTACTACCGCTACATTGTTTGGAATAATATTAGGGGTTACATTTTCTATGTATGTTGAAAATATTAGAAAATTCCTTAGCGATGTTTTTAATATAAGTTTATTTCCTGAAGAAATATATTTCTTAAGCACAATGCCGTCTGAAATAAACCCATCTTCTATTTTTATTATTTCATTATGTTCAATTTTTATAACAATAATTGTATCTATATTCCCAGCTATGAAGGCGGCTAAACTAGATCCAATAAAAGCATTAAAATATGAGTAATTTAATTCAACTATCAAACATTAATAAAAGTTTTTTAAGTTTTAAAAGAATAAATGTTTTAAAAAAAATTTCATATAAATTTAAGTCTGGAAAAATTTATTCTCTAATGGGACCTTCGGGTTCAGGTAAATCAACTTTATTAAATTTACTGTCCTTAATAGATCGACCAAGCTCAGGATCTATAATTATTGATAATAAAAAGATTGATCCAAACAATTCTAAAAAAAATGATCTATTAAGAGCTAATAAAATTGGGATAATCTATCAACAGGATAATCTTCTGTCTGATTTCACAGCAATAGAAAACTTAACCTTAGCTAGTTTAGCAAGCGGTAAAAATAAAGAGGAAGCTTCAAATAAATCAAAAATAATGCTCAAGAAAGTTGGTCTTGCAAAAAGATTAAATCACTACCCCTCACAATTATCTGGGGGTGAAAAACAAAGGGTATCGATTGCAAGAGCTTTGATAAATAATCCACAAATTATTCTTGCAGATGAGCCTACTGGAAGTTTAGACATTGAGACTGCAAAAGGAATTTTTAAGCTTTTAAAAAATCAGATAAAGCCTGATAGAATAATAATATTTGCAACTCATAATAGATTTTTTGCTGATAAGTCGGATTGCTTATTGGAAATAATTAATGGTAATATAAAAACCATCAATGGCTGAGTCTCAAATTCAAAACTTTAATCATCTAAAAATACACTCTCAATTCTCAATATGTGAAGGAGCAATTAAAATTGATGACTTAAAAGAAATATCTAAAGAAAAGAAAATTAGATCTCTAGCTTTATGTGATACATCGAATTTATGTGGTGCCCTAGAATTTGCAGAAAAGATATCTAAAGTTGGAACCCAACCAATTATTGGTACTCAGATCAATTTTAAATTAGATGATACTATTGGTTTATTACCATTATTCGCATTGAATAAAATTGGATATAAAAGAATAATTGAATTATCTTCATTATCGTATCTTAATAGTGATGGAAGCTCCGATCCACATTTAAATTTTGAGGAATTGTTAGAAAATAATGAAGGTGTTGCCATTTTTTCAGGAACAATAAATGGGTTAGTAGGTCAATTATTCAATAAAGGAAAATTTACAGAGATTGAAAAATTATACTCTAAACTCAAAAAAAAATATGGTGATAAATTTTACATAGAAATTCAACGTCATGGGGATCAAAATGAAATTTCATTTGAAAAGTTTAATCTATCGCTGTCTTTAAATTTAGAAATATCAATAATAGCCACAAATGAAGTATTTTATTCAAACAAAGACATGTATGAGGCCCATGATGCATTAATTTGTATTAAAAACAAAACTTACGTAAATGAAAAAAATAGAATTAAATACTCAAATCAGCACTATCTTAAAGATAATTATGAGATGTCCGAATTATTTTCTGATTTACCTGAAGCGTTAGAAAATAATTATAATTTCCCGTATCGTTGTAACTTTCGACCACATTTTTCAACACCCAATTTACCTGACATTAGTTCAGATAAAGGCGGAAATGCAGATGAGATATTAAAAAAAGATTCTCTAAATGGGTTAAAAGAAAAATTCAAGAATATTTTTAACATCCAAGGTAAGGATCTTTTTAAAAACAAAAAATTCTTAATTTATAAAGATAGGTTGGATCATGAATTAGATATAATTATACAAATGAAATACTCCAGTTATTTCTTAATCGTTTCCGATTATATCATATGGGCAAAAAAAAATGATATACCAGTTGGGCCTGGAAGAGGATCTGGTGCAGGTTCCTTAGTAGCATGGTGTCTTTTAATTACAGACGTTGATCCAATAAAATTTAATCTTATTTTTGAAAGATTTCTGAATCCTGATCGTGTTTCAATGCCAGACTTTGATATCGATTTTTGCGAGGAAAAAAGAGATCTAGTTTTTGAATATTTAACTGAAAAGTATAAGGACAGTGTTGCTCATATAATTACTTTTGGAAAATTGAAGGCTAGAATGGTTATTAGAGACGTGGGAAGGGTCTTGGGGTTATCCTATGGTTTTGTTGACAGTATATCCAAAATGATACCTTTTGATCCCTCAAGACCTCAAAATCTAACAGAATGTATTGCTGGAGAGCCAAGACTTCAAAAATTAATTAAAGATGATCCAAGAGTAAAAAAACTTACAGAACTTTCTTTAAAACTAGAGGGATTGAACAGAAATGTTGCAACTCACGCAGCAGGTGTTGTTATAGCTGACAAAAAATTACAGGAAGTTGTTCCTTTATATAAAGATGCAACAACTGATTTACTACTGCCCTCAACTCAATTTGATATGTATTCAGCTGAGGATGCTGGATTAATTAAATTCGATTTTTTAGGATTAAAAACATTAACAGTTATTAGTAACACACAAAAATTAATAAAAAAAAAAGAGAAAAATTTTAATATTGAAAATATTAATTATGAAGATAAGAAAGTTTTTGAAATGCTATCTTCAGGTAATACAGTTGGCTTATTTCAAATTGAAAGTTCTGGAATGAGAGAAGCGTTAACTCATATGAAGCCTAATCATATTGAAGACATAATTGCATTAGTTGCTTTGTATAGACCAGGTCCTATGAGCAACATCCCAACTTATAATGATTGTAAGCATGGTAAACAAGAACCAGATTATTTACACCCTTTGTTAGAAGATATTTTAAAACCAACCTATGGCGTAATCATATATCAAGAACAAGTAATGCAAATTGCACAAAAATTGTCAGGTTTTACTGCTGGTCAGGCAGATATTTTAAGAAGAGCGATGGGAAAGAAAAAAAGATCTGAGCTGGAAAAACAAAAACAAAATTTTATTGCTGGTGCTGTTAAAAATGGAATTAGCAAAGAGGTGGCAGCTGGAATTTTTTTAAAAATAGAGCCGTTTGCAGAATATGGATTCAATAAAAGTCATGCTGCTGCATATGCAATTATATCTTATCAAACAGCATATTTGAAAACTTATTTTCCGAGAGAATTTATTGCAGCCTCAATGACTATGGATATATCCAATCAAAATAAATTGAGTGAATTTTATGAGGAGCTTAAAAGATTGAATATTGAAATTATTAGACCAGATATAAACCAATGTTTCGCAGATTTTAGAACTGAAAATGGGAAATTTTATTATGCTTTAGGTGGTATTAAAGCGGTGGGGTATGAGGCTGTTTCTAATATTGTTCAAGAAAGAATAGGGAAAGGACCATTTAAATCAATTAAAGATTTTTTAAATCGTGTAAATCCAAAAGATATTAACAAATTGCAACTAGAGGGACTTGTTAAAGCAGGCGCTTTCGATAATTTAAATACTAATCGACAATCTTTGTTTAATTCTATTCCCAATTTTATTACAAAATCAAAAAATATTTTTGAAAATAAATCTGCTAATCAGATAGATTTATTTGGTGAAAATGCTGATGAAGAAGATGGTATTACTGCTAATATTGATGACTGGAAGTTCGAAGAAAGATTATCTAAAGAGTTTGAAGCAGTAGGTTTTTTTATTTCAGATCATCCATTAAATCAGTTTAAAGATGTTTTTGATGATTATAATATTTATGATTATCAAAAATTTAATAACCAAGATGATCTTAAAGAGTCAAATGTAGCTGCAACATTGCTTAAAATACAAGAGAGAAAAACTGCAAAAGGCAACCCTTATGCAGTTTTAAAACTTACTGATTTATCAAGTGTTTTTGAGTTGTTTATTTTTTCAGACATATTGGAATTGAATCGAGAAATTTTAAAAGAAGGAAACTCTTTTATTTTGACTTTATTTAAATCTTCATCAGACTCAGAAAATAGATTTAAAAGGTTAAATGTTCAAAAAATTGTATCTTTAAAGGATTTGTTAAACAGACCAATTCAAGAAGTTACATTTAATTTAAGATCCACAAAAGAACTAGATGAAATATCAAGATATTTACCTAAACAAGGAAATACATTGATAAAAATTAATATTAATGACAATAAAAATGATTTAAAGTTTCAATTAAAAAATAAGAGAAATATTGACAGAAAAACAATAAATATTTTGAGAAATATGGAAATTTCAGCAATAATTGGATAATTAAGACTTGTCTAATTCAAAATTTTTTTGTAAATAATCTCCAATTTAAATAAATACGCACACAGTTTGTTGGTTATAAACCTCCGGTCCTTAATTGGAAATAACTGTGGTGGCTTAACCGGGAAAATATATGAAAATACCAAACGTTACTATTCAACAATTATTAGAGGCAGGAGTTCATCTTGGTCACAAGACTTTAAGATGGAATCCTAAAATGAAGAAATATATATTTGGAAAAAGAGATAGTATTCACATTATCGATTTAACCCAAACCTTAGAATTAACAAAAATCGCTTTAGAAAAAGTCTATGAGACAATTTCAAACAATGGAAAAATTTTGTTTGTCTCAACAAAAAAACAAGCCTCAGAGGCAATCGCAGAAGTAGCGAAAGAAACAGACCAATATTTTGTTAATTATAGATGGTTAGGTGGGATGCTTACTAATTGGGGCACAATTTCAAACTCTATTAAAAAATTGAAAAAATTAGAGACAGATTTAGTTGCTGAGAATAGAGGATTTACAAAAAAAGAGCTTTTAAAAATGAGTGTAAAAAAGGATAAATTACAAAGATCACTCGGAGGAATAGCTGAAATGAAAAAAGTTCCTGATTTAGTATTTATTATTGATACAAATTATGAGTCACTTGCAATCCAAGAATCTATTAAATTAGGTATACCAATTATTGCAATATTAGACAGCAATTCAAATCCTGATGGAATTGATTTTCCAATACCTGGCAATGATGATGCTAGAAGATCGATAGATCTATATTGTAATCTTATTAAAGAAACAATTGTAGGTGCAAAAAAAGCTGCACCAGTTATTGAAACAAAGAAAGTTTCTGAGAAAAAAGAAAAAGTGGATAAATCTAAAACTATTGCTGAAACAGATCGAGAAAAACTGGAAAAAAAATTCTCTAAAAAAAAGCCTGAAAAACTAAATTAAATGAGTGATATAGAAAAAGTAAAAAAACTTAGAGAGGCAACAGGGGCAGGATTTAAAGATTGTAATTTAGCAATTAAAGAATCTGGTGGTGATTTAGATAAAGCTGTTGAAATTTTAAGAGTAAAAGGAATTTCAAAAGCCTCTAAAAAAATGTCAAGAGATGCAAAAGAAGGGGTTGTTGCGGTTAGTGGAGATGAAATTAAGACATCAATTATAGAAGTAAATTGTGAAACAGATTTTGTTGCTAAAAATGACGATTTTATTAATTTTGTGAAAGAATTAAGCGAACTAAACAATGAAAATAATTCAGATATCGAAAGATTGAAAAAATCTAAAATGAAAAATAATAGTACTGTTGAAGAAAATTTGGTTGCTTTAATTGCTAAGATTGGAGAAAAAATTACGATTGGAAAATCAAAAACAATTTCAAATTCTTCTTCAGTAAATTATCAATATTTGCATACTGTGGTTAAAGATAATTTGGCTAAATTAGCTGTGATAGTCTCGATAGAAACTAAAAACAACTCTGATATTGTAAAAACATTTGGAAAACAATTATCTATGCATATAGCTGCATCAAATCCTCTAGCTTTAGAATCAAAATTAATTGATAAATCTATCATTGATAAGGAGCAGGAACTAGTTACTGAAGAACTTAAAAATTCAGGAAAACCAGAGGAGATTGCGAAAAAAATTAGTTTGGGTAAGATGAATAAATTTAAAGAAGAAAATGCTCTTCTAACACAAGCTTGGGTTATGGAACCAAAAAAAAAAGTTCAAGATGTTTTAAAAGAACTTGCTATTAATGATTTAAAAATCAAGGAGTTTAGCAGAATTAAAATAGGGGAATAAATGTTTGATGAAAAATCACATAGCCTCAAAATGGATAAATCAATTGAAGCTTTTTCTAAAGAGTTATCATCATTAAGAACTGGCAGAGCAAATTCAGCTATGTTGGATTTGATTAAAGTTGATGTTTACGGCCAACAAATGCCAATTAATCAAATAGGAAGCATAACTACCCCTGAACCAAGAATGATAAATGTTCAAATTTGGGATCAAAATAATGTATCTTTAGTTGATGCGGCTATTAAAAAATCTGAATTAGGTTTAAATCCACAAATTGATGGTCAATTAATTCGGTTGCCAATACCTGAATTAAATGAGGAAAGAAGAAATGAATTAAAGAAATTAATTAAATCTATGGGTGAAAAATGCAAAATATCAATAAGAAATATTCGTAGAGATGCAAATGAGGAACTTAAAAAACTTTTAAAATCTAAAGAGATCGGTGAAGATGAAGAAAAATCTTTTGAAAAAAGCGTTCAAAATATCACTGATAAACATATTCAAATTGTTGATGAAAAAGTTTCTTCAAAAGAAAAAGAAATAATGACCATATGAATCCATTAAATCATGTAGCCATTATCATGGATGGTAATGGAAGATGGGGTTTAAAATATAGAAATTCTAGAAACGTAGGACATAAAAAAGGGTTAAAAACAGTTGAAACGATAATCAAATCCTCAATAAAAAATAGAATTAAGTTTCTTACATTATATGCTTTTTCTACAGAAAATTGGAAAAGACCAAAAAAAGAAATCAATTATCTTTTTAAATTATTAGAAAATTTTTTAGCCAAGAGACTTGATGATATTCATAAGCAAAATATTAGAATTAAAATTTTAGGCTATAAAAAATTTTCAAAAAGATTGAATTTTCTTTTGAACTTTGCAGAAAAAAAAACAATAAAAAATTCAAAATTACAAATTAATTTGGCTTTAAATTATGGATCAAAAACAGAACTTATAAATGCTTTTAAAAAAATTCGAAGAAATAAAGTAAAAATAAATGAAAAAAACTTAGAAAAACATCTTCAAACTAAAAATATTCCAAATCCAGATATATTAATTAGAACTGGCAATACAAAAAGGTTGAGTAATTTTTTATTATGGCAACTAGCTTATTCAGAAATTTTTTTTGAAAAAAAATTATGGCCGGCATTTACTGAAAAGGATTATATAAAAATTATTAAAGATTATAAAAATATCAAAAGAAATTTCGGAAGAGTATGATTAATAAAGAATTACAAAAAAGAATATTAAGTTCAATTATTTTAATACCATTAGCATTATTTTTTATAATTAAAGGTTCAGAATTTTTAATTTTTTTTCTCTCTGTTTGTTTTTTTATTACAAGCTTTGAGTGGTATATGATGAGTAAGAAAAGATTATATAATATTCCAGGTCATATATTTATAATCATATCTTTTTATACGGTATATTTAGTAAGGGGAGATCATTTATTGATTGCTGATTCTCATGGTATTTTAATTATAGTTTTGATCTGTATTTCAACAGATGTTGGTGGTTATTTATTTGGAAAATTGTTTAAAGGTCCTAAATTAACTAAAATAAGTCCAAACAAAACTTATGCAGGAATGATTGGTGGATATTTATTGTCATTAACCTTAGGTAGTTTTTTTATTTTTTGGAAAATTACAGGTGAAGGAATAAATTATTTTTTTAAAACTTTTGGTAATTTAAATTCTATATATGGATTTGGATTAAATGATTTAATTTTCATCTTTATAGTTTCAACCATAAGTCAATTAGGAGACATTACCATTTCATATTTTAAAAGATTATCTAAAATAAAAAATACTGGTAAAATTATCCCTGGACATGGAGGTCTTTTAGATAGAATCGATGGTATGTTATTTGCTTTCCCATTCGTTTATCTAATTTATTTTATAATGTTGACTTAATAATTATGAAAAAAAAAATTGCTATTTTAGGTTCAACAGGTTCTATTGGAAAATGTTTAATTGATATAATTAAAAAAGACAAAAAGAATTTTGAAATATTATTATTATCCGCTGATGTAAGTGATAAAGAATTATTAAAGCAAGCAAAGTTTTTTAAGGTTAAAAATTTAATTATTACTAATGAAGATAGTTTTAATAAATTAAAAAAAGATAAAACATGTAAAAATATAAATATTTATAATGACTTCAACAATTTTAGAAAAATTTTTAGGAAAAAAATTGATTATACTATGTCTTCTATTGCAGGAATACAGGGACTTAAACCTACGATTGAAATTATTAAATATACAAAAAAAATAGCAATTGCTAATAAAGAGGCAATTGTATGCGGATGGGATTTAATCGAAAAAAACTTAAATAAATATAAGACTAAATTTATACCCGTGGACTCAGAGCACTTTTCAATTTGGTACGCCTTACAAGGTATTAAAAAAAATCTTATAGAAAAGATATATTTAACGGCATCAGGTGGACCATTTCTTGATAATTCTTTTAAAAAATTAAACAAGGTTAATATTAAGCAAGTAACAAATCATCCTAATTGGAAAATGGGAAAAAAAATATCAACAGACTCTGCAACTATGATAAATAAAGTTTTTGAGGTTATTGAGGCAAAAAAAATATTTAATATAAAATATAATAAAATATCAATACTAATTCACCCAAAATCATATGTACACGCAATAATAAGATTTAAGAATGGATTAACTAAAATTGTTGTACATGATACCAGTATGGAAATACCAATTTTTAATTCTTTATATTCATCTAAAAAGACCATTTATTCAAATAATTTAGATTTAAAAATTTTGAATAATTTAGATTTTAGAGAAGTAAATTTAAAAAGATTTCCGTTAGTTAAAATTATAAAAACACTTCCAGATAAATCATCATTATTTGAAACTATTTTGGTCTCAATTAACGATAAATTTGTAGAATTATTTCTAAATAATAAGATTAAATTTACTGATATTTCAAAAAAAATGAATAAAATGTTAAAATTATATAGCTTAAAAAAATATAAAAAAATAAAACCAAGAAATATTGATCAAATTATTAAGATGAATACAAAAATTAAGAATGATATTGAAAAGTTTATTCAAAAATAGATATGTTTAAATCAATTTATAAAACTATTTATATTTTAATATTTTATCTATTTATTTTAAGCTCATTATCAAAAGCCGAAATCATCAATAACATTAATATAGAGGGGAATAACCGAATTTCTGAGGAAACAATTATAATGTTTGCTGATGTTTCAATAAAGGATGAATTATCAGATAAAGACCTAAATATAATATTGAAAAAACTATATGATACAAATTTTTTTAATTTAGTATCTGTCAAAATTATTAATGATACTCTTATAATAAAAGTAGATGAAAATCCAATTATACAAAATATTAATTATGAGGGAATAAAATCATCTAGATTACTTGAAGATTTAAAAAATAATGTTGTATTAAAATCCAGGTCTTCTTTTAATGAAGTTTTGTTGAACAAAGATAAAACTAATATTAAAAGTTATCTTAAAAATAATGGTTATTATTTTTCTACAATTAAAGTTTCTTTAGATGAATTGAAAGACAATAAAATCAATCTTACTTATAACATCACACTAGGGGAAAAAGCCAAAATTCAAAAAATTTCTTTTATTGGAGATAAAATTTTCAAAGATAAGAAATTAAAAGCGGTGATTTTAAGCGAAGAATATAAGCCTTGGAAATTTTTGTCTGGTAAAAAATATTTAAATGAATCTAAGATTAAATTTGATGAACGATTACTTAAAAATTTTTATTTAAATAAAGGTTATTACGATGTTGTTATAAATTCATCATTTGCAAAATTGACAGAGGATCAAAATTTTGAGTTAATATTCAGCATTGATGCAAATCCAAAATTATTTTTTGGTGATCTGAAAATAAGTTTACCAGTTGATTTTTCTAAATCAAATTATGAAGAAGTAGAAATATTTTTTAATAAACTCAAAGGTGAGCCTTATTCTGTAAATCGAATTGAAGATATTATAGAAAAAATTGAAATGATTACTATTGATGAACAATACGAATCAATCAAAGCAAGTGTAAAAGAAAATATAGTTTCAAATAAAATAAATATAGAATTTAAAATAGAAGAAACTGAAAGATTTTTTATTGAAAAAATAAATATTTTTGGAAACAATGTCACTAGAGAATCAGTTATCAGAAATCAGATTGAAATAGATGAAGGAGATCCTTTCAATCAAATTCTTTACGCAAAGTCTTTAAATAATATAAAAGCATTAAATTTTTTCGAAGATGTTGATGGTGAAATTTTGGATGGAAAAGATTTTAATACTAAAATTATAAATATTAGTATTACTGAAAAGGCTACTGGTGAAATTTTTGCAGGTGTTGGCACTGGAACAGATGGTTCAAGTTTTTCTTTTGGAGTTAAAGAAAATAACTACTTAGGAAGAGGTGTAAAAGTTGATAGTAATTTAAAAGTTTCTGAGGAAAGAATAAAAGGAAAATTTTTAGTTTCAAATCCTAACTATAAAAACTCTGATAAGAATTTAGATTTATCACTTGAAGCTACTTCTATTGATAGATTAGGAACATCTGGATATAAATCTAATGTTACTGGATTTTCAATTGGAACTCAATTTGAGTATTTAGATGATCTTAAATTTGGATTATCAACTAAAAACACTTTTGAAAAAATAGATGTTGATACTAACGCATCAATTAAACAAAAAGAACAAGATGGAAATTATTTTGATAGTTTTATTGGTTTAGATTTTTTTTATGACAAAAGAAATCAAAAATATCAGACCACAAGCGGTTTTTTTAGTAATTATAATGTGAACTTGCCAATATTAAGTGACACAAACACACTTACAAATACCTACAATTATAAAATTTTTAAAGAATTATATGAAAATAATGTTTCAACATTTTCATTTTCGTTTCAAGGTGCCAGTTCTCTTAGTGGTGACGATATTAAATTATCAGAAAGATTATATATTCCAGGAAGAAGATTAAGAGGGTTTGAGTCTGGCAAAATTGGACCTAAAGATGGAAGTGATTATATAGGAGGTAACTATGTTTCAACGATTAATGCAACAACAACAATACCCAAAATACTTGAAAATGTTCAATCAGTAGACATAGTAGTGTTCGCAGACGCTGCAAATATTTGGGGAGTAGATTATGATGACTCTTTAGACAAAAATGGTATTAGAAGTTCCATAGGTGTTGGATTAGACTGGCTAACGCCAGTTGGTCCTTTGACATTCTCATTCGCTCAACCAATTACAAAAGAGCCTTCCGATATTGAGGAAACATTTCGATTTAATATAGGTACAAGTTTTTAATGAATTTTATAAAAATAACTTCCACTATCTTTATAGTGTTTATGATTTTTATATCTTCATCAAATAGTGAAGACCAAATTGTCTACTTAGATTTAGACAATGTAGTAAGTAATACAAAAGCTGGTAAATTAATTTTAAGTAAACTTGAAAAATCTAAAAATTCAGCATTGTCAAGATTTGAAAAAAAAGAAAAAGATCTTAAAAAAATCGAAGATGAAATTAAAAAACAAAAGAACGTAATTTCAGAAGATGAATATAAAAAAAGATTAGTTGAATTTAGAAAAGAAATTACTAAATTTAGAAATGATAAAAAAAAAGTTATAAATGAATTTAACCAAAAGAAGCAAATTGAATTTGCTGAATTTTTTAAAAAGATAACCCCAATTATTGAAGAATTTGTAAGAGAAAAAAAAATAGATATTGTGCTTGATAAAAAAAATATCTTTATAGCAACAAAAAAAAAAGACATTACACAAGAAATAATAAATATAATAGACTCTAAAATTAAATGACCACTTCTTTAAATAAAAAACAAATAATTGAACTTTTACCTCATCGTGAACCAATGTTATTAATTGATGAACTTCATGATATAAAAAAATTATCTTCAGCTACTGCTATTGTAAATGTAAAAAAAGATAGTTTTTTTGTTGATGGTCATTTTCCAGGTCAACCTGTTATGCCAGGTGTCTTAATTGTTGAGTCTTTTGGTCAAGCTGCTGCAGCCTTAACAGCACATGGGTTGGATAAGTCAACATATGAAAATAAATTGGTTTTTTTAATGGGAGTAGAAAAGGCGAGATTTAGAAATCCAGTTATACCAGATTGTAAGTTAATTTTAAAGATAGAAGCAATTAGATCTCATGGGCGTGTTTGGAAGTATAAGGGTGAAGCATTTGTTGGTGATAAGAAAATGGCAGACGCAATATGGTCTGCTACAATTGTTGATAAGAAATAATTAGCAATAATTCTTGATAACATACTCATAATTGCTTTGGTAAAAGCAATTATGTCTAATCCTTTTTTTTTTAATAATGGACCATTTTATATTACTGAAATTTTAAAGCTATTTGATACAAGATCTGACATTAAAGAAAAACACAAAGTTAAAGATATAAAAGATTTATTTAACGCTAAAAGAGATTATATCACGTTTTTTCACTCAAAAAAATATAATGAAATCGCAAAGAAAACCAAAGCCTCTTATTGTATTACCACACAAAATTTAAAAGATTATCTCCCAAAAAAATGCACTCCTATCATTGTTGAAAATGTATTGATTTCAACATCACTTGTGACTCAGAAGTTTTATCCAAATTCAATAGAGGACGAGTATGACGCTTCTGCTATTGATATAAATGATACCAATCTCAAAGATATTGTAACTTCTGGAAAAAATGTATTAGTTGGAGATAACGTCAAGATTGGAAAAAACTGTTTAATTGGACACAATTCGATTATTGAACGAAATGTTCAAATTGGTAATAATTGTAAAATTGGATCAAATACAATTTTAAGAAACTCTATAATCAAAGATAATGTAACTATTTTAGATAACTGTGTTATTGGAAAAAAGGGATTTGGCTTTTTTCCATCAAATAACAAAAATTTAAGATATCCTCATATAGGTATCGTAATAATTAATGAAAATTCTGAAATTGGATGTGGATCTACTATAGATCGTGGTTCTTTATCTAATACAGAAATTGGTAAAAATACTTTTTTAGATAATCAAATTCATATCGCGCATAATGTAAAAATTGGAGATAATACAATTATAGCTGGACAAGTTGGAGTTGCAGGGAGTTCTGTTATTGGAAACAATGTAAAAATTGGTGGTCAAGCAGGAATCTCTGGACATATTAAAGTTGGTAATAATGTAGAAATTGGTGGTGGAAGTGGAGTCATAAAAGATGTGCCAGATAATTCTAAAGTTATGGGTTATCCAGCAAAAAGTATTAGAGAATTTTTAAAAGATAATAGATGATACACAAAACTGCTATTGTTGATGCAAAATCCAAAATATCATCTAATGTAAAAATAGGTGCATATTCAGTAATTGGACCA
The DNA here is from genome assembly GCA_902627805.1 of uncultured Pelagibacteraceae bacterium. GTDB lineage: Bacteria > Pseudomonadota > Alphaproteobacteria > Pelagibacterales > Pelagibacteraceae > Pelagibacter. The sequence continues at coordinate 18,315 of CACOKN010000002.1, forward strand.
AATGTTGAGGTGGGAGAAAATACTATAATTCAATCTCATGTAAATATTGTAGGAAACACGAAGATCGGAAAGAAGAATAAGATATATCCGTTTGCTTCTATAGGAAATGATCCCCAAGATTTAAAATTTAATGGTGAGGATACTAAATTAGAAATTGGAGATAACAATAAGATTAGAGAATATGTAACAATAAATCCAGGCACTAAAGGTGGGGGTGGTATTACTAAAATTGGTAATGGATGTCTATTTATGGTCTCTTCACATATTGCACATGATTGTTTAGTTGAGGACGATGTGATACTTGCAAATAATGTTCCTCTTGGCGGACATGCACATATTGAGCAAAATGTAATAATCGGTGGAAATTCAGCTGTGCAACAATTTACTAGAGTAGGCAAGTTTGCAATGATAGGTGGAATGTGTGGTGTTGTAAGAGATATCATTCCTTATGCTATGGTACATGGTAACAGAAGTGTCCTTCAAGGTTTGAATTTAATTGGTTTAAGAAGAAAAAATGTACCTAATAAAGAAATCTTAGTTTTAAGTGAAGCATATAAAGAAATTTTTAAAAATGAAAATTTAACGGAAAATTTGAAAAATTTAAGCACTGAGTTCAAAAAAAATAGTCTTGTAAAAGATGTTGTTGAATTTTTAGAAAAAGATAAAAAAAGACCAATATGTACACCTTTTTCAAAATAAAATGATAGGTTTATTTTTAGGTGATACAGATTTTTCAAAAATTGTTCTCAAAAAGATAAAAAAACTAAAAAAGAAGTATTTTATAATTGATTTTTCTAAAAACAATGTATTTTCAAAAGAAAAAAACTCTTATCGAATAAGCATTGGAAAATTTGGCAAAATTATAGATTTAATTAAAAAGCAAAAATCGAATAAAGTTCTTTTTGCAGGAAAAATCGCTAAACCAAAATTTTCTTCATTGAGATTAGATTTAAAAGGGATTTATTATATGCCAAGTATAATTAAGGCTGCCAAAATAGGTGATGCAGCTATAATAAAAGCTATCATTAAAATTCTTAAAAATGAAAAAATTGAAGTTATAAGTTCAATTCATTTTAATCCTGAGTTAACTGGTAAAAAAGGCATATATACAAAGATAAAACCTTCTCGAACAGATATTAGATCAATCAATCGAGGTATAAAATATTTAGCTAAAACCAATAGTTACGATCATATTCAAGCACTAATAGTAAAAGACAATAATATAATAATGAAAGAAGACATTAGAGGTACCAAAAAAATGATATCTAAATTAAAGAATAACTCAGATGGTATTTTAATTAAATTTCCCAAAAAAAAACAAGATTTGAGAATAGACTTACCAACAATAGGGATCCAAACTATAAAAGATTGTAAAAAATATGGATTAAAAGGAGTAGTCCTTAAATCTAAAAAAAATATCTTCTTAGATAAATCTAAAAGTATTAAATTTGCAAATAAAAGTAAAATTTTTATTTTGATAAAATGAAAAAAATATTTGTACTTACAGGAGAACCTTCTGGAGATAAATTGGCATCAACGGCAATTTCAAAACTTCAGAAAAATTTTACCGATATTGAATATCTATCTGTGGGTGGATCAAATTTAAAAAAAATTGGTATAAAATCAATATTTGATTTAAAGGAAATTACTTATTTGGGTTTTACAAGTGTCATATTAAATATTTTTAAAATTAAAGCAAAGATAGATCACACAGTTCAGGAAATATTAAAATTTAATCCAGATATTTTATTTAGTGTAGATAGTCCAGATTTTACTTTAAGAGTTGCCGAAAAGGTAAAAAAGATTAATCCTCAAATTAAGACAATTCATTATGTAGCCCCGCAAGTTTGGATATGGCGAAAAGGTAGGGTAAAAAAAATTAAAAAATTTATTGATCATATTCTTTTATTATTTGATTTTGAAAAAAAATTTTTTGATGAAGAAAATATAAATAATACTTTTGTAGGTCATCCGTTAATAGAAAATAACAAAAATAATAAAACAGATATCAATAATTTTATTTCTAATGATAAAAAAATAATCTCTATTTTTTCAGGTAGCCGAAAGTCTGAAACAAGTGTTTTATTACCAATATTGATTGAGTTTATAAATATGATGAACAAAAAAAATTTAAATCATAATTATATTTTTCATGCAACTGAAGAAAATAAAAAAGATATTATTGATTATGTTAAAGATAAAAATTTGAATAATGTTGAAGTAATTTCAGATGAAAATATAAAAAAAGAAATATTATCAAATTCTATTTTTGCTGTCTGTAAATCAGGGACGGTATCCCTTCAAGTTTGTAACGCCAACATTCCCTCGATAATAATATATAAACTTAGTTTCATAAATTTTATGATCTTTAAATTTTTAGTAAATGTTAAATTCGCAAATATTATTAATATAATTAATAATAAAGAAGTTATTCCAGAATTATTACAAGGCGAATGTAATGCAAAAGAAATTTACAATTCCGTTTTATATATGCTTAAAAATCCAGAAATAGGAAAAAAACAATTAGAGCAATGCAATCAAACTTTAAAAGGAATTAGATCAAAGTCATCATCATCTAGTGAAGTAGCCACAATTTTAAGAAATAGTCTTATTGGTTAATCTTTTTTTAACCTCTTCTTTACCTAAAGATATAATAATATCATAAATGCCAGGGCCAAATTTTGAACCTGTTAAAGCTATTCTTAAAGGCTGACCAACACCTTTAAAATTTGTATTATTTGATTTTATTAGTTCCTGAACTATCGGTTCTAAATTTTCTCTTGTAAAGGTGCTAATTCCCTCAATATTTTTATTAAATTCATAGATAATTTTTTGTGCATTAGCATCAATTAATTTAAGATCTTCTTTATTAAAATTAACTTCATCATTAATAATATATTGGCCATTATTAAATATATCTTCTAGTGTTTTAGCTTTATTCTTAAGAAAAGTTAGAGATTTTTTAATTTTATCTTTTTTCTCCCCAAAAATCTTATTTTTAAAAATCTCACAATAATTAATTAGTTGATCAAACAATTCGTTTTCATCAATGTTTTTTATATAGTGTTCATTCATAGATAGAATTCTACTTAAATCTAATTTTGATGGTGATTTTCCAATACCTTCAAGATTAAAATATCTTACACTTTCATCTAAAGTAAAAATTTCTTTATCTTCATATGACCAACCCAATCTTAAAAGATAATTTCTCAAAGCATCTGGCATAATACCTATTTTAGAATAGTCCTCTAGAGTTGATGCTTTATCTCTTTTTGATAATTTCTTCCCCTCAATTGTATGAATTAATGGTATATGTGCAAACATAGGTAAAGCCCAATCCATTGCTTCATAAATTTGAATTTGTTTAAACGTATTGATTTTATGATCATCACCTCTAATAATGTGTGTCATGTTCATCTGATGATCATCAACAGCAGCAGATAAATTGTAAGTTGGTGTTCCATCATTTCTTAAAATTACAAAATCTTCGATGGTATTATTTTCAATTTCTACGTTTCCCTGAACTTTATCTTTTAATATTGATTTACCATCAATTTTACTTTTAAATCTAATAACAGGTTTTAGATCTTTAGGAGCCTCATTCTCATTTTTGTCTCTCCATTTTCTATCATAAACGTATGGAATTTTTTTTTGCTTAGCTCTTTTTTTTTGTGCTTCAATTTCTTCAGTCGAGCAATAACATTTATAAGCGCTACCTTTTTTAAGTAGTTCATTTGCAACTTTTATATGATCATCAATTTTTTGAGATTGTATATATTCTACCCCATCATGATTGATACCTATCCATTTAAGAGATTTTATAATTTGATTTTTGTATTCTTCTTTTGATCTTTCTTTATCTGTATCTTCTATCCTTAGATAAAAATTACCATTTTGGTTTTTTGAATATAACCAATTAAATAAGGCTGTTCTCACCCCACCAATATGCAAAGGTCCGGTAGGTGATGGAGCAAATCTAGTTGCTACTTTTTTCATTAAAAATGGTTTAGACTATTTTTTTAGAAGTTTCTATATAAAGATACTAAGACACCTTGAACTTTTACTCTATCAGGGCCGAAAATTTTGGTTTCATAGTTTTTATTAGCACTTTCTAACGCTACAACTTTACCTTTTTTTCTAATTCTTTTAAGCATAGCTTCGTGTTCGTCAATTAAAGCTACCACTATTTTTCCATTATCGGCTGTATCGGTTCTTTTGATGATGACTGTGTCACCCTCATGAATTCCAGCTTCAATCATTGAATCTCCTTGAACTTTAAGGCCAAAATAATCTCCATTTTTTTCTAAGTTATTTGGTAATGGAATTCTAGAAACTTCATTTTGAATTGCTTCAACAGGTGTACCTGCTGCTATTTTACCCAAAACTGGCACCTCTGCATCGTCGGATAAAGGTTTATCTTCATCCAAACCTCCTTTAATGACACTTGGGGAAAAATTATTGTAAATATCATTTGCAGAAGCAGTCTCTGGTAATTTTATAACCTCCAAAGCTCTAGCTTTATGAGCAAGCCTTTTAATGAAACCTCTTTCCTCTAAGGCGCTAATTAATCTGTGGATCCCAGATTTTGATTTAAGATTTAGAGACTCCTTCATTTCTTCGTAAGAAGGGGATACACCAGAGCTCCTCAACTTCTTATTGATAAATAAAAGCAGATTTTTTTGTTTTTTTGTGAGCATAAGAACAAATATCGTACAAACAATGTTCTATAAAAGTTCTTTAAAATTAACAATAGTTAAAAAGTCATGAAAATAATGACTTTTTTGACTATAAAACGGAAAAAATCGAATTATCGTTTAAATTTTTTAAAAGTGATTCACCAATTAAAAAGGTTTTGATGGATGTTTTATTTGATAGTTGCAATAGTTCTTCTTTAGTTTTAATTCCACTTTCAGAAATCAATGGGCCAGGGTGATTAACCAAAACATCGTGGATATCATAAGTTGTATTAATATCAGTTTTTAGAGTTTTTAAATTTCTGTTGTTAATACCTAATAAAGCATCTTTAAATCTAAGTGCTTGTTTAGCTTCATTAACAGTATGGACCTCTACAATAACTGACATATTTAATTTTAAAGCTTCTTCATATAAATCATCTGCCAATTTATCTGAAACTCCAGCTAAAATAATTAAGATAGCATCGGCACCATAACTTTTAGCTAAAGGAATTTGAAATTTATCTATAAAAAAATCTTTACAAAGAATCGGTAAATTAACATCTCGTTTTATTTTATTAATATGTAGCAAGTTTCCTAAAAAAAAATCCTCTTCAGTTAAAACAGATAAACAGGTTGCTTTATTTGATTTATATATATTAGCTATGTTTACAGGGTCATAGTCTTTAATAATTATTCCTGCAGAGGGACTTGCTTTTTTTATTTCAGCAATAATTGAGAATTTTTTATTTTCAACATTTTTTTTAATCGTATCTTTAAAATTAACGTATGTACTATTTTTTTTTATTAATTCTTCGAGTGTCTCAAGACTTATACTTTTTTTAAGCTCTAAAATTTTTTCACTTTTAATATTTATTATTTTTTCAAGAACATTTTCAGCCATTTTGAATTTTCTCTAGTTGTTTAAATGCTTGACCTGATAAAATGTGTTTTCTAGCATCATCATAAGCTTTATCGAAATTCTGATGAGTTTCATTAACAACTAATCCTGCTGCAGTATTTAAACAAACTGCTTTAGAAAAATCATTATCCTTACCTTTAAAAATATTAATCATTTTATCTGCATTAAAAGCTGCATCATTACCAATGAGATTTTCAAACTTATCTGCATTGATATTTAACTTGTTTGGATCAATAATAATCTCAGAGATGACACCATTTTTTAATTGAATTACATTGGTTTTAGCATAAGGTGAAATTTCATCTAATCCATCTTCACTATTTACTATCCAAGCAAATCTAATATCTAAATTTTTAAAAGCATGAGCAAATATTTTTAATAGTTTTTTATCAAAAACACCAACAACTTGTCTTTTTACTAGAGCAGGGCTACTCAAAGGTCCGATCATATTGAATATAGTTCTTTTTCCAATTTTTTTCCTTGTAGGTCCAACAAATCTCATTGCACTATGATAGTTGGGTGCAAACATGAATCCAAAATTATTATTATCAATTTGATTTTCAATATCTTTTGGCTCTAAATTTATTTTTATATTTAAAGCTTCTAAAACATCACCAGATCCACATTTTGAGGATACAGCTTTATTTCCATGTTTAGCTACTTTAACACCCATACTTGAAAGTAATAATGCTGAAGCTGTTGATATATTAAGTGTATTCATACCATCTCCACCGGTTCCGCAAGTATCAACACAGTTTTCCACATTAACTCTTTTAGACTTGTTTCTAAGAACAAAAACTCCACCAGCTATCTCATCAGAAGATTCACCTTTAGCTGATAAAAGTGTCAAAAAATCAAATATTTCTTGATCTTCTGCTTTACCTTCCATCAATAATTCAAAAGCAGCTTTACTTTCATCAAAAGTTAAATTTTCTTTTTTTTTAATTTTTTCGATGAATTGTTTCATTAATCCTTAATTCTTATAAAATTTTTTAAGATTTTAATCCCTAATTTAGTTTTAATACTTTCAGGGTGAAATTGCACTCCATGAATATGGTATTTCCTATGTTGTACTCCCATTATAAGTCCATCTTGAGTCTGAGCAGTAATTTCAAGATCCTCAGATAATGATTTTTTATCAATAATTAAGCTGTGATATCGAGTGGCTTCAAACGTTTTAGGGAGATTTTTTAAAATACCCACTTTTTTTGAAAAAATCTTACTGGTTTTTCCATGCATTAGCTTTTTAGCTTGAACAATTTTTGAGCCAAATACTTGACCTATAATTTGATGGCCCAAACAAACTCCGAGTATTGGTATTTTTTTGTATAAAGATTTAACGATTTTAAGACAATTACCTGATTGATTAGGATTGCCAGGCCCAGGTGAAATTACGATCTTATGATATCTTTTTTTTAAAATTTCATTAGATGTAATTTGATCATTTCTAATTACTTCAACATTCACTTTTAATGAAGATAAATAATGATAGAGATTAAAAGTAAAACTATCGTAATTATCAATTAAAATTATCTTTTTCATTTCAACGCATTAATTAAAGCTTTTGCTTTATTTACAGTCTCTTCATATTCTTTTAATGGTTTGCTATCTGCAACAATCCCTGCTCCAGCTTGGACATAAAATCTATTATTTTTTGCAACAGCTGTTCTCAAAGCAATACATGTATCAAATTCTCCATTAGCTGCGAAATACCCAATGCCACCGGCATAAACTTTTCTTTTTGTGGTCTCTAGTTCATCAATAATTTCCATAGCTCTTATTTTGGGAGCTCCAGAAACAGTTCCAGCTGGAAAACCTGCTAAAAGAGACTTAAATTTAGAAAATCTTTGATCATGTTTACCTATTACGTTCGAAACTATATGCATTACATGTGAATATCTTTCAATTATAAAACTTTCAGTTACTTTGATGGAATTAGTTTTAGATACCTTTCCAGCATCATTTCTTCCAAGATCTAATAACATTAGATGTTCAGAAAGCTCTTTTTTATCTCTAAGTAAATCTTTCTCATAAAAACGATCTTCTTTAATTGTTTTTCCTCGAGGCCTTGTTCCAGCAATAGGTCTTACAGTTATTTCGCCATCTCTTAACCTTACTAATATTTCAGGGCTTGCACCTATTATTTGAAAATCAGAAAAATTAAAAAAAAACATAAATGGAGATGGATTAGTTATTCTCAATTTTTTATAAATATCGATAGGTTTTTTTGTCAACTTAGTTTCAAAACGCTGACTTAGAACGACTTGAAATATATCTCCTAATTTAATGTATTTTTTTGCCTTATTAACTATAGATAAAAATTTATTTTTAGAGGTATTTGAATTAATTATAATCTTTTTTGATTTACGATTTATTTCATTATCTATTTTTTGAACAGATGATTGCAAAGAAAGTTTGAAAAGTTCAGATTGGATATCTTTATATTTATTTTTATAATTCGTTATTTTTTCATCTTTAAAAATATTGTTGATAAAGAATATTTCCTTTTTCAAATTGTCATGAATAATAAGTGTTCTTGGACGTAATAATCTAACATCAGGTAATTTTAAGTCATTGTTACAACTATTTGGGATTTTTTCGATATATCTAATTGCATCGTATGAAAAATATCCTGAAATCAAAGAACAAATTTTCGGTAATTTTTTTGGAGTTTTAAATTTAAAATCTTCAATTATCTTCTCAATCAAATATTTAGGTTTATCTTTTAATTTTATTTTTTTATTTTTTTTAATTAAATAAGAATTATTATTATTAAATTCCCAAATTTTATCAGGATTTTTCCCAAATATAGTATATCTGCCTTTAATCTTACCTTTTTCAACTGACTCAAATATAAAGCTATTTTTTTCAGTCAAAAAGTTATCAATTAAATTAATTATTTCTTTATCAGTTCTTACTTTTTTTGAGATATAGATTATTTGATTTTCGTTGTTTCTGTGTCGAAACTTGAATTCTTTGAAGCTTCGATTAATTTTCATTTAAAATAGTTTTTAACTCGTTCAATAGTCTGTTGATTTAGAGAAACATCATACTTATTGTTTAAAAAAGTATCATAAGATTTTAGAAGTGAATTTTTGCTGTTAGATTTTTGTTTAGCAATATATTGTTTAAATTCATCGTTATTAGTATCAACAATTTGTTTTTCAAATTTTTTAACTTTAGCCAAGTAAATATTGTTATTTTCATCGTTTATTAAAGTAAATGATTTCTCAGGTAAGCTATATAAGACCTCAACAGCATTAATATCAAATTTTTTATTATCTCTAACAGAATTTAAATTTATTGTCTGGATCTTTTCTTTTCCCATTTCTAAAAAATTATTATTATTAAATTTCTTATTTGTTATTTCATTTAATAATTTTTGATTATAATCAAATTTATTTTTTTGAAAAACTAGCTCGAGAACTTCATTTTTAATTTGTTTATCATTTAAATCTGGTGATTTTTGGATAATATTTTTTATATTATAAAGGATATAATCATTTTCATTTTCAAAAATATCAAATTTATTATTTCTTAATTCATAAATTTTTTTTTCAATTTTATTTTTATCTGTAGAAAATTTAAAATTGCTTATATCAACTGGTTTTAAATCAAAATTTGATGTGATTGTTTTAAAATCGATTTCATTAGATATAGCAACTTCAATTTCATCAATTTTATCAAAAAAAGACTGATTGAAATCATCTACTCCAATTAAACTCTTAGGATTTATAATTGCATAGCTAAAATCGAGGTATTCTACTTTTAATTCATCTTTATTATTCTTTATAAAATTTTCTAATTCACTATCAGTGATATCATCTTTTTTTAAATAAAAATCACTCAAATCAATGAATTCTATTTCTAGTTTTTGATTTTCTTCTTTATATAACTTTGTTGTAAGAAATTGGGGGGAGGCTGTACCAGCACCAATATAATCAAAAAGATTTTTTTGTAATTCCCGTAATTTGAGTCTTTGTTCAAAACCTGGGGCAGATAAATTATTTTCTAATAAAAATTTTTCGTATTTAATTCTTTGAAAAACTCCATTTTCATCAATAAAATTTTTGTTTTTTTTTATTCTTTTTAATAAAGTAACTTCAGAAATTGTAAGCTCAAAATCTTTTATTTCTAAATCAAGTAAAGTGGTAGAAACTAAGCCAGACAGAAGCTCTTCAACAATGTTTTGATCTAAATTTTCCCTGATTGTTTTTTCAGGAATTCCTGATTTATTTAAGTAATCAATAAAATCTTCAGTCGAAATACTATTGTTATTAATTTTAGCAACATTGTTAGTATTTCCGCTACTGAACATTCCACCCATTCCCCAGAATACAAACGGAATTATCATTATAAAAACTAACAAACCAGCAAACTTAGTTTTTGCAAAATTTCTTAAACTACTAATCATTACTATAAATTTATTGATCTATAAAAAGCAAACCTATAAATTAAAATAAGCCACATGACAAATAAATATATGTATTTTATTGCAAATTGGAAAATGTTTGGTGTTTTAAATTCATTAAATACACTAAATAAAGTTGTTAAATTTTTTAAAAACTTAAAAAAAAGAAAATTCTTGAAAATTATTTATTGCCCACCGAATACTCTAATAGAGCCAATGTCAAAAAAATTGAAAGGTTTAAACATTGAGGTAGGTGCCCAAAATTGTCATGAGCAAGATGTTTATGGTGCTTTTACAGGTTCAGTCAATTCCTCCATGTTAAAAAGTGTTGGTGCTAAATATATTATTATTGGCCATTCTGAAAATAGACAAGCTGGTGAAACTGATAAATTAATAAATCTTAAAATTAAAAGTGCATTGAAGTCTGGGCTAAAGGTAATTTTTTGTATTGGTGAGACGCTGAAAGCAAAAAGAAAAAAAATTACTAAAAGTATTTTAAATAAACAGATTAAAGCAGGTCTAAAGAATATTAAAAATAATAAAAAAATTATTATCGCTTATGAACCAGTTTGGTCAATTGGTACAGGCATTATACCAAAATCTGATGACTTATTTAAAACGATCAGCTTTATTAAAAAAGAAAAAAAAAATTACAAAGTTCTTTATGGTGGATCAGTAAATCCAAAAAATATTAATCAATTAAAATCTATAAATAATATAGATGGTTATCTAATAGGTGGAGCATCTCAAGATCCAAAAAAATTTATTGATATAATTAAAAAAACATATAATTAACCCCCATGGAAAATATATTATTAATTTTGAACATCATATTTGGATTAATATTAGTGTTACTAGTTTTGATGCAAAAGTCTGAAGGTGGTGCTCTAGGAATTGGAGTTTCTCAGGAAAGCTTCATGTTTTCCAGATCAGCAGGTAATTTTATGACCAAAGCAACAGCCGTTGTTGCCACTTTATTTATAGTTTGTAGTTTAGCACTTACAATTGTATCTAGAGGAGAATTAACACCAACCTCATCTGTATTAGACACTATAGAGGAAAAAGCAGAAGATACTCCCGCTATTCCAGAAAATAACAATTAACACTTTTAATTTTCATTTTTATTCGCTATAAGATACTTCCATGGCGCGATTTATTTTTGTCACGGGCGGCGTGGTTTCATCATTAGGAAAAGGTCTCTCCTCAGCATCTCTAGCTTATTTACTTCAATCGAGAGGATATAAAGTTAGATTAAGGAAATTAGATCCTTATTTAAATGTAGATCCTGGAACAATGAGCCCATTCCAACACGGAGAGGTTTTTGTAACTGATGATGGTGCCGAAACAGATTTAGATCTTGGACATTATGAAAGATTTACCGGAGTATCTGCAAAGAAGTCTGATAATATCACAACAGGTAAAATTTATAGTGATGTATTAAAAAAAGAACGTGAAGGCAAATATCTCGGAAAAACAGTTCAAGTTATTCCACATATAACTGATAGAATAAAAGAGTTCATAAAGAATGACTCATCAAAAGAAGATTTTGTTATCTGTGAAATTGGTGGAATTGTTGGTGATATTGAGAGCCTACCATTTATTGAGGCTATAAGACAATTTGCAAATGATATAGGAAAAAAAAATGCATTATTTATCCATCTAACCCTGGTACCATATTTAAAGTCCTCAGATGAAATTAAAACTAAACCTACCCAACATTCTGTAAAAGAATTAAGAAGCATCGGTGTTCAACCTGACATAATAATATGTAGATCAGAAAGACCTATCCCGTTAGAGCATCGTAAAAAAATCTCACTTTTCTGCAACGTGGATATTAAAAATGTAATAGAAACTGTTGACGTAAGAACAATTTATGAAGCACCAATAAGTTTTTTTAGAGAAAAACTTGATGTACAAGTATTAAATTATTTTAAGCTTAAATCAAAAAAACCTGCAAACCTTAAACCCTGGAAAAAAATTACTAAAATTATTTTACAAACTAAAAAACAAGTGAATATTGCCATAATTGGTAAATACGTTGAGCTAAAAGATGCTTATAAATCTCTAGATGAAGCTCTTACTCATGGAGGTATTCAAAATAATGTTAAGGTAAATTTAGTAAGAATAGACTCTGAAAAATTAAAAGTTTCTGAGATTAAATCAAAACTTAAACACATTTCAGGTATATTAATACCCGGTGGTTTTGGTAAACGAGGAACAACTGGAAAAATAGAGTCAATAAAGTATGCTAGAAAAAATAAAGTTCCCTTTCTTGGAATATGCTATGGAATGCAAATGGCAATTATAGAATTTGCGAGAAATCAATTAAATTTAAAAAAAGCAACTTCAAGTGAATTTGATAGAAATGGTATACCTGTAATTGGATTAATTAATGAGTGGATTAAAGATGGAAAAACTATCAAAGGAACTGATAAAAATTTAGGTGGAACGATGAGATTGGGTTCTTACGATGCTAAATTACAAAATAATTCCAAAATTAAAAAAATTTACGGAAAAAAAACTATCAAAGAAAGACACCGACACAGATATGAAGTTAACATCAATTTAAAAGACAAATTTGAAAAGAAAGGAATGAGTTTTTCTGGTTTATCACCTGATGGTTTTTTACCTGAGATAATCGAGTTAAAAAATCATCCCTGGTTTATTGGAGTACAGTTTCATCCAGAATTTAAATCTAGACCTTTTGCTCCACATCCTTTATTCTCATCTTTTATCAAAGCATCAAAAAATCATAAATGAGTAGCATTAAAGTAAATTGTGGAAAAATAGACATTTCGAACAATGATAAGATTTGTATAATTTCTGGACCTTGCCAGCTTGAAAGTGAACAACATGCAATTGATATGGCAGGAAAAATTAAGGAAATTACCTCAAAATTTGGTCTCGGATTTATTTACAAAACTTCATTTGATAAAGCGAACAGAACAAGCTTAAAAGGCAAAAGGGGAGCTGGATTAGAAGCTTCTTTACCTGTGTTTGATAAAATTAAAAAAGAATTAAATATCCCTATTCTAACAGACATTCATAATGCTGAGCAATGTGCAATCGTTTCAAAACACGTTGATGTTTTACAAATCCCAGCTTTTTTATGTAGACAAACAGACTTGTTAATTGCTGCAGCTAAAACGAATAAAATTATTAATGTAAAAAAAGGTCAATTTCTTGCACCATGGGATATGGTTAATGTAACAAAGAAAATTTCGGATTCTGGAAATGACAAAATATTAGTAACTGAAAGAGGTGCAAGTTTTGGATACAACACTTTAGTTTCCGACATGAGGTCATTACCAATAATGGCTAAGAATGGTTATCCAGTAATTTTTGATGCAACACATTCAGTGCAACAACCAGGTGGTCTTGGAGAAAAAAGTGGTGGTCAAAGAGAGTTTGTTGAATATCTAGCAAGAGCTGCAGTTGCAGTTGGAGTTGCAGGAGTTTTTATTGAAACCCATCAAGATCCAGATAATGCTCCATCTGATGGGCCTAACATGGTACCATTAGATAAATTAGAAGATCTTCTAAAACAATTAAGCGATATAGATAATCTTATTAAAAATTAAGTGAGTAAAATTCTAAAAGTTAAAGCAAGACAAGTTTTTGATAGTAGAGGAAATCCAACTATTGAAGCAGAGGTTTATGTTAAAAATAAAAGTGCCAAAGCAATATCTCCCTCAGGAGCTTCTACAGGTACTTATGAAGCCTATGAAAAAAGAGATACTAACAATAAAAGATATTTAGGCAAAAGTGTATTCTCAGCAATTAATTTAATTAATTCCAAAATATCAAGAGCTTTAAGAAATAAAAATATACATGATCAAGAAAGAATAGATGAAATACTTATTAATTTAGATGGGACTAAGCAAAAAACAAAACTAGGAGCTAATGCAATAATAGCGGTATCGATGGCTGCAAAAAAATTATCAGCAAAAGTAAAAAGAATTCCTCTTTATAAATCTTTTTATGCAACAAAAAATTTTCAATTACCTTATCCATTAATGAATATTATTAATGGTGGAGCACACGCAAATAATGGTCTTAGAATTCAAGAATTTATGATTAGACCAGATAAAGCAAAATCTTTTTCTGAGGCGATGAGAATTTGTTATTTAGTAATAAAAAACCTAAGTAAATTAATTAAAGCAAGAGGCTTATCTTCATCAGTTGGAGATGAAGGCGGATTTGCACCGATGATTAATAGCAACAATCAGGCCTTAGATTTGATTGTTTTATCAATTAAAAAATCAGGATTTAGAAACGGTAAAGATGTTTCAATTTGTTTGGATGTTGCAGCTAATGAATTATTCAAAAAGGGTAAATATTCTATTCACTCAAAAAAATTTGTTTCTGTTGATAAAACAATTTCAGAATACAAAAAAATGATTGATAAATATAAAATTAAATCAATTGAGGATCCATTTTCTGAGAATGATTGGACGTCGTGGAGTAAATTAATGAGATCTACTAAAAAAGTGCAGATAGTTGGAGATGATCTCTATGTTACAAATTTGGAAAGGTTAAAAAAGGGATTTTTAAATGTTTCATCAAATTCAATTTTGATAAAACTAAATCAAATTGGTACAGTTACCGAAACACTTGATGTCATAAGATTTGCTCAAACTATTGGATTTAATACTATCATTTCACATCGATCAGGAGATAGCGAAGATACATTTATTGCTGACTTGGCAGTGGGTACTAACTCCAACCAATTAAAAACAGGATCTTTAGCTAGATCTGAAAGAGTGGCTAAATATAATCAATTAATTCGTATAGAAGAAGAACTTGGAAAAAAAGCTAGAATGAATAAGATTCATTAATGCTTCAAAGATTAAAAAAAAATTACCTTTTATTAGTTTCTACTTTTCTGATTCTTTATTTCTTTTTTAATCTCTTATCTGGTCAAAGAGGGTTAATTTCATATTTTGAAAAAAAAGAGATTTTAAGAAACTTAAAACAACAAGAATCTTTTATAATTAACCAAATAAGTGACTTGGAATTTAAGAATTCATTGTTAAGTGACAATCTAGATCTTGATTATATAGAATCTTTGATTAGAGAAAGGTTTATATTTGGAAAAAAAAATGAAAAAATTTATATTATAAAAAAAAATGACTCAAAAAATTAAACCAAGACATCCAGAAAAAGTTAAAAATCCAATCAACCCAATAAAAAAAAAACCAGAATGGATAAGATCGAAATTAATTAATAGTAAAGAATTTTTTACAACGAAAACAGTTGTTAATAGAAGTAATCTTGTAACTGTATGCCAAGAAGCTAATTGTCCAAATATAACTGAATGTTGGAGCAAACGACACGCCACATTTATGATAATGGGTGACACATGTACTAGAGCTTGTGCATTTTGTGACGTAAAAACTGGAAAACCAGAAAAATTAGATCCATTTGAGGATATTAAGATAGCAAATGCAGTTAAAAAATTGAACTTAAGACATGTAGTTATCACTTCAGTTGATAGAGATGATTTACCGGATGGTGGATCAAATCATTTTAAAAAAGTAGTTGAAACTACTAGAAGAAAAAATCCAAATACTACTATTGAAGTTTTAACACCAGATTTTTTAAGAAAAGGAGATTCTTATAAAAAATTACTTGAGGCAGATTTAGATGTATTTAATCATAATATAGAGACTGTACCTAGACTTTATCTTAAAGTTAGACCAGGGGCTAGGTATTTTGCATCTCTAGAACTTCTTAAAAATGCAAAAAAAGATAATACTAAAGTATTTACTAAATCAGGAATAATGGTTGGTCTTGGAGAGGAGCATGATGAAATATTACAAGTTATGGATGATTTAAGATCTGCAAATGTAGATTTTATTACAATAGGTCAATATCTTCAGCCATCTGTTAAACATCATCCTCTTGAAAGATATTATCATCCAGATGAATTTAAAGAATTAGAACAAATAGCAAAATCAAAAGGTTTTCTTTTAGTTTCATCTTCTCCTTTAACCAGATCTTCTTACCATGCTGACGAAGATTTTGCTAAACTTCAAAAAAATAGATTAAATTTTAATTAATGCCAAAAGCTTCTGTAAAGAGGTTAATTAAATGTAAGAAAAAAGATTTGATAAATCTTGTGCTTGATATTGAAAAATACCCTCAGTTTGTTCCCTTTTGTTATGATGCTAAAATTTATGAAGATAAAAATGAAGGTGACTTACAAAAAATAATTGCTGATTTAACCATAGGTAAAGGACCATTTAAAGATACTTACAAAAGTGATGTCGCCTTTAATAAAAAAACTGACTCAATTTATGTTAAAAACATAGAGGGACCATTAAATCATCTAACAAATAATTGGACTTTTAGTGATAAAAATAATGGTATTACTGAGGTCACCTTTGATATTGATTTTGAAATAAAAAATAAATTTTTAAATTCTTTAATGGTAGTCTCTTTTCAATTTGGCTTAGAAAAAATAGCTGATGCCTTTCAAAAAAGAGCTGAAGAATTATTTGGAAATTCTAAGAATTAAATCCGAGGTTTTTTTAACTGTTGCTTTTTGAATTGAAGATCTTTTTTTACTTTTGAATAAACACCTATTAATCTGCACTTTTTTACCTTTTTTTATACCAATATAAACTAGACCTACAGGCTTTTGTTTGGTGCCACCTTTGGGGCCAGCGATTCCAGTGATGGAAACGTTTACATGTGATTTTGATATTTTAGATAAGTTATTTACCATTGCCAAACAACATTGGTGACTAACCGCGCCATAATTTTTGATAATATTTTTATTAACTTTAAGAATTCTAATTTTGGCTTGGTTAGAGTAGGTGACCAGTCCTAAATTAAACACTTTTGAAGAACCACTTATTGACGTAATTGAACTAGCTAACATCCCACCAGTACAAGACTCAGCAACAGAAAGTTTTAATTTTTTTTTTGTTAAAAGTCTGACTAAAGATTTCATTAATTTAAATAACTACTTAATAACATAAAACAAATTAATGATAGAACAACATATAATCCTGCACAAACATCGTCCATTATTACACCAAAACTATTTTTGTAATTTTTGTCAAAATAACTTACTGGAAATGGTTTCAGTATGTCAAAAAATCTAAAAAGTACGAAGCAAATTCCATAAAAAATTATGGCTTCATCAGATGTTTTTTGTGTTCCATGAGATATTTCATATATATAAATTGGCAAAGATTGACCTATAAATTCATCAATAATTACCTCTTTAGGATCTTTATTTTCTTTATCCTTAATGTGTGATGCAACTGCCATGAATGAATAAATAAAAATAATAACTAAACATAATAAGATTATATTTGGTGATAATTTTAGTATGTGAAAAAAAAAATAAAGAAAAATAATTGTAGCAAAGGATCCAAAAGTTCCAGGAATAATCTTAATTTTTCCTAGCCCAAACATTGTTACTAATAATGAATTAAAAGTTTTAATCATATTTTGTGATTGAAATTATGGTTTCACATGCGATAGCCTTTTCTTTTCCTATCAAACCTAATTTTTCCACAGTTTTACCCTTTAAATTTATTTGGTTTTCATTAAGACCAGTTAATTTTGAGACTGATTTTATTATTTTGTCTCTATATTTTGAAACTTTTGGTTTCTGACAAATTAAGTTTATATCTAAGTTATTTATAATTAAATTAGATTTATTAAGATCAAATATAATTGGTTTTAGCATTTTTGGAGATCTAATATTTTTAAATTTTTTTGTATTAGGAAAATATGTTCCAATATCCTTTTTTCTTATAGCTCCTAAAATAGAATCAATAATTGCATGTAAAATTACATCTCCGTCAGAGTGCCCTTCAAGACCTGAATGAAAAGGAATCTTTAATCCTCCAAGATAAAGTTTCTTATTTTTTACTAACTTATGGATATCGAAACCTATACCATAAAAAGTCTTGGGAGTTTTTATATCATCAATATATGTAATTTTATTATTTTCTTTTTCACCTGGTATAAATTTGATTTTGAAATCTTTATTTATAAATAATGTTGCTTCATCAGTGACTTTATTTTTTTGATCTTTTGCAATTTTATATAGCTCTTTAAATCTAAATGCTTGTGGGGTCTGTGTTAATAATAAATTATTTCTGTTAAGATTAAATATTCGATTTTGAGTTTTATATTTTATTGAGTCTTTTGAATTGATAATTGGAACTACAGCTTTGTTATTTTTCAAATTTTTAGCAATATTTTTAAGTAATCTAATTGTGAAATTAGGTCGAGCAGCATCATGTATAAATACATTTTTTGGCTTATATCTTTTTAGATATCTTAGAGCTTTAAAAGAGGAATCTGATCTTTCCTTTCCTCCTTTAATAGTACTTATTGATTTAGGATACTTCTTTTTTTTTAAATGTTTAAGATTACTTGAAACAATTAAAATTTTCTTAAATAGCTTTGAATTGAGGGATTTTTCTACGGAATAATCAATTATTTCTTTATTTCGGTAATTAAAGAATTGCTTGGGTATTTTTTTATTAAATCTCTTACTTTTTCCAGCAGCTAATATTACAAAATAGTTGTTCATTCGTTTAAATGCTATAATTCTAATTTATGTTAGAATTTTTGAAAAAAAATATAATCATCATTATTCTATCTAGTATCACACTATTTCTGGGTTTTTTAACTTTTTTGACATTTATTGATAGAAGTTTTGTTGATTTAAATGAAAAAAATTTACAATATTTACTAATTTCAAATATTTTTTTACTTATTTTATTATTCATCTTTATTTTCGTAGAAATTAAAAATTCAATTAAAATTGACATTGATAAAGATGGTTTAAAATCAAACAAAAAATACATAACGTATTTTTCATTGTTTACTTTAATACCATCAATTTTAATTTCAATTTTCTCCTTATTTCTTTTTTCTTTTGCTCTAGAAAAGTATTTTGATAAGAAAGTTACAACTGTTGTAAATAATTCCTATGAACTTGCTAAAAATTATGTTGAAGAAGTAAGAAATAAAATTCAGTCAGATATAATTTTGATTGCTTTTGATACTAACAAAAGTGCGAATTTTTTAAATGAAAATGCAAAGGAGTATTTAAGGTTTTTAAGGACACAAAAACTAATAAGGAATGTTGATGAAATTCATATAATTGATGAAAATAAAAAACTATTATACTCAACTGAAAAAAAAGAAAAATATATTCCACCTGTTGATAAAGCACTCAAGTTAGTTCTTGAAGATGATAGACCATTAAAGATAATTGACACTAAAGCAAATATTTCAGCTGCAATAATGAGATTACAATCATCGAAAGATAGATTTATTTATGTGGTAAAATTTTTAGATAAAGATATTTCGAATTATTTAGCTGAATCTCAGGAGGCTATAAATTTTTATTATACTGTTGAGGATAGAAGCACAGGCATAAAAATTTCCTTTTTTATCATTTATATTATAATTGTTTCATTGCTATTATTTATTTCTATTACAATAGCAATTAGATTTTCATCAAGATTTTTTAGATCTATTAACAATCTTATTCTAGCATCAACAGAAATAGGTTATGGAAACTTAAATACAAAAGTACCAGAGATTAAAACTGATAAAGATATGGAAGTGTTGAATAAAAACTTTAATTCTATGATTAGTAGACTTAAAAACCAGCAAGAAAAATTAATAATAAATGAGAGATATAAAGCATGGGGAAATCTATCAAGAAAGTTAGCCCATGAAATCAAAAATCCTCTTACACCAATACAATTAACAATAGATCGTATTAGAACTAAATATTCTGGACAAATAACTAGTGAAGACCAACAATCATTTAAAGAAAATTTAAAAATTATAAACTCTCAAATAAAACAAATAGAAAATTTAGTAAATGAATTTTCTGATTTTGCAAGAATGCCAAAACCTATTTTAAAGAGAAATGATTTAATAAAGTTATTAAAAGAAAATATCAAATTATTGTCAGAGGTTAATAAATCCATCGAAATAGATTTAAATAAAAAAGATGAGGTGATTTTACTGGAATGTGACAAAGAGCAAATTTCAAGAGTTTTCATTAACTTGATAAAGAACTCTATTGAGAGCATCGAACAAAAGGTTGAAAAAAACCCTGATTTTAAAAAGAAAATTTTAATTGATATTTCATCAAATAATGACCATATTTTAATATCAATAGAGGATAATGGTGTTGGTTTTGATAAAAATAATATAAAGGAAATTTTAAATCCGTATTACACAACAAAAAAAAATGGAACTGGACTAGGACTATCTATAGTAAACAAAATTATAAATGATCACAAAGGTGAACTTGAATTTATCCCAATTAATAATGGTGCAAAAATACAGATAAAATTTTATTTTAATGACTACAGAAATATTAATAGTTGATGATAATGCGGATATAAGAAATATCCTAAATGAATTAATTGTTGATGCTGGTTACAAAACCAGAGTAGCGGCCAATTATAGTCAAGCTTTAAAAGAAATTGACAAAAAAATGCCTGATGTAGCTATCCTAGATGTTAAACTAGATAAAGGTGATAATGATGGAATAGAACTATTATCTCATATCAAGTCTAAAAATAAAGATGTACCAGTAATTATTATTACTGGCCATGCTAACATTGAAATGGCTGTTAATTCATTAAAACATGGTGCGTTTGAATTTGTAGAAAAACCTTTTGACCAAGCGAGATTATTAAACTTTATAACTAGGGCTGTTGAAAATCTTCAATTAAGAAAACAAAATAAGGATTATGAAAATAAGTTATTTTCTTCATATGATTTAATAGGTGATAGTAAAAACATATCTACAATACGAGAACAAATAAAAAAGATATCTTTAACTGAGAGTAGGATTCTTATTAATGGGCCATCAGGTTCAGGAAAAGAATTAATTGCAAGAAAAATTCATAGAAATTCTAAAAGAAAAAAAAATCCATTTGTTATACTAAATGGAGCACTTCTTGACTCAGAAAAATATGAACAAGAATTATTTGGGGAGGAAAAGAGTGATGGTTCCATTTCATATGGTGCTTTAGAAAAAGCTAATAAAGGCACTTTATTAATTGATCAAGTTTCTGAAATACCCCTAGTAATTCAATCAAAAATATTAAGAGTTCTTATTGATCAAAAATTTAAAAGATTAAATGGTAATAATGATATTAATGTTGACGTTAGATTAATTTGTTCATCAAGTAAGGATTTAAAAGATGAGATAAAAATAGGCAATTTTAGAGAAGATCTTTATCATAGATTAAACGTTTTTGAAATTAACATTAAATCTTTAAACGAAAGAATTTCAGATATACCCCTGTTAATAAGATATTTTTCAAAGATGATTTCTGAAAATTATAATATTAAAGAATTAGATATTGATGAAAATGACTCATATATTTTGAATCATGATTGGAAAGGTAATGTGAGAGAACTCAGAAATTTGATTGAAAGGATTGCAATTTTACAACCTGATACAAAAGACAAAATTTCCAACATTGTAAAAGAGTCTTTAAAAAGCTACAATTATGATGATAAAATTGGTGAAAATAACTTATCAGTGCCGTTAAAAGAGGCTAGAGAAAACTTTGAAAAAGAGTATTTAACTATTCAACTTAAAAAATTTAAAGGGAATATATCTAAAACAGCTAACTTTGTTGGTATGGAGAGAAGCGCTCTTCATAGAAAGCTTAAAGGCTTAGGAATAAAAGAATTTAATTAAAATGAATATAATTATCTGTGGCGCAGGTAGAGTAGGTTTTACTATTGCAAAGTTATTGAGTGAGCAGGGCCACTCTATAACAGTTATTGATCAATCAAGTGAAGATATACAAAAAATTAATGATAGCTTAGATGTTAAAGCTATCGTTGGAAAAGCTACATATCCATCAATTCTTGAAAAAGCTAATGCCGCTGAAACAGACATGATTATAGCAGTTACTAGAAATGACGAAATTAATATGCTTATTTGTCAAATAGCATTTTCTATATTTAATATTCAAAAAAAAATTGCAAGAATTAGATCTCAAGACTACCTAAACCCAAGATTTACAAGAGTTTATAATAAAGAAAACTTACCAATTGATGTAATTATTTCTCCTGAAATTGAAATTGCTAAATCAATCCAAAGAAAATTAGAGGCCCCAGGCGCATTAGATAGTGTACCATTTGCTGACAATAAAATAAGATTACTGGAGATATTTATTAAAGAAGATTGTAAATCTTTAGATATCAAGTTTAATGAACTCACAAAAAAATACCCAAGATTAGAGGCAAATATAATTGGTATTAATAGAGATAATAAATTTTTTATTCCAAAAAAGACAGACTCAGTAAAAATAGATGATAAAATTTATGTAATTATTAATTCATCTCAGATGGCAGAAACTCTTGAGGCTTTTGGACATGAGGAAAAAATTTCAAAAAAGATTTTAATAATAGGTGGCGGAAATATTGGCTTTAATTTAGCTAAGAACATTGAAGAGACCTTAGAATCAGTGAGAGTTAAAATCGTTGAGAAGAATAAAGAAAGAGCGGAGTTTTTAGCAAATCAATTAAACGATGCTATTGTTATAAATGGTGATGGACTAGATGAAGAAGTATTAACTGAAGCAAATTTAGGCGAAGCCGAAACTGTATTAGCTTTAACAAATGATGATGAAGATAACCTTATGGTAAGTGTGTTAGTTGAAAAATTTGCTAAAGATCAAAATGATATAGATGATAAAAGAACAATGGCATTGATTAACAAACCAAATTATTCACTTCTCCAATCATCATTAAAGATTGATGATTTAATTGATCCAAGAATGACTACTGTTTCAAGTATTTTAAAACATATCCACAAAGGAACAATTGAAAATGCTTATACTCTATCAAATGGTGAATACGAGGTAATTGAAGCTGAAATAATCGAAACTTCAGAATTAATCAATAAAGAAATTAAAAATTTCAATTTACCAGATGAACTTAGAATTGGTGCTGTATTAAGAGATAAAAAAATAATTATACCTAGATCAAATTTTGTTTTTAAAAAAGACGATAGAGTTGTATTTATTGTTAAAAAGGACTCTATATCTTTTGTTGAAAATATTTTTAGATTAAGTTCAGTATAATTAGATGTTTGGATTACAAATTAAATATCTAAGTTTCTTTTTTGGATTAATTTCTGTTTTATCCTTTTTCAATATAATTTATTCTTACTATTTTAATCTTTATCTAAATTTAGATACTTATTATTTAAGTTTATTTTTATCTTTAATTCTAGCAATCCTTTTTTATAATTTAAAAATAACTTCCAAAAAAACATCAATTTTTCAAAAAATTTTAACTGTTTTTCTTGGATATATTTTACTACCTTTGATTTTATCTATTCCTTTTTATTTAAGTATTTATAATCTAACTTTTATAAATTCTTTTTTTGAAGCTGTTTCAGGTTTTACGTCTACTGGTTTTACTATTTTTGAAAATATCAAAAATATAGATCAAAGCCTAATTTTATGGAGGTCAACTACCCAATGGATTGGAGGATTGTATTTCCTATTTTCTATAATTTACTTAATAGATATTTATGATGAAAACTTTAAAAAAACGTTAACAAATTTTTTTTCATTTAATACTTCTGAAGTATTTAAACAAGCCATAAAAGTTTTTTTTATATATTCTGGTATAACTTTAGTAATTTTTATAATACTAAATTTATTTTCTATAAGGATTTTTGACTCTTTAAATCTAGCATTATCATTAATTTCTTCGGGTGGTTTTTTACCTACAAATAATTTATCCAGTATAATTAGAGATGACACTCAAACTATTATTCTATCATTTTTGATGTTGACATCTTTTTTTAGTATTTTTTTCAGTTATAACTTATTTTTTTTCAAGAGAAAAAATATAAATTTTTTGTATGAAGATCTTAACCTGATAATTTACTTCATCATAGTTTTAATCATTTTTTTTTTATTTTTTAGTTTTAATCAAAATTTTTTGAATTATTTTTTATCAATATCAAGTAGTATGTCGAATATTGGTTTTACCTTAGATAATTCGAATACAAATTTGACTTTAGTTTATTTAATTTTAGTAATAATTGGAGGATCTTTTTTTTCCACAAGTTCAGGTTTGAGATTTATGAAGATTTATTCTTTGTTCAAATATTCAGTAAATCAAATTTTATCTTTCAGCAGACCAAAAAATATATATAAGAATAAGTTATTTTTCTCAGAAGTTAATTTTGATTTTGATGAGATAAGTAAATATTTTTTATCAGTTCTTATATTTATCTTATCACTTTTTATTTCAACAGCTTTACTGACTATAAGTGAATTTAGCTTTGAAAATTCTTTTAAATTATCTATTTTAACATTGATGAATACTGTTAATTCAAGTTCATATGGTTTAGGTGATCTAACATTTTATAATCTCTCATATTTTACCAAATATTGTCTTATATTTTTTATGATTGTTGGACGAATTGAGTTATTAACAATTTTGCTTCTTGTGAAAAAATTTCTTTTTAAAAATTAATTAATTATTGTATATGTAATAAGATTTTGCGCCCTTAGCTCAGCTGGATAGAGCATCGGTTTTCTAAACCGAGGGTCGTAGGTTCGAATCCTTCAGGGCGCGCCACATATTCCAAAGGTATTTTAATTAAAGAAATTTTAATTTATTACTCTCAAACTATTCTAATTAATAGATATCAAAAAATTTGAGGAAAAATATGAATTTATAATTTCGAATTATATTGACCATATAGTATGTTTTTAAGTACAAAGTATAATTATTATGAATAATTTAATAGATAATTTATCAAGTGCAAATCAAATCACCCATATATATTTTCCAACAGAGATTATATTAAACTTAACTTTATCTTTTATTTTAGGAATAGTAGTTAGTGTTGTTTATAAAAAAACCCATAAAGGTCTAAGTTATTCTCAATCTTTTATGGTAACCAACATCTTCGTTTGTGTGATTGTTTGTATGGTAATAATGATAATTGGAAATAGTTTGGCAAGAGCTTTTGCGTTAGTTGGAGCATTATCGATAATCAGATTCAGAACAGTCGTAAAAGATACTAAAGATACAGCTTATATTTTTTGGTCTTTAGCAGCAGGGATGGCTTGTGGAACTGGTAGTTATTTTTTAGCTTTATCAGGAACTATTATTTTAAGTGGAATTGCATTTATATTATATTTTACTAATTTTGGGTCAATTATTAAAAGTGAATTCATTCTTCAATTTAGAACAGCTTCTGGTGATGATAAGATTACATCTGAATATAATAAAATAATAAATGAATATGCAAAATCATCAACTCTTTTACATTCAGAAGCATCTGGAGATGGAAAAACAATTAAAATAAGTCTAGATATCGTAATGAAAGAAGATAGAAAACAAGACGAATTAATTTCAAAAATATCTAACGTTACTGGCCTAAGTGAAGTAGTGCTTGTTGCGGCTAAAAGCGATGTGGATTATTAATTTCTATTTGAAAATATTTTAAGATGACTAATAAAATTGTGAAATATTTTTTTATTTTCACTTTATTAACAGTTTTTGGAATATCTTCATTAGTAGCTTTGGACTCAGACCTAAGACGCTATTTATTTGGAAGAGCAATTTCTGCATATAAATTATATCAAATTATTGCTCTTCAGCCATATCTGAAGAAAGATAATATTAAAGGTGCAAGTCTACAATTAATGAAATACATCCAAACATCTGAAAAATTTGCAAATGGAAAAAGTATATTACTTCTCGGAATTTATGATGCGGCTAAACTTATAGAGATTAAAGCCACATCTGAAGAAGATTATTTACATTTAGAAAAAGTCTTTAAAAAATTGGTCGAACAAGATCCAAATCTTTATGAAGCTCAGGTTTGGTTAGCAAAATCTTATAGTTATAAAGATACCG
This sequence comes from uncultured Pelagibacteraceae bacterium, assembly GCA_902627805.1. Lineage (GTDB taxonomy): Bacteria > Pseudomonadota > Alphaproteobacteria > Pelagibacterales > Pelagibacteraceae > Pelagibacter. Next base: position 44,233 of record CACOKN010000002.1, read on the forward strand.
AATTAGCATTAAAACATATTGATAAGGCTATCGAAATTTCATCTGCACAGGATAGTGCTTACAGGGTTGCAATTAAAATTGCCCAGGAAAAAGGAGATAAAGATTTGGCAAATTTTTATTGTAATAAATATAAGAATTCAAAATTTGGTGGTTCTATACCAAGATATACAAAAAGTTTTTTTGAAGGCAATGTGATTACAAAAATGGCTTTAGAATTTCTACCAGAAAAAAATACTCAAAATTTTTACACACATTCAGGTTTACAATTAAATAATTTTGATAAATATGAATTCATTCCGATAAAACCTCTTGATGTGAGTGGTTTTAAAATTTATCTAAGTTTTTTACCTGGTATAAAGATAGATTTAAATGAGATTATTGTTACAAATTCTGAAAATTTAAAATCGATACCTTTAAATGAAATTTCCGTTACTAGTAATTCTGCTTACGTTGATAATAATTATAAAGATAGGATATTATTTTTAATAATGAATGAAAGTGATGAAGTTCTTAATTTTAAATTTAAAAATAAAATTTCATCATTAAACAAAATCTCACTTAAAATGAAAATAAGCAAACTTGATTTAACAAATCATGTCTTATGTAATTAAATGAAAAAGTTAATTAAATTAATAATTTTTTGGCTTTTCCCAGTATCATTTATATTAATGATAACATTTGCGATTAATATATTTATTTTAGATTTTAGATATTCTCATCAATCTCATATGATTTATCAACCCCCATTCTCATGGAGTAAATATTACACATCTTTATATTTTAAAAAATTTATAATTAATACTTTTGTCTCAAAAAAAATTGGATTACCTCAAGTTCATATTTACGTAAATGAACAATCTAAAGAAAAGTTACTTAGTAGAACACCTAACTCAACGAAAAAATGGGTTAATGGATCTATGTTAAATAGCGATGGAAAATTACAGGAGATACAGCTCCGATACAGAGGGGATAATCCTCAAAATTGGTTATTAGAAAAAAAAAATTTAAGATTAAAAACAAGAAAAAAAGAAATGCACGATAGAAGAAGGTATTATGAGTATACTGGTTTTGATTTGGAGTTGTTCCCAATCAATAATATAGCAAAAAGAATGGGGATTTTAACTAATAACTCAAAATTAGTTGAATTATATATAAATGGACAAAGCAATGGTGTTTTTATGCAAGATGAAAGATTTGATGAGAATTATTTACGGCGAAATAAGATAATGCCAATAAATCTTTATAAAGGCGAAAATCATAATGTGGAAAAAAGAATTGGTCTCGACGAAAATTTATATAATAATCCAGGCTTGTGGGTTAAAACAGCAATTTTTAATCAAAAAGATTTAAATGATAAATCTGATTTAAAAAATTTTTTAACAACTCTTCAATCAGCAGAAGTAAGAAAAGAAGATTTTTATAATTTACTTGAATATATAGATTTAGAGACTTGGGCTAACTATTTATCTTTTATGATCTTAACAAAGAGCTATCAGGCAGATCATTTTCATAATGTTCGTATAGCTATTGATCCTTGGAATGGACATGTTTATCCAATTTTGCAGGATCCACATCCGGTAAAAATTGATGATAAAATTTATACATTAGAATATTCAAAAGATGACTTAATTTCATTATTAAATAGAAATAGTGAGTTTATTGATAAAAAATACGATAAATTACTCAACTATGTTATTGATAAAAAAATTTTATTTGAAGAAATTAATTATTTTGAAAAAATTAATGAAAAACTTGAAATATCCTTAAAAAGGGATCCAGAAATAAATGCAAAAAAAATGTTTAAAGAAATAGAAATATTTAAACAGAATTTGAAAAAGACTGAAAGAATAATTAAAAATAAACTTTTTAAAAAGCCATCTGTTGGATGGAGTAAAAATTTATATGGTATAAATATTTTTGTAGAGGGTGAAATGCCGGCTAGCACTATTGAATTAATTTTTGATGATGAAATTCCAAAATGGGCTGGATTTGATACTAATTATAACGGACTTATTGATGAAAATGAGCATAAATTTTTCCCTAACAAAAACAATAGCATTATTATCCCCGCAAAATTATATGCGAATAGAATTGCTTATAGTTTAAGAAAAACAAATATGTTTGCTAATCCAAATTATAAAATTGAAGCATCTCCTACAAAGTTTAGTATAATTACGGAAAAAAATATTAAGCCAAATAATATACGGGCTCAAAATCATTTCTCACAAGAAAAATTTTTTGTAAAATATTTTACAAATTTTGATGCTGCTGAAACCAATAAATTTAATAATATTATTTTTGAAGAGTTATTGTTCAATAACGACAAAAAAACTCAAAGTATTTCAGGTCAAATAAAAGTCAAAAAGAATTTAGTTTTTACTAAACCTGTAGAAATAAGCCCTGGCACTAAATTTTTAATAAGTGAAGGTGCTCATGTAATATTTAAAAACAAAGTAATTGCAAATGGCACTATTGAAAAACCAATCATATTTCAAAGAGATAAAAAAAAGGCTAAACCTTGGGGTTCAGTAAGTTTAATTGGAAAAAAAACAACTAATAGTGAAATTTCAAATATAATTATTGATGGAGGAAGTGGAGGATATTACAATCAAGTTAGTTTCACATCTATGTTTTCATTGCATAATACAAGTAATATTTTTATTAAAAATTTAAAATTAATTAATCATTCAAAATATGATGATATGATGCATGTTATTTATTGTGATGATATTACTATTGATAATGCTGAATTTATGAATGCTCCCGGTGATGCTATTGATGTTGATATTTCAACAAATATAAAAATTAATAATTCAAAATTTATAAATTCAAATAACGATGCAATTGATTTTATGGAAAGTGAAGCCTTAGTTGAGTCCTCCTTTATTTATGGCTCAAAAGATAAGGGTTTATCTGTAGGTGAAAGTTCAAATATACTTATATATAACACTCTGCTTGAAAAAAATAATATCGGGATCGCAGTTAAAGATAAATCAATAGCTAAAGTTCTTCATGTAAGTTTTAGAGACAACGAAATACAATTAAGTGCGTATAGAAAAAATTGGCAGTATGGAGGTGGTGGAAGTGCAAGTATTTACAGGTCTATCATTTCTGCTGAAAGGAATTTATTAGAAGTTTCAAACGAATCAGATTTAGAAATAAATGATACGTCAATTATTGGATTAAATTTGATGGAGGAAAAAAATATATTAATAAAAAATGTTGATTTCTTAGATTATTCCAGTGAACAGCCTAATAAAAAAAGTCAGGTTGTTTCTAAAGATTTAGAATTGACACATCCCTTGTATTCAAATTTACAAGTAAATCGAAACCAAAATCGAGGTTATGATTTCAAAAATTAGATTTAATTTATTTTTATGAAAGATAATCAATTTTTTCAAAGATATGAATTCAAATATATCTTAAACAAAGAAATATCAGATCAGATAGAGAAAGAGGCTAAAAATTTTATGACCTTTGATAGTTTTGTTCAAAAAAGATTAGATAATCAATATTTTGTTCGTTCTTTATATTACGAAAATATCTTCTCATCTAATTTTTTTGAAAAAGTTGATGGAATGAGAACTAGAAGAAAATATAGACTAAGGACTTATGGTAAATCATTAGAGGAAAATGTCCCAATTTTTTTTGAAGTAAAGGGTAGAAATTTGGAAAGGACTTATAAAAAAAGAATGAATGTGGATTTTAAATATTTAAATTTTTTTTTAAATAAAAAGCTACATTATAAGCTTTTAGATACTTACCCTGATAATGAATTGATTCAAAATTTTGTATTTGATTCTTTTAAAAAAGACTTAAAACCTTATATTATAGTTGATTATACCCGACGACCATATGTAAATAAGTTTGGTCTATATTTTAGACTAACATTTGATAAAAGTTTATTAAGTACAAAAGCTAACAATCTTTTTTATAATGCAAATCATCTATCTTGGCTTGAATGTAAGGCAGGCTATACAATCTTAGAAGTTAAATTTGATAGAAGCATACCAGCATGGTTTCATAGGATAATACAATCATATAATTTGAATAGAAAATCTATATCAAAATTTGCCATTGGAATGACTACATGTGGTGTTGCAAAAGAAACATCTGATTAATCAATCATTATTTAAGACATCATATCTTTCTGCCGCGTTATTTCCCAATAATTGTAGGCAAGATTTATCTTGACTAGATTTCTCATAATTATTCAAAAGAATATTATTTTCCTTGAAGACCTTTTTTGAAAATGCTTAAATTAAGAATATTCAAAAGTAATTTTGAATTATTTGTTAACAAATAAATAAACAATAGGAAGAAATATGTTTAAATACTTAAAACAATTAACTTCTTTAGTTGCTATGGTTGCTGTGTTGTTCACTTTTACAACAGAGTCTATGGCTGCTAAAAAATCTAAAACACTTAAAAACACTCAGAAAAAAGGGTTTGTAAGATGTGGAGTATCTCAAGGTCTTCCAGGATTTTCTAACGCTGATGCGGCAGGAAATTGGACTGGTGTTGACGTTGACGTATGTAGAGCTGTAGCTGCTGCAGTATTAGGTGATGCAAACAAAGTTAAGTTTACACCACTAAGTGCTAAAGAAAGATTTACTGCTTTAACTTCTGGTGAGATTGATATCTTATCAAGAAACACAACTTGGACTCTTTCTAGAGATGCTGATATCGGACTTACTTTTGTAGGAGTAAACTTCTACGATGGTCAAGGCTTCATGGTAAGAAAAAGCTCAGGTATCACTTCAACTAGCCAATTCAAAGATGGTATCTCAGCTTGTACAAACATTGGTACAACAACTGAGTTAAACATGAGAGACTTCTTTAACTCAAAAGGAATATCTTATGAGCCGGTTGCTTTTGAAAAAGCTGACGAAGTTGTTGCTGCTTACGATGCAGGTAGATGTGATACATACACTACTGATAAATCTGGTTTAGCTGCTCAAAGAACAAAAATGAAAAACCCTGATGAACACATTGTTCTACCAGAAACTATTTCTAAAGAACCTTTAGGACCAGTTGTTAGACAAGGTGATGCAGTTTGGGAAGATATCGTAAGATGGTCTTTGAACACTATGATCGAAGCTGAAGAATATGGCATTACTTCATCAAATGCAGACATGATGAAAACTTCTGACAACCCAGCAATTAAAAGATTAGTTGGAGCAGAAGGTGAATTAGGCGCTGCTTTTGGTCTAGATAATGACTGGAGCTTAAGAATTATCAAGCAAGTTGGTAATTATGGTGAAAGTTATAAGAGAAATATAGCTGACACTGGAATTTTACCAGACAGAGGTCCAAACCAATTATGGACTAAAGGCGGAATACTTTACGTTCCACCTGCAAGATAATTGTAGTTTAAATTAATTAAAAAGGGCTAGATTTTTCTAGCCCTTTTTTTTATAAACTCATATATTATTCCAATCGTGAATTTTAAACTTAAAGATATTGTTCCTCAACTAATCACAGTTATTGCCGTAGTTTTAGTATTTGGTTTCTTTACTTATAACGCCCAAATTAATATGGAAAATAGAGGTATTGATTTTGGATATGGTTTTTTATCTCAAGAGTCTTCTTTTGACGTTCAGTTTTCATTAATTGAATATGACGGATCACACTCATATTTCAGAGCTTATTTAGTTGGTCTTTTAAATACAATTCTTGTTTCAGTAATTGGAATAATTATTGCAACAATCTTAGGAGTAATAGTTGGCATAGCAAGATTATCACCTAATTATCTCATTAATAAATTTGCAGCTTTCTATGTTGAGTTTTTTAGAAATATTCCACTGCTACTTCAAATTTTCTTTTGGTATTTTGCTGCATTACGTGCTTTGCCACTTCCACAAGATGCTGAAGCAATGTTTGGAGTTTTTTTTCTAACTATAAAAGGCTTATATGTTCCAGCATTTATTTGGCAAAATTTTGATATTTTCTTTTATTCAATTATAGCTGCAATCATATCGATCATTATTATACGAGCGCATGCCAAAAAAGTTCAGGAAAATCAAGGTAAACAAATTCCAGTTTTTTTAATTTCTATAGGACTGATATTTATTCTTCCACTTTTAAGTTTTTTAATTGGTGGCGTAAGTCTTTCTTTTGAGGTTCCTGTTTTAAAACAATTGGCAACAACATCATTTATTTATGAGGGTGGAGTTAGTTTACCTCCAGAATTAATTGCATTAACATTGTCCTTATCTTTATATACAGCTACATTTATTGCTGAATGTGTTAGAGCTGGAATTCAAGGCGTCGGCAAAGGTCAAAAAGAGGCAGCTGCATCAATCGGACTAACTCCTAATCAAGTTCTTAAATTAGTAATTATGCCTCAAGCTTTAAGAATAATTATTCCACCAACAACGAACCAATATCTAAATTTAACTAAAAATTCATCTTTAGCAGCAGCGATAGCTTATCCAGATTTAGTATTAGTTTTTGCAGGTACAGCATTGATGCAAACTGGTAAGGCAATAGAAATAGTATCAATCACCATGTTTACTTATTTAACTTTGAGTATTTCAATCTCAATTTTAATGAATTGGTATAACAAAAAAATAGCTATTCAGGAGAAATAATGTCTAATATTAATTTTTTAAAACCTGATAGAAGTAACCTCAATACCTTTTTGTATCTAGGTTCTTTTTTGTTTTTTATAAGTATTTTAGATGTTTTCTTAAATTCTTTTTTTAGTTTAAATTTAACTGGTTTTTTACCCAATTTTTTAAGTTTTTTATTACCTCTAATACTCGGTTTTATTGGTCTTTATTTCATCAGAATAGAGTTTAGCGGAATTAAAAATTTAGATCTTTTAAACAAACATATTAATACAAATAATTTTAATGCAATTTTATCTTTGTTGATAATATTCATAATTATCAAATCTATTCCACCTATATTAAGCTGGTTTGTTATCGATGCTAGTTTTGCAGGCGATAGCAAGGATGTTTGCACTGGTTCTGGTGCTTGTTGGACATACATAAAAGTTTGGATCAGAAGGTTTATGTATGGAATGTACCCAAATTCAGAACAATGGAGAATTAATTTATCATTTGTAGCATTAGTACTTCTTGGTTCCGTTGGATATTTTGCGACTGAAAAATTTAGGAAATATTTAACACTTTATTATGTAATTATTTATCCTTTAATTGCGTTTTTATTTATCTTCTTTTTTATTTCAGGAGGCCCTGTATTTTTTGACTTTTCTTATGGGATTATTGCTGCAATTCTGTCTATCATAATTGGTTTTTTCATTCCAAGTAAATTTAAGTTTTATTATTTTTTAATAGTTCCTATAGCGCTTTATGTAATTTTAAAATATTTTCTTTTTTTTGAAGAATACATTGAGCTTGGAAAATTAGATGGTTTAAATTGGGTTGAAACAGGTGCATGGGGAGGTCTGTCACTAACATTTATAATTTCTTTTTTCTGTCTTATTTTCTGTTTTCCGATTGGAATGGCTTTTGCTCTTGGACGAAGATCGGAATTTCCATTAATAAGATATATATCAGTTGGTTTTATTGAATTCTGGAGAGGTGTTCCACTAATAACAGTTTTATTTATGTCTGCTGTAATGTTTCCCATGTTTTTACCAGAAGACTTTTTTATTGATAAATTAGTAAGAGCCATAATTGCAATTTCTTTATTTGAGGCTGCGTATGTTGCAGAGGTTATAAGAGGTGGTTTACAAGCTTTACCAAGAGGTCAATACGAAGCTGCAAAATCATTAGGTATGGGTTATTGGAAAATGCATATTTTTGTAATTTTACCTCAAGCTCTTAAATTAGTAATACCAGGGATAGCAAATACTTTCTTAGCACTAGTAAAAGATACTCCATTAATATTTGTTGTGGGATTATTAGAAATAGTTGGAATGTTAAATTTAGCTAAAACAAATCCGAAATGGTTAGGATTTGCTATGGAAGGGTATGTATTTGCTGCTATAATTTTCTGGATTATTTGTTATGCAATGAGTAAATATAGTTATAATCTAGAACAAAAATATAAAACCGATAGATAAAGATTTATGTCAAATAGTATTATCCAAATAAGTAATATGAATAAGTGGTTTGGAGATTTTCAAGTTTTAAAAGGAATAAATTTAGAAGTTAAACCAAAAGAAAAAATTGTTGTATGTGGTCCATCTGGATCAGGAAAGTCTACGCTAATTAGATGTATTAATAGATTAGAAGAACATCAAGAAGGTAATATTGTCGTTGATGGAACTGAATTAACAGAGGATACAAAAAATATAGAACAAATTAGAGCTGAAGTTGGAATGGTATTTCAGCAATTTAATTTATTTCCTCACTTATCTATTTTAGATAACTGCACATTAGCGCCTATTTGGGTTAAAAAAATGCCTAAAAAAGATGCAGAAGAATTAGCATTAAAACATCTAGAAAGAGTGCAAATTCTTGATCAATCACAAAAATATCCAGGACAATTATCTGGTGGACAACAACAAAGGTGTGCAATTGCAAGAGCTTTGTGTATGGAGCCAAAAATAATGCTTTTTGACGAACCGACATCTGCTTTAGATCCCGAAATGATTAAAGAAGTATTAGATGTTATGGTAAATTTAGCAAAACAAGGAATGACTATGATTGTAGTTACACATGAAATGGGTTTTGCAAAAGAAGTTGCAGATCAAATGATATTTATGGATGAAGGAATGATAGTGGAAAAAGCTGATACCAAAGAATTTTTTGCTAATCCAAAGAGCGATAGAACCAAACTTTTCCTAAGCCAGATACTATAGTTCAAGCTAATTTCAAGAAATATTTCTCAAATTATAGCTTAAGTTATGCTTGACATATTTCCCTCAAAATGGGTTTTTAAGCAAAAAAAATAAAAATTTATTGTTGCAGTAGGTATTAAAAACTAGTTCAATTAGTTTTTTAAAAAATTAAGAGGGGTCTTAATGGAAGATAATTTTAATAAGCATTTAGGCAATAAGCTTAAGCTTAGAAGACTAGCACTAGGTTTAACTCAAACTAAAGTAGCAAAAGCAATCAACGTCACTTTTCAACAAATTCAAAAATATGAAAAAGGCACTAACGGGGTAAGTTCAATAAGATTATTACAATTATCGAACTATCTTAAAGTACCAATTAATTATTTTTTCGAAGATTTTTCAGAATATCTTATAAATTTAGAAAAATCACAAGAAGGTCATATGAACGTAAATTATAACTTTTTAGTGAAATTGTACTCTGAACTAAATGCTGATCAAAAATTAAAATTTAATAAATCATTACAGGCTGGAAGTAACAATATTTCAAAGGTTGGGTAGTTTTTGGCTCCTCGGGCAGGACTCGAACCTGCGACCAATTGATTAACAGTCAACTGCTCTACCAACTGAGCTACCGAGGAATATTAAAATCTCAACTTACTTTTTTTTTTCACTAAAACAAGATTTTTTTTGGAGGCAACGCCCGGAATCGAACCGGGATACAAGGATTTGCAATCCTCTGCGTAACCATTCCGCCACGTTGCCATATGTTTTAGAAGATAGCTACACTGAGTTTTATATTAAATATTTGCAATTAGTCTATTAAATAACGTTCCAATTTGATTATTGTTTATTTAGATTATTAAATTATAAACTAATAACACCCATGATAAGCGATAAATATATACATTCAAAAGTTGAGGATAAAATTTATGGTTATTGGGAGAAGAATAAATTATTTAAACCACAAAAAAATTCAAAAAAATTTTCAATTGTAATTCCACCACCCAATGTAACTGGCAGTTTACATATGGGGCATGCTTTAAATAATTCAATTCAAGATCTATTAGTTCGTTATTATCGAATGAATAACTACGAAACATTATGGCAACCCGGAACTGATCATGCAGGAATAGCCACCCAAGCGCTCGTAGAGAGAAAATTAGAAAAAGAAAATTTAAGTAAAATTGACCTTGGTAGAGAAAAATTTATAGAAAAAGTATGGGAATGGAAAAATGAATATGGGGACATTATTATCAACCAACTAAAAAAATTAGGATGTTCATGTGATTGGTCAAGAAATGCATTCACTATGGATGAAAATTTATCAAAATCAGTCATTAAGGTTTTTGTAGAATTGCATAAAAAAAAATTGATTTATAAGGCTGAAAAACTTGTAAATTGGGACACTGTTTTAAAAACAGCGATTTCAGATTTGGAAGTAGATCAAAGAGAAATGAATTCTAAGATTTACTATATTAGATACCCAATAGATAATTCGTCAGAATTTATCACTATTGCTACAACGAGGCCTGAGACAATGCTAGGAGATACTGCGATTGCGGTTAACCCGAAGGATAAAAGATATAAAAACTATGTTGGCAAAACTGTCACAATACCAATCGTAGGTAGAAAAATTAAAATTATTAAAGATAATTATGCTGATCCAGAGCAAGGAACTGGAGCACTTAAGATCACGCCAGCACATGATTTTAATGACTATGATGTTGGTCAAAGAAATAAATTAGAAATAATTAATGTTTTTACGGAAGAAGGAAAAATAAATGATAATGCTCCGAAAGATTATATTGGCTTAGATAGGTTTGATGCTCGTAAAAAAATATTAAATGAATTAAAAGAAAAAAATTTTTTTGTTAAAGAAGAAAATATCAAAAATAAAGTTCCATATGGCGATAGATCAAATTCAGTAATTGAACCTTTTTTAACAGAACAATGGTTTGTTGATGCAAAAAAACTAGCGATCAAAGCTAAAAAAATTGTTAAGACGAAAAAAACAAATTTCTTTCCAACCAACTGGTCTAAAACTTATTTCCAGTGGATGAATAATATTGAGCCATGGTGTATTTCACGACAATTATGGTGGGGACATCAAATACCAGCTTGGTATGGACCTGATAAAAAAATTTTTGTTGCTATCAATGAAAATGATGCAATTAAACATGCAAAAAAACATTATAAAAAAGATGTAAAACTTACCAGAGATCCTGATGTTTTAGATACATGGTTTTCTTCAGGATTATGGCCATTCGCAACTTTAGGCTGGCCCGATAAAAAAGATTATGTAAAGAAATTTTATCCAACAACAGTTTTAGTAACGGGTTTTGATATTATTTTTTTCTGGGTAGCTAGAATGATTATGTTTGGTATGGAATTTTTAAATAAAGAACCATTTAAAAATATTTATGTACACGCTTTAGTAAGAGATGAGAAAGGACAAAAAATGTCTAAGTCAAAAGGGAATGTTATTGATCCACTAGATCTAATTGAAAAATATAGCGCTGATGCATTACGCTTTACTTTACTTTCTATGGCATCTCCAGGAACTGACGTTAAACTTTCAGAGGATAGAGTTAAAGGATATAGAAACTTTTTAAATAAATTATGGAATGCCAATAATTTTTTAATCACCAATAAATGTAATTTTAAAAAAACCAATAAAGTTCCTAAAATCTCGTTAAATATCAATAAATGGATCTATTCAGAGTTAATAGAAACTAAAAATAAGATTCAAAAAAATATTGAAGATTATCGATTTGATGAAGCAGCAAAAAATGCTTATCAATTTGCATGGCACTCATATTGTGACTGGTATATTGAGCTTTCTAAAACAATTCTATACTCAGAAGATAAAAAAGCAAAAACAGAGGTAAAAGAGGTTTCTGCTTATGTTTTTAAGCAAATATTGGTTATGCTTCATCCTTTCATACCATTTGTAACCGAGGAAATATGGTTAAAGAACAAATTTGATGAGTCTAATAAAAATTTCCTCATGTATAAAAATTGGCCTACTGGAAAAATCAAAAAAGACCAATCTCTTAAAGAAGTTGAAAAAATTATTAAAATTATCTCTGAATTAAGATCATTTAGAAATGAATTAAATGTCAGCCCCGGGTCATTTGTTGATGTTGCAATTAACAAAATAGCTAAAAAGAACAAATCATTAGTTAATGATAATGATGTAATTTTAAAAAAACTTGGTCGTATTAATAATTTTTTTGATAAAGAACAAAATAAACCATCCGCGACACTTGTAATTTCTGGTGATATTTTTAAGGTTTATTTTGACGAAAATGTAGACCTTAGTTTAATTAAAGAAAACTTACAAAAACGTCAGAATAAATACCAGGAGGAGCTTAATAAGATTTCTCAACGATTATCTAATAAAGGTTTTACAGATAGAGCACCAAAAAATATTGTTGAACAAGAAAAAACTAACTATAGTAATCTAAAAGATAATATCAAAAAAATATCTTTGACAATTGAAAGTTTATAATGCGGAAGTTCAATAAAAAAAAATTACCAAGTAGACATACATCTTTAGGTCCAGATAGAGCACCGCATAGATCTTTTTATTATGCAATGGGTGAAACTGAAAAAGATGTATCAAAACCATTTATTGGAGTTGTATCAACTTGGAATGAAGCTGCTCCATGCAATATAGCTTTAATGAGACAGGCACAATCAGTTAAAAAGGGGGTTAGAGCATCAGGGGGGACACCAAGAGAATTCTGCACAATTACAGTTACTGATGGTATTGCCATGGGTCATGAGGGAATGAAATCGTCTTTAATTTCAAGAGAAGTAATAGCTGATAGTGCTGAATTAACTGTTAGAGGACATTGTTATGATGCATTAGTAGGTATCGCAGGTTGTGACAAATCTTTGCCAGGATTAATGATGTCAATGGTTAGATTAAATGTACCAAGTGTTTTTATATATGGTGGCTCAATCCTTCCGGGAAAATATAAAGGTAAAGATGTTACTGTTGTAGACGTGTTTGAAGCGGTTGGAAAACATTCATCAGGTCAAATGTCTGCAAAAGAATTAAGAAAATTAGAATTAGTAGCGTGTCCTACAGCCGGCGCTTGTGGCGGTCAGTTTACAGCTAATACTATGGCATGTGTTTCAGAAGCAATAGGTTTAGCGTTACCATATTCAGCAGGAACACCTGCTCCATATGAAGAAAGAGATAAATATGCAAAAGCTAGTGGTCAAATGGTGATGGAATTATTAGCAAAAAAAATTAAACCAAGAGATATTGTTACAAGAAAAGCATTAGAAAATGCCGCAACAATTGTTGCTGCCACTGGTGGTTCAACTAATGCAGCATTACATTTACCAGCAATTGCAAATGAAGCTGGAATAAAATTTGATTTAATGGATGTTGCAAAAATATTTAAAAGAACTCCTTATCTTGCAGATTTAAAACCAGGTGGAAAATATGTTGCTAAAGATATGTGGTTAGCGGGTGGCGTACCAATGCTTTTAAAAACTCTTTATGATGGTGGCTATATTCATGGAGATTGCATGACTGTTACGGGCAAAACAATGAAAGAAAATTTAAAAGGAATAAAATTTAATCCTAAACAAAAAGTTTTAAGAGCATATGATAGACCATTATCACCAGACGGTGGAGTTGTGGGATTAAAAGGAAATTTAGCTCCAGAAGGTGGAATTGTGAAAATTGCGGGTCTTAAAAAATTACAATTTACTGGAAGAGCAAGATGTTTTGATAATGAGGAAAGTGCAATGAAAGCAGTGCAAAGTAGAAAATATAAAGATGGTGATGTAATTATTATTAGATATGAAGGACCAGTTGGTGGACCAGGTATGAGAGAAATGCTTTCAACAACAGGTGCAATTTATGGTCAAGGTAAAGGAGAAAAAGTTGCCTTAATAACTGATGGACGTTTCTCTGGAGCAACTCGGGGATTTTGTGTGGGCCATGTAGGACCAGAAGCTGCATTAGGTGGACCAATCGCTCTTTTACGTAACGGAGATATTATTGATATTGATGCTAAGAAGGGGACAATTAATGTTCGTCTAACTAAATCACAATTGGCTTCAAGAAGAAGAAGATGGAAGGCTAGAAAATCTGATTTTGGCTCAGGAACTCTTTGGAAATATGCACAAACAGTTGGACCAGCAAGTTTAGGAGCCCCAACCCATCCTGGTAAGAAAAAAGAAGTTAAGGAATATTCAAAAATTTAATGAAAATTCGCCCAGTTATTTTATGTGGTGGCGCCGGAACAAGACTTTGGCCAAAAGCTAAAAAACACCAAGCAAAACAATTTATTGATTTTGGTAATTGGACTTTATTGGGCAAAACATTAGAGAGAGTTAAAGCATCTATATTTGATGCACCAATTATAAGCACTAATGCAAAATATTTAAGACAAGTAAAACAACATCTAAAGAAACACAAAATAAGAAAATTTAAGATAGTTTTAGAACCAGCTAAAAGAAATACAGCACCCGCTATATTAAGCACCGCTTTAATTAAAGATATTCCTAAAGAACAACCATTAATGTTTTTAGCTGCTGATCATTTGATAGAAAAAGTAAGTTTATTCAATAAAGCTATCAAAAAAAATCAAAAGAAACTTACTCAAAATAATATCTTTATTTTTGGTATTAAACCCAAAATGCCCTCTAGTGAATTTGGTTATTTTTTAACAAAAAGTGAGAAAGTAACTAGATTTGTAGAGAAACCTAAAGAGGCTAAAGCTAAACAAATAATAAGTAAAAAAGGTTATTGGAATTCTGGAATGTTTTATTTGAGAAAGGACTCAATCATTAATAATTTTAAGAAATACCAACCAAATATTTTTCAAAACTGTAACAAAGCTGTAACAAAAGCAAAATATAAAAGTAACGTATATTATTTAAACAAACAAGCATTCACCAAAGCAACAGCTAAGTCTTTTGACTATGCGATATTAGAAAAAACTAAAGATATAAATGCGATCAAATTAGATATTCCTTGGTCTGATTTAGGATCTTGGAAAGAAATCTGTAAGATGTACGGAAGAAATAAAAGACATTATTTCAAAAAGAAGAATGTATTCCATAGACCTTGGGGTAGTTATGTTAATTTATTTAATGGTAAAGAATTTTTGATTAAAGAATTATATGTAAAACCCAAAGGTATATTAAGTCTTCAGAAACATCATCATAGAGCTGAACACTGGGTAGTTACCCAAGGTAAACCTAAAATTACTTTAAATAAGAAATATTTTACAATGAAACCAGATGAAACTATCTTTATTCCACTAGGTGCAATTCATCGAATAGAAAATCCCTACAAAAAACCAGTTAAAATAATTGAAGCTCAAGTAGGATCTATATTAAAAGAAACTGATATAGTTAGATATCAAGATATTTATGGCCGTGTTAAATAATTAAGACGATATAAATAAATTTAAAACCAACTATTTGGAATAATAATGTAGTGAATTGCTAAAACAATTCCAACTGATACGCTTAATCCAAAGATCATTTTAAGAAAGTCTTTACCAATTAATGGGAAAACATACTTAAACTTGTAATCTTTGTTCATAGTTGAAATTGCAAGTTCTCTACCACATAATAAACCAACGAAAACCCATGTAGTTGACATAGGCAAATCATTAAGTTCTTTAAAGTAGAATAAGACACCAGCATAAATTACGTTGATAATTGTAGCCGATCTTGCATATCTAGTTCCAGTTTTTTCTAAAACTACAGTTTGTATTCGTCCACCTTGAATGTAAAAGATGTAAAATAGTAAAACCGTAAAATATGTCATTACAGTAAGCAGAATTGTTATATCTAGTTGTCTTGGAAGATATACGGCAATATTTGCTACGTCGTGAGATAACCAAACCCACCATAGCCAACCTGAAGTAACCCATACTGAGTTTCTCCAAAAGCCTATATATTTTTCATCAACTTCATCTAATTTTTCATTGATAAATTTCGATACAACTATCCAAGCAATATAAGCGACCATTGCTGCTAAACCGTAACCAACTACACTTTTTAACAACATTTTTTCAAGCACAACTGTTGAAGCAAATGCGGAAAGAACTAAAAAGGTTGTTGATACAGGTATTCCAACTCTTGTTAATAATAAGAGTATTGCTGGTGCTACTGCATGATACCATTGAATTTCTTGATAAGGTATTCTAGTTAATCTTCCGTATGAAATATCACCATCATATGAATACCATCCCCATGCTAAAGCTAAAATCATTACACTAGAAGCTGATCCTGCTAGTACGTACCATTTAAACCACTTCTTTTTTGAAGCTATAAATGTACCTAATGTTTGAATTGAGTCGTTAGCGATTACGCTATAACCGGCAAGGGCAAACCCTATAACCGTGTAAACTAAAGTCATTTCCATTCTTTTCTCCTTTATATTATTGTTTTCGGTTCCTATCGATTCATGACTTAAGGAGTATGTAATCTGAGACGGAAACTAATTCTATATATAAATTTATTGATTTGAGAATTAAAGGGTGGATTCGTCAATATCTAAACTAATTAAAATTAAAGTCTACTTTATAATTAAAATACAACCTTATAAATACCAATGATAAATAATGGTATCTGTAATCCAAAATTAGTTAGTATCGCTTTATCCTTGCTTATGAATCCAGCGATAGTCCATCCAACAACACCTAATCCATGAAAGTATATATTTAAAGGATATATATTTAGGTTTGTTAATAGAATACCAACTAAAACTAGAAATGTACTTATCCATTTTATATAGTTATTTTTTGACATAATTATCCTTTCCATTTTTATAAAAAATTAGCGATATATTTGTGTATGAAGAAACCAATAACTAACAATCCTAGGCCTGCGCCATAAATCATGAAGAAATTCATATTTAAAGATTTTGTAAAGAAAAAGGGTAAAAAAAATAGATAACTTACAGGCACAGCAACTAGTATACTTTTAGTAAATAGAATTGTTTTTTCTATATCATTGTGTTCATAGTAAGAAAAAGCGATAGCTATAAGCGATAAAAGTGGAAAAGCTATAATAAATCCGGCTAATTTCGGATTTTGCCCAGATAACCAACTTGCAAAAGCAATAATTAGTGCAGCACCAACAACTTTAGCAATGAATAGAATCATAAATAAATATTATATCATTTTTCTTGACTTATCGTTGTGATGTTATAACATAACACTATGTCAAATAAGGAATTAGTCTTTAATATTATTAAAAAATCTCCAAAGCATTTAACTGCTTATGAGATATTAGATAAGCTTCAAAAGGTTAAAAAAACACAACCTATGACAGTTTATAGAGCTCTTACTAACCTAATAGAAGAAGAACGAATTCATAAATCTAATCAAACAAAAACTTTTATGCTGTGCAATCATTCACATTCAAAAAATCACAGTACCGCAATCGCCATATGCAAAAAATGTGGGGATACAGAAGAATTAAAATCAAATCTTTTTGAAAGTTTGTTTAAAAAAAACAACTTAAAAAATTATGATTTTAATACATTTAATATGGAAGTTTTAACTACTTGTAAGGAGTGCAATTAATGAAAAAAATAAGTTTTTTAACTTTAACAATGTGTATTTTTGGTTTTACATTTGTTAGAGCAGCAGAGGGTCATTCTCATGAATTACCAGAGTTTCTTCATTTTATGGAAGAACTAATAGAAGAACATAGCATTTTAAGAGGAGCAACTTTTGGCTTTATTCATACATTAATACCTTTAATTGGATTTTATACTGGTTGGAGTATCAATAGATTTCTTAAAATTATCTCTAATGGAGCGATCGCTGGTATAGTTGGAATAGTTTTAGCCCATATCATTGCAGACTTTATAGCAGCTTTAGCTGATCCAGATTTACAAAGTGCTGCATATGGAATTGTTATAGGTGGTTTCCTACCATTATTAGCAGTCCCTTTTTTAGAAAAATATGTCACTAAGAGTAGATATCATACAGTTGTTGGTGACCACGAAGATCTAAAAAAAGATTTGAAAAGAAAACATAGATAGTATTTAATGTAAGGGTGAGTACGGTTTCCCTTACATTAGATGAAATTTTTGAATTAGCTAAAAAAACTTTATTAGCTAATGGTTGTAATGATGAAACAGCTTCTATTCTGTCTGATCTAATTAGAAATGCCGAAAGGGATGGATCTTTATCTCATGGTTTGTTTAGATTACCTGCATATGTAAGTGGTTTAAAAAGTGGAAAAATTAATGGTAAAGGAAAGCCTGAAATTAAAAAAATTTCTTTATCAGTTATAAAAGTTCAAGGGAATAATTGTTTAGCACCAGTAGTTTTAAATAAAGGGTTGCCTGAATTAGCTAAAGCTGCAAAAGAAAATGGTGTAGCAGTGCTTGCAATAAATAATTCTCATCACATGGCAGCGATGTGGCCTGAAACAGAAAAGTTAGCAGAAGAAGGTTTGGTTGCTTTTGCATGCACATCATACAAACCTGCTGTAGCACCTGCTGGTGCAATCAAACCATTATTTGGAACCAACCCTATTTCATTTGCTTGGCCACGAGCTGGTAAAACTCCAGTCGTTTATGATATGGCAACAGCATCAATGGCAATGGGAGAAGTCCAAGTTGCAAAAAGAGAAGGGCACAAAGTTCCACTTGGAACTGGTTTAACTAAAGATGGTAAAGAAACTACTGATCCAGGAGCAATTGCAGATGGTGGTGTATTACTTCCTTTTGGAGGCTATAAAGGTTCAGCAATAGCGATGATGGTTGAACTGATGGCTGGTGCTTTGGTTGGTGATAATTTTAGTTTTGAAACAGCTGCAAAGGATAACAATGATGGTGGCCCACCAAGTGGAGGTGAGTTTATTTTAGCTATATCACCAGATAAAACCTCAGGAACAAATTGGCAAAAACATGCAGATGAATTCTTTGATAAAATGAAATCTTTTGATGGGGTTAGACTTCCAGGTGAAAGAAGACACAAAAATAGATTAGACAAAGGCCCTCGACATATTAATGAAGACTTGGTTAATAAAATAAAATCGTTAAGCTAATTTAATTTCAATTGGAGTGTGGTCAGAAGGTTTTTCTCTTCCTCTTGGGTCTTTATTAATATTTATAGATCTTACTTGATCGATTAAAGAATTTGATACTAAGAAGTGATCTATTCTCATACCATTATTTTTTTGCCAAGCTCCTCTCATATAGTCCCAAAAAGTATAGCCTTCTTTTGTTTCATTAAAGTGTCTATAAACATCATTAAATCCCAAGTTAAGCATTTCTCTGAATTTTTTTCTTATTTCCAATCTGTATAAAGCGTCATCTTCAAAACTTTTAACATTATAAACATCTTCGGCAGCTGGAATAACATTGAAATCACCCGCAAGAATAATATTTGAGTTTTTTTTAGACAAGGTCTTTAATTGTTTTATTAATTGATCCATCCAATTTTTTTTATAGTCATATTTCTCAGTATCTACCGGGTTTCCGTTTGGAGTATATATATTTATCAATTGAACAACTTTTTTCTTATACTCAACTTCAGCAGAAATAATTCTTGATTGTTTCAATTTATCTTTAATTAGATCTGTCCTAATATTTTTTAATTTTCCTTTGGAAATAATTGCAACACCATTATAGCTTTTTTGGCCAAATACGTGACTTTCATAATCCACTGCTGAAAAATCATCATAAGGAAAGTTTACATCCTCTGTTTTGATTTCCTGCATCATTAGGATATCTGGTTTATATTTTATGAGATAACTTTTGATATTATCTATACGAGCTCTCACAGAATTTACATTCCATGACGAAATAATCATTAAAGAGAAAAAGAAACACCACAACCACAAGATGACTTGGTTTGTGGATTAGTTATCTTAAATTGTTCACCAATTAATTCTGAGACATAATCAACTTCAGAGCCTTTTAATAAATCTGCTGAAGTTTTATCAATCAAAATATTTTCAAATTTCAAATCATCATTTGATTTTTCCTTATCAAAAGTGAATTCATATTGAAATCCTGAGCAACCACCACCTTTAATAGCGATTCTAAAAAAAGACCCTTTATCTTTTTTAGATAATAAAACATTGATCTGTTTTAGTGCTTTATCAGTAAATTTAATTTCTTTAATCATAATTGATCACTGGTATTAGTAATATAATACTTAATATTTTATTTTAAAGGATGAAAAAATACTCAAAGATTGGCCAATTCAAAAGTAAAGGTAGGATATTTAAGGAATCTTTGTCAAAATATAGATCTCCTTATCAAAGAGATAGAGATCGTATTATTCATAGCGCTTCATTTAGAAGATTGAAACATAAAACACAGGTATTTGTTAACACTGAAGGTGATCATTATAGAACACGAATTACCCATTCCATGGAGGTTGCTCAAATAGCAAGATCCATCACTAGATATTTTAATTTAAACGAGGACTTAGCAGAAACACTTAGTTTAGCACATGATTTGGGACACACACCTTTCGGTCATGCAGGTGAAGATGCTTTAAATGAATGTATGAACATTCATGGAGGGTTTGATCACAATTTACAAACATTAAGAATTGTTATGTTTTTAGAAAATAAGTATTTGAAATTTAGTGGTTTAAATCTCTCTGTTGAAACATTAGAAGGACTTTTAAAACACAATGGTCCAGTCGATGATTTTCATCTAGTTGATGAATTGATAGGCGTTAAAAAATTTAAAAACATGATAAATTTCAATACTTACCCTTCACTAGAGGCTCAAATTTCATCTATATCTGATGATATTGCTTATAATAACCATGACATACAAGATGGCATCAAAGCAAACTTATTTAGATTAGAAGAGTTAGTTGAAATAGATTTTTTTAAAAATATTTATAGAAAATATAAAAAAAAGATTAACAAAAAAAATTACAAGATTGCAACTTATCAGATTATAAGAGATTCAATTGACTTAATGATCAAAGATTTAATAAGTAATACCATCAAAAATCTTAATCAAAATAAAATCAAAAGTAGAAATGATTTGAATAAAACTGATTTTCTTATGGTTGATTTCTCTGATAAAATTAAAAATTCTGATAATGAAATTAGGTATTTTTTAAGGTCCAAAATGTACAATAACAAAAATGTGTTAAATAAAAATAATAAAGGTAAATTAATAATTAAAAGATTGTTTGCTAAAATAAGTAAAAATCCAGCAAAATTTATCTCAAAGGCACATTTATCTAAAAATAAATATCGAGCAGTTTCTGATTTTATTTCTGGTATGACTGACAGATATGCTATCAACCTTTATAACGATATTAAATGAACATTTTTAATCAATACTTAGATAGAATAAAAAAAATTATTTTAGGTTTGTCGAAAGAGGGTAAAATAATTTTGCCAGATAATTTAGATGGAATAAATGCAGAAATTCCTCCTGAGAAATTTAATTGTGACATCTCTACAAATGTTGCAATGGTTTTATCAAAAATAAATAAAAAGCCCCCTATAGAATTAGCCGAAATTTTAGCAAAGAGTCTTGAGAAAGATGACAAATCAATAAAAGAAATATTAATCGCAAAACCAGGATTTATGAATATTAAATTTAAACCTGTGTTTTGGACAAATTTTTCAAAAGAAATTATAAGTAATGCCAAAACATTTGGAATAAATACAAATGAAAAAAAGAAAAATTATTTAATAGAATTTGTTTCTGCCAATCCAACAGGACCTTTACATGTGGGTCATTGCCGAGGTGCTATTTTAGGAGATGTAATTTCAAATGTTTTATCATTTAATAATCACAAAGTTACTAAAGAATATTATGTAAATGACTATGGTAATCAGATAATTAATTTCACAAAATCAGTATATTTTAGAATAAGAGAAATCAAATTTAATGAAATATTTCCAACAGATAATGGGGATCTTTATCCAGGTGAATATTTGATTGAGTTTGCTAATAATATCATTTCATCAAATCCAAAAATAGATTTTACTAATTACGAAGTAATATCTGAACAATTAACAAATTTATCTATAGATGAGGCAATAAAATTAATAAAAAAAAATCTTAGTAGTCTTGGTATAATTCACGATAATTTTGTCAGTGAAAAAAAATTAGTACTTAATCAAGAAGTTGAAAAAGTAGTAGAAAATCTTCAAAAAAATAAATTTGTTTATAAAGGTAAAATTAAAGCTCCAGCTGGTGAGGACGATAATAATTGGGTTAAGAGAGAACAATTGCTTTTTAAATCAACTGATTTTGGTGATGACAAAGATAGAGCGTTACAAAAATCTGATGGTGCCTGGACTTATTTTGCTAGTGATGTTGCTTATCATAAAAATAAATTGGATCGAAAGTTTGACTACTTGATAAATATTTTAGGTGCAGATCATGCGGGTTACATTAAAAGAATTACATCCTCTGTCGATGCTTTATCGAGTTCTAAAGGAAAACTTATTTGTAAAGTCAGTCAACTTGTTAAGCTTATTAAGGATAAAAAACCATTTAAAATGTCAAAACGTAAAGGTGATTATATAACTGTTGATGATTTAATTAATGAAGTTGGAAAAGATGCTACACGATTCATTATGTTAAACAGAAGTAATGATGTCGAACTTGATTTTGATTTTGATAATGTAATTGAAAAATCAAAAGATAATCCTTTGTATTATGTTCAATATTGCTATGCTCGAATTTCATCTGTTTTTAGACATTTGGAAATAGATTTAAAAAAAGATTTAAAGATTGTAGAATACAATTTTGAATATTCTGACCATGAAATAAATATCTTAAAAAAAATATCTGAGTGGCCAAAGTGTATCGAAATCTCAAGTAAGAAGCTAGAACCACATAGAATTCCAGTTTATCTTTATGAACTAGCCTCTCTCTTTCATTCTTACTGGAACTTGGGAAAAGATAATCCTGAAAAAAGATTTATAAATGAGAATAAGAAGATATCAAATGACAAATTAGTTTTATTAAAAATTATATCAAATGTTGTTAAATCTGGAATGAATATCGTAGGTGTGTCTGCTCCCGAAAAAATGTAATGTTTAAAGAAATCAAATATATTATTTTTGTTTTTATTATTGGTCTTTTTATTTTTTTTACAGCAAAATATTATTTTTCTGATGCCTATAAAAAAAAATCTTATAGATCACTCAACAATATCGAAAATAAGATAAATACTTACTCAGAAAAATTACCAATTTTAGAAGATGATACGAAAAATATTATTGAATACGTTGAGCAAACAAACAATAAAAAAAAGAAAAAATTTAATTTTTGGAAATTATTAGAAAATAATGAATAAACGTCGATCTTTTATTGTTGGTATCAAATCAACAAAACTTTCAGCAAAAGAAAAGTCATTTCTTAAAAAATATAAACCATGGGGAGTTATCTTATTTACAAGAAATATTAAAAATATTGATCAAACGCTAAAACTCACCACGTCAATAAGAAAATTATTTAAAGATAAAAAATATCCTATTTTAATTGATCAAGAGGGGGGTAAAGTTAATCGTTTAAAAAATATTATATCATTTGATAATTTGACTTCAGAATTTTTTGGAAAAAAATATGTTAAAAATGTAAATGAATTTAAATTTTATTATAAATTATTTATTGATAAAACTTCATATTTGTTAAAATCTCTTGGTATTAATATTAATACTTCCCCTGTTTTAGATTTAAGAATTAAAGGTGCATCAAATGTCATTGGGAATAGATCTTTTTCCAATAATCCTAAAATTGTATCTAATATAGGAGATTATTGTATCAATTATTTCCATCAAAATGGTATTGGAACAGTCATAAAGCATATTCCAGGACATGGTCTTGCAAAAGTAGATAGTCACCATTTTACTCCGACGGTAAATAAAAAATTGAGTTATTTAACAAAGAAAGATTTTCTTCCATTTAAAAATAAAAAAACTTATTTTGCTATGACCGCTCACATAATTTTTACTCAAATTGACAAAGAAAATTGTGTTACTCACTCAAAAAAATTTATTAAATTAATTCGTAATAAAATTGGTTTTAAAGATATTTTGATTTCTGATGATTTATCTATGAAAAGTCTTAAGGGTAATTTAAAAGAAAATACAATCAAAACGTTTAGCGCAGGTTGTAATTTAGCCTTACATTGTAATGGAAATTTAAATGAAATGAAAATTGTAGGAAATAATTCACCATTGATAAATCCTTTTCTCATTAAAAAAACATCACAATTTTACAAAATTTTAAGTTAATATTGTTTGATGATTGAAAATGATTCTGAACTTTTTAAAGTAGATGTTGAAAATTATAATGGACCATTAGATGTTCTTTTAGATCTTGCAAAAGCTCAAAAAGTTAATCTTGAGGATATATCTATTACAAAATTAGCAGATCAGTTTCATGATTTTATTACTCAAGAAAAAAAATTAAATTTAGAGATTGCTTCAGAATACTTATTAATGGCAACATGGTTAGCATATTTAAAATCAAAATTACTATTACCAGGCACCCCTGAAGAAGAGTTTAAAGTTCAAGAAGTAGCTGAAAAATTAAAACTTCAACTTAAGAAACTTGAATTAATAAGGTTATTATCTGAACAGATGCTTAAAAGAAAAAGATTAGGCAGAGAAATTAGAACTAGAGGTATGAGAGCAGGCATAAGGCCCATCTACAATAGTGAGTATAAATTAAATTTATTTGACCTCATGAAAACCTATTCTACTATAATTATGACTAAAGATTTTCAGAGAATTAATATTCCTAAATTGCCAGTTTTTACAACAGAGGAAGGAATAAAAACTATAAAAGATTTTTTTGGAAAATTAATGGATTGGAAAAAATTAGATGATTTAATACCAAAAAATTTTAAAAGTGGATCAAAGTACAAACGAACCGGTAAAGCAGGAATATTTGCTGGCTCTCTTGAGTTAGTCAAAGAGGGCAACCTAAGTATAAAACAAGAAAACCTTTTTGATGATATTTATATAAAAGAAAAAAAATGATAAAAAAAAAGATTAAGAAAAAAGATAATATTATTAATTTTCCAACTAAATTATCCTCAATTGAAAAGGAAATTGAAGGGGTTGTTTTTGCTGCTGCAGAACCATTAGATATTGAAACTGTTGAAAATAAGATATCTAAAAAAACTGATGTGGAAAAAATTTTGTTAAAGTTACAAACTGAATATTCAAATCGAGGTATTAATTTAGTTTGCATTTCTAAAAAATGGTCTTTTAGAACCTCACCCAATCTCTCAAATTTAATGACACAAGAAAAAACTGTTGAAAAAAAATTATCAAAAGCTGCAATAGAAACTCTTGCTATAATTGTTTATCATCAACCAGTTACTAGAGCAGAGATAGAGGAAATTAGAGGTGTAGCTTTTGGAACTAACACATTAGAAATTTTGATGGAATTAAATTGGGTTAAACCCGGTGGACGAAAAAATGTCCCTGGTCGACCTATTCAATATGTCACGACAGATGACTTTTTAAGTCATTTTAACTTGCAAAAATTATCTGATTTACCAACAGTGGATGAACTTGGAGCCGCAGGTTTAATTGATGCTACTAATATTGATAACGCTATTTTTGGTACTGGAAAATTCTATAAAGAAAAACAAGATGATAAAAAAGAGGACATTTATTCAAATATTGATGAAATGTTAAGTAGCACTCTTGACTTGGATGAGAAAAACTAAGCTTACAAATTAGACTTTTCAATTATTGATAAAAAGGTTATAAGTTTTCCATGAGCATTGGAATTTGGCAAATAGCAATCGTTGTAATACTTGTGGTATTATTATTTGGCAGAGGAAAAATTTCTAGCCTAATGGGCGATGTAGCAAAAGGAATAAAAAGTTTTAAAAAGGGAATGGCATCAGATGTGACTGATGACAATGAACCTAAAAATATTTCTGACGACAATCAAGATTCGAACAAAAAAGAATAAATCACATGCCTACTATTGGTTGGTTTGAGATTTTAATTATAGTTGCAATAGCTATTGTAGTTTTAGGACCTAAGGACTTTCCAATAATGCTCAAAAAAGTTGGTTCATGGATCGGTTCTGCAAAAAAATATATTAATAATATTCAAAATGAAGTCTCAAATATTGATCTTGAAGATAATAAAGTAGAAAAAAAAGAAGAAAAAAAAGATGAGTCATGATGAAAATGAAGGTGGCTTTGTAAGTCATTTAGCTGAGTTAAGAAAAAGACTAATTCATAGTTTTATTTTTCTAATAATCTTTTTTGTAGGATGTTATTTTTTTGCTGAACATCTTTATGGTTTTTTAGTAGAGCCATATGCACAAGCAGTTAAAGATGATGGAACTGATAGACGATTAATTTTCACAGCTTTACAAGAAACCTTCCTTACTTATTTAAAAGTATCTTTTTTCACAGCTTTTTTTGTTACTTGTCCATTTATTTTGATGCAGATATGGAAATTTATTGCTCCTGGTCTTTATAAACATGAAAAAATTGCAATTTTACCTTATTTAGTTTTAACCCCAATCTTATTCTTACTAGGTGGTATGTTGGTTTATTATTTAATAATGCCCCTAGCGATAAAATTCTTTTTATCTTTTGAAAGTTCTGGTCTTTCAACAAATTTACCAATTCAACTTGAAGCAAAAGTAAACGAATATCTTTCATTGGTAATGAAACTAATATTTGCGTTCGGTATAAGTTTTCAATTGCCTGTTGTGTTAAGTTTATTAGCGAGGGTAGGGTTAGTTGATTCTGATTTTTTAAAGAAACGAAGAAAATATGTTGTGGTTATTATATTTGCAGCCGCAGCTTTACTCACACCACCTGATCCTATAACACAAATTGGTTTAGCTATACCTTTATTAATTCTATATGAATTATCAATATTTTCAGTAAAACTTATTGAGAATAAAAATTTAAAAAATTCTGATGCATAACATAAAAGAAATTAGAAAAGATTTTGATGCGTTTTCAAAAGCATTAAAAAAAAGATCTATTGATATAGATCTTAATAAACTCAAAAAATTAGATATAGATAATAGAGATTTAATTCAAAAAAAAGAAACATTAGAAAAAGAAAAAAAAGATATTTCAAAAACCAAAGATAAGGCTTTATTTTCTAGGTCAAAAGAAATTACACAATCTATTGATAAAATTTCTAATCAACAATCAAAAATTAAATCTGACTTAGATGAAATTTTGTCAAGTATTCCTAATATACCTCATGATGATGTGCCTGTTGGATCTAATGAAAATGAAAATGTTGAGTTAACTAAATCTGGTCAAATTCCTTATTTTGAATTTACTCCAAAATCACATTACGAACTAGGTGAAAAACTTGGCATGTTAGATTTTGATCTTGCTACAAAAACTACTGGCTCAAGGTTTGTTTTTGTAAAGAATAAATTAGCATTACTTGAAAGAGCAATTTCAAATTTTATGCTTGATATACATACTTCAAAAAATGGTTATGAGGAAATTTCACCACCTTTATTAGCTTCAGAAAATACAATGTTTGGAACTGGTCAACTACCTAAATTTGAAAGTGATCAGTTTGAAGTAAAATTAGAAGAGGGAAGTGGTAGAAAATTTTTAATTCCTACAGCAGAAGTTATTTTAACAAATATTGTAAAAGACAAAATTTTAGATTTAAAAACATTACCAATGAGGTTTGTTGCATCTACCCCATGTTTCAGAAAAGAGGCCGGTAGTTATGGTAAAGATACAAAAGGGATGATTAGACAACATCAATTTTATAAAGTTGAATTAGTTAGCATTGTAGAACAAAACAATTGTCTTGAAGAACTAGAGAGAATGACGAATTGTGCCACAGGAATTTTGGACCTGTTAGAATTACCATATAGAAAAATGATTTTATGTAGTGGAGATATGGGATTTAGTGCAGAAAAAACTTACGATATAGAAGTATGGTTACCTTCAGAGAACAAATATAGAGAAATATCCTCATGTTCATCATGTTCAACTTTTCAAGCAACAAGAATGAAAGCTAGATATAAAAATTCAAATAAAGAAACAGTATTTGTTGGAACACTTAATGGAAGTGGTTTAGCAGTGGGTAGAACTCTTATTGCTATATTAGAAAATTTTCAGCAAAAGGATGGGTCTATAAGTATTCCAAAAGTGCTTAGACCTTATATGAATAATCTAGAAAAAATTAGTCTGAATTAAAGTTGTTTTAACTTAAGAGATAGTATAAAAGTTCATTTTTAATTAAGGAGTTTTATGGAACAGGGAATAGGTTCATTTATACCACTAATACTAATTTTTGTTATTTTTTATTTTTTCCTGATAAGACCACAGCAAAAAAAAGTCAAAGAGCATAAGGCTATGGTCGAGGGATTAAAAAAAGGTGATAAGATTGTTACTTCAGGCGGTATCACAGGAACCATAACTAGAGTTGTAGATAACGATAAAATTGAAGTTGAGGTTGCTGAAAATGTGACTGTTGAAGTTATCAGAGGTACAGGTGTACAAAGTCTGATGAACTCTCAAGAAGTTAAAAAGTAATTTTGTTAAAGTAAAGTGTTATATTTTTCAAAATTTAGAATAATTTCAGTAACATTAGTTTCTCTATTTTTTATTTTAATTGCTTCATCAAATTTATTCAAGTTTGAAAATAACTTCCTAAATAAAAAAATTAATCTTGGATTAGATCTTCAGGGAGGCTCTTACCTCTTACTGGAAATTGATAATAATCCAGTTATTGAACAAAAAATACAAAATCTTTCAATTACCATTAGAAATTATTTCAAAGACAAAAATATTAGAATTAAAAATTTAAAAATTTTAGGACAAAAATTATCTTTTTCTGTAGATGAAAAATTTAAACAAACTGTTCTAGACACATTTAATGACGAGGAAAGTGAATTAAATCCTTATTATCCAAGATTTAAATCTCATCAATTAGATATAAGTGAGGAAAATAATATTTTTTTTGTAAATTACTCAACCCAAGGTATTGTTAAACTGAAAACATCATCCCAAGATCAAGCATTAGAAATTGTAAGAAGAAGAATTGATGAGATAGGAACTAATGAGCCAAATATTCTAAAAAGAGGAAACGATAGAATTCTTGTTGAATTGCCTGGATTAGATGATCCAATGAGAATTAAATCTTTACTTGGTAAAACTGCAAATCTTACGTTTAGATTTGTAACTAATAACGATCAAGACTCTTTTGGGGCAGAAAAACTTAGTTATGAAGATGAGTCTGAAGAAGCTGCTCTAGTAAGTAAAAGAATTATTTTAAGTGGAGACAATCTGCTAGATGCTCAACCAAGAATGGATAGTGAGACAAATGAAACAGTAGTTACATTTACACTTGATAGAGTTGGAGCTAAAAGATTTGGTAAGGCCACATCGACTGGTATTGGCAAACAATTAGCAATAGTATTGGACAATAAAATTATAAGCGCACCAGTTATAAGAGATACAATTGCAAGTGGATCAGGTCAAATCAGTGGAGGATTTACTTTTCAATCAGCAACAGATTTAGCTCTTTTATTAAGATCAGGTGCATTGCCCGCACCTTTAAATATTATTGAAGAACGGACAGTTGGTCCAGACTTAGGACAAGACTCAATTAATGCAGGGATGATTGCATTAGCAATTGGTTTTGTATTAGTAATAGTATTTATCTTAGTTAAATATAAGATATTTGGTTTAATTACCAATATAACATTAATAGTTAATCTTTTCTTACTCATTGGAATATTGACTATATTCGAGGCGACCTTAACTCTTCCAGGGATAGCCGGAATAATTTTGACAGTTGGTATGGCAGTCGATGCAAATGTTTTAATTTTTGAGAGAATTAAAGAAGAGCTAAAAAATGAAAAAAATAATTTAATAGCTTTTGATAGTGGTTACACGAAATCTAGAACCGCTATACTTGATGCAAATATAACAACATTATTAGCAGCTATTATCTTATTTTTTATGGGCTCAGGTCCAATCAAAGGTTTTTCACTTACACTTGGAATTGGAATATTTACAACATTATTTTCGGTTTATTTCATAGCAAGATTATTGACAGTTTTGTATGTGTACAGAAACAAAGAAAAAGAGGGTTTAATTTAAATGATTGCTTTTAACAAATACTATAATCAATTTAATATATTTTCTATATCCTTAGTCGTTATTTCATTATTTTTACTGACTTTTAAAGGTCTTAACTTTGGAATAGATTTTAAAGGTGGAACCTTAATTGAACTTAGATCAACTGACAGCATAATTAATGTGTCATCTCTAAGAGATAATTTAAATTCTATGAATTTAGGTGATGTTTCAGTAAAAAATTTTGGAAATGAGACAGACTTTCTAATTAAATTTGAAATTAATAATAACAAAAATATTATTGGAGAAATTAAAGCAAATTTAGATAAATCATTTGGCAATACTTTTGATTTTAGAAGAGTTGAAAACGTAGGTCCGAAAGTGAGTGCTGAGTTGCTTAAATCTGGGGTGATAGCTATCGCGGTGGCATTAACTTTAATGTTAATTTACATTTGGATCAGATTTGAATGGCAATTTAGTTTAGGAGCTATATTGGCTTTGTTTCATGATGTATTGGTAACCTTGGGATTATTTTCATTACTTGGTCTTGAAATCAATTTATCTATTATTGCAGCTGTATTAACTATCGTTGGTTATTCAATGAATGATACTGTGGTTATTTTTGATAGAGTAAGAGAAAATTTAAGAAAATATTCTGACATTAAAATTTATGATTTAACTAATATCTCTATCAATGAAACATTATCTAGAACTTTAATTACATCAATAACAACTTTATTAGCTTTGCTATCAATATTTTTCTTTGGCGGTGAGATACTAAAAGGTTTTTCTTTGGCTATGATATTTGGTATAATTTTTGGTACTTATTCATCTATCTATATTGCTAATACAGTTTTGGTTAGATTACGAGTTTCACAAAAAACTGTTTTAAGGGACGACGAGAGTAATTAATAAAGATTTTGAGCAGCCACCAAAGTAAGTAGCATAGGTATTGAAAATAAGGTATTAACTCTCAAAAATAACATCGCTTTTCTAGCTGACCTAGCTTTATATTCTGGATCACATTCTACGATACCTAACGCCCTTTTTTGATTTGGCCATATTATAAACCAAACGTTAAATGCCATTAACAAACCTAGCCACATACCAATTCCTATTGCAGTATGTTTTGGAATGCCAGAGCCTATACTTAAGGTCATTGCGTCATACAAATATCCATTAAGAGCCATAATTGCAAAACCAGATAAAATCGCTAAAACTGCTCCCCATCTAAAATAAAACAATGCAGCTGGAGCAATTACTTTGTTGATAGCAGGTTTTTGTTCATCTGGTATCCTCGCCATATTTGGAATTTGTACAAAATTAAAGTACCATAATAATCCAATCCACATAATACCAGTTATAACCTGTACAAATTGTGCAAACCAGCTCCAAAAAAGCACATCAAAACTAAAACCATCATTTTGATAAAATAATCCTAGAAATAATAATACTGCTATAGCTAGTGAAACATTAATCGTTCTTGATAAAGACGACAGCAAATTACCCATAATAATGACAAATATATACTACATTACAACTTTTTAAAATAATTTTTAAGAGCAAATCATTATGAATTCAAATTAATTGATAAACTTCTTGTATATTCAAATTATATAATTTAATAATTTTAAATAATGATATTTGAACTTCCAAAACTTGATTATGCTAACAATGCGCTTTCTCCAATAATGTCTGAGGAAACTTTAGAAATTCATCATAGTAAACATCATCAGACTTATATAACCAACTTAAATAATTTTATTAAAGAGACTGATTTATCTAATTCATCATTGGAAGATATAATTTTAAAAAGTTATGAAGATAAATCTAAAACTGGAATATTTAATAATGCAAGCCAACACTGGAATCATAATCTTTTTTGGAAATGTATGAAACCAAATGGTGGTGGAAAAATTCCGCCAAAACTTGAAAAAAGAATCATTGCAGATTTTGGAAGTGTCGAAAAGTTTAAAACAGATTTTAAACAAGCGGGAATAACACAATTTGGTTCTGGCTGGTGTTGGTTATCTCTAAGTAATGGTAAACTTGTAGTAACAAAAACTGCAAATGCAGCTAATCCTTTAATTGATAAAATGCAGCCTATTTTAGGATGTGATGTTTGGGAACACTCTTATTACATTGATTATAGAAATCGACGACCAGAATATTTAGATAAGTTTGTAGAAAATCTAATTAATTGGGAATTTGTTGAGTCTTTATTAGACTAACTTTCTGTTTTTCCTGTTCTTCTAGCGTGAATGAAAGATCTTATACATTGAATTGTAAAAAATAGACCAGTTACTAACATCATTAATTTCGAGATATCCGCCCAAAAATTTGTAAAAACATTTCCCGTTATAATTGTTCTAATAAAATCTAATCCACCTATAAAAATTATTAATCCTAAAAGTACTACTATGTGCATAAAAAATTTTTTTTTATTAATAAATTTCACAGATAAATAAGAAAAAATTAAAATTGGAAATCCCAAAAAAGATGGAATGAATGAAGTGAGAGAATCGCTATCACTTATAAAACTTATTATCATTCCCCAACAAATTAATAATATTCCATAAATAATTGATAAATTTTCTATAGACATACCAAGTATCCTGAATTCAGTATTTGTATTTTCATTATCAATCATAAAAATATTTTATTTTATTAAGTAAATTTTATCAAATTAATTGCAACATTATTAATAAGCTGAAGATTTACAAAAGTGGTTTTAAAAATTTTCCTGTATAACTAGTGTTAATTTTACAAATTTCCTCAGGTTTGCCCTCAGCAATAATTTCTCCACCTTTTACACCGCCTTCAGGCCCCATATCTACAATATAGTCTGCTGTTTTTATAACATCTAAGTTATGTTCTATAACAACCACTGTGTTACCTAATGATACAAATGTATGTAAAATTTCTAATAATTTCTTGATATCGTGTTGGTGAAGACCAGTTGTTGGTTCATCTAATATGTACATTGTTCTTCCCGTTGATCTTTTTGATAATTCCTTGGCTAATTTAATTCTTTGTGCCTCACCCCCTGATAGAGTTGTAGCTTGTTGACCAATTTTTATATAACCCAAACCAACCTTTTTTAAAGTTAGTAATTTTGTCTTGATATTAGAAATATTTTCAAAATATTCACATCCTTCATCAACTGTCATGTTTAAAACATCTGCAATACTTTTATCTTTAAATTTTATCTCTAATGTTTCTCGAT
Source organism: uncultured Pelagibacteraceae bacterium (assembly GCA_902627805.1). GTDB lineage: Bacteria > Pseudomonadota > Alphaproteobacteria > Pelagibacterales > Pelagibacteraceae > Pelagibacter. The sequence continues at coordinate 77,261 of CACOKN010000002.1, forward strand.
TATATCTAGTTCCCCTACACTCATCGCATTGAATATAAACGTCCGGAAGAAAATGCATTTCATAAGTAATAACTCCATCGCCCTCACAAGCTTCACATCTACCTCCTTTAACATTAAAAGAAAACCTTCCTGGTTTGTATCCTCTAGTTTTAGATTCAGGTAATCCTGTAAACCAATCTCTAATTGGCCCAAAAGCTCCAGTATAAGTTGCTGGATTAGATCTTGGAGTACGACCAATAGGTGATTGATCAATATCAATTATCTTATCAATTAATTCTGTGCCCTTGAAACCTTTGAATGGTTTTGGAATTTTTCTAGATTTATTATTATTTAAAGTTAAGTTTAACGCATTGTACAATGTTTGTAAGATCAATGTTGACTTACCACTTCCTGATACACCTGTAACACAGGTTAAGCTACCCAAAGGTATTTTCAAATTTACATTATTCAAATTATTACCAGTCGCACCTGTTATTTCAAGAAATCTTCCATTTTTTGCTAACCTTCTTTTTTTAGGAACATCAATTCTTAATTTGTTTGAAAGATATTTTCCTGTGATACTTATTTTATTTTTTGTTATTTCATCAAAAGTTCCTTGCGCAACAACTTCACCACCTTTGTTTCCTGCTTCAGGACCAAGATCAATAATATGATCTGCATTTTCCATCGTTTCAGTATCATGCTCAACTACTATAACTGTATTTCCCAAATCTCGTAATCTTTTAAGAGCATTAATCAGTTTTACATTATCCTTTTGATGCAAACCAATAGAAGGTTCATCTAAGACGTATAACACTCCAGTCAAACCAGATCCAATTTGAGATGCTAAACGGATTCTTTGCGCTTCTCCTCCTGATAAAGTGCCAGACTCTCTTGATAATGTTAGATAATCAAGACCAACATTTAATAAAAAATTTAATCTTTCATTAATTTCTTTGAGGATATGTTCGGCAATTTTGACCTGTCTTTTATCTAAATTGAATTTTAAATTTTCAAACCACTTTGCAGCATCTAAAATTGATTTTTCAGTCACTTCACTAATGTGTAAGCCGTCAATTTTCACACATAATGCTTCATCTTTTAGTCTATGACCATTGCATCTTTCACATTTAGAATCTGACTGGTATTGGGCTATTTCTTCTCTTTTCCAATCACTATCAGTTTCTAAATATCGTCTTTCTAAATTATTTATTACCCCTTCAAACGTCTTTTTATGTGAGTATTTTTCATAACCATCATCATATGAAAATTTTATTTCTTCATCATCAGATCCATAAAGAATAATATCCTTTATTTTTTTTGAAAGTTTTGACCATTTTTCATTTAATGAGAAACTATAATGTTTTGCCAAAGAAGATAATGTTTGTGCGTAGTATAAGGTGGTTGTTTTAGCCCAGGGTTCAATAGCACCGTCAGCAATACTCCTTTTATGATTTGGTACCACTAAATTTGGATCGACATTTAGTTTAATTCCTATTCCCTCACATTCCTCACAAGCGCCAAAAGGACTATTAAATGAAAAAAGTCTTGGCTCAATTTCCTCAATTGTAAAGCCACTTTCAGGACATGCAAATTTAGTCGAAAATATTAATTTTTCTACTTTTCTATATTTTTTCGGTAATGTTTCATCTTCATATTCAACGAACACTAATCCATTCGCTAAATTTACCGATGACTCAATACTTTCAGCTAATCTGTTTCCTAAAGATGAATTTAGAACTATCCTATCGACCAAAATATAAATGTCATGCTTAATTTTCTTATTTAATTCTGGAACTTTATCAATATCATAAATTACATCGTCTACTTTGATTTTTCGAAACCCTCTTTTTTTATAATTTAGGATTTCTTTTTTATATTCTCCTTTTCTTCCTCTCACTACCGGAGCGTAAATATATATTGTCGACTTTTTTGGAAGCTCTTTAATTTTATCCACAATCTGTGTAATCGTTTGTGATGTTATTGGTTTACCTGTAAATGGAGAATAGGGTATACCCGCTCTTGCATATAAAACACGCATATAATCATATATTTCAGTAACTGTAGCAACAGTTGATCTTGGATTTTTAGAAGTATTTTTTTGTTCTATCGATATTGCTGGGCTTAACCCCTCAATTAAATCAACATTTGGCTTTTTCATTTTATCTAAAAATTGTCTTGCATAAGCAGATAAACTTTCAACATACCTTCTTTGACCCTCTGCATAAACTGTATCAAAAGCTAAAGATGACTTTCCAGATCCTGATAGACCAGTTATGACAACAAATTTATCTTTGGGTATCTCTAAAGAAACATTTTTTAAATTGTGTTCTTTAGCACCCTTAATAACTATCTTTTTCATCATAATTTTTGTTGCTTTGACTTAATAAAATTAATATTCAGAGTAAATTGTGGTATAGTTCTAATTAACAAATTTAACAAATATTAAAATATTATGGCTGGAAGTTTAAATAAAGTACTTTTAATTGGTCGTTTGGGCGCAGATCCAGAGATCAAACAAATGGTAAATGGCAAAAGTGTTGCAAGATTAAGTTTGGCAACAAGCCAATCTTGGAAAGATAAGAATACTGGTGAAAAAAAAGAAAAAACCGAATGGCACCGTATAGTTGTATTCAATGAGGGTTTAGTAAATGTTGTTCAACAATATTTAAAAAAAGGAGCCCAAATATATGTTGAGGGACAATTAACAACTCGAAAATGGAAAGATGAACAATCTGGTCAAGACAAATACTCGACTGAAATTGTTATTCAAGGATATAACTCATCTTTAACAATGTTAGGTGGAGGTAATTCAGGTGGGGGTATATCAAATGATACTACTAAATCTAATAATGATGACATGTCACAAATATCAAATGACATGGATGATGAAATACCATTTTAATATCTATGCAAAAAACTGAAATTCCTGAGGATAAGAATATAAAATTAATCTCAATGCATGATGAGATGAGTTCGTCTTATCTATCGTATGCAATGAGTGTTATAGTTAGTAGAGCACTTCCAGACATACGAGATGGTTTAAAGCCAGTTCATAGAAGAATTTTGTATGCAATGTACAAAGGAGGATATGATTGGTCAAAACAATTTCGGAAATCTGCAAGAATTGTTGGAGATGTCATTGGTAAATATCACCCACATGGGGATCAATCAGTTTATGATGCTCTAGTAAGAATGGTCCAAGATTTTTCAATGAGTTTACCTTTAGTTGATGGACAAGGAAACTTTGGGTCTATTGATGGCGATCCTGCTGCTGCTATGAGATATACAGAAACTAAATTGTCTAAAGTTTCACAATATTTAATTGATGACATCGAAAAAAATACAATTTCATTTAAAAATAATTATGACGAAACCGAAAAAGAGCCAACAGTTTTACCAGCTCAATTTCCAAATTTATTAGTTAATGGTGCAGGTGGGATTGCAGTTGGAATGGCTACTAGTATACCGCCACATAATTTAGGTGAAATAATTAATGGAACCTTAGCTTTGATTGAAAATAAAGATATTAAAATTAAAGATCTTATGAAACACATACCAGGGCCTGATTTTCCAACTGGAGGAGTGATAATCGGAAAAGATATGATCAAACAAGGCTATAACAAAGGCAGAGGTTCTTTTAAAATTAGAGGTGAAATTTCTATAGAAAGTTTAAAAAATGGAAGAGAAAGATTGGTTATCACATCAATTCCTTATCAAGTTAATAAATCTGTTTTGAATGAGAGAATTGCTCAGCTTGTTAGAGAAAAAAAAATTGAGGGTATTAGAGATATAAGAGATGAGTCTAATCGAGAAGGAATTAGAGTTTCAATAGATTTGAGAAGTGGAGTAGAACCTGAAACAGTAAAAAGACAACTTTACAAGAATACACAAATTGAAAGTTCATTTGGATTTAATACACTTGCAATAGTTGATGGCAAACCCGAAACTTGTAACTTAAAAGATTTCTTATCAAATTTTTTGTCCTTTAGAGAGGACGTTGTAGTCAAAAAAACAAAATTTGATTTACAAAAAGCAGAAGAGCGAGCACATTTATTGATAGGACTATCGGTATCAGTCGAAAATTTGGACAAAGTTATCAAGATAATTAGATCTTCGAAAAATCCAGAAGATGCAAAGAAATCTCTTTTACAAACTAAATGGAAAATTAATAAGTCAAAAAAATTAATTTCACTTGTAGAAAATTCAAAATCAAAAACTTTATACTCCTTATCTACTTTACAAGTGAATGCTATTTTAGAATTAAGATTACAAAAACTGACAGCATTAGGAATTAATGAAATTGAAATAGAAATAAAGAAGTTAGCTGAATTAATTATAAAATATAAAAGAATAATTTCATCTAAGAAAGAATTGTTAAAAGTAATCAGTGAAGAGTTAAAAAATATTAAAGAAAAATATTCATCACCTCGAAGAACTAAAATAATTGATGCCGTATTAAATTATGATATAGAAGAAACCATTCAAAAACAATCTGTATTGATTACAGTTACATTACAGGGTTACATTAAACGTGGATCTTTAAATAGTGTTAAGACACAAAAAAGAGGTGGTAAAGGAAAAACTGGTATGACTACTAGAAATGAGGACTCTGTAGTCCAAACTCTATCAGTTAATACTCATACCTCAGTTTTGTTTTTTTCTACAGAAGGGTTAGTTTATAGAATAAAAGCTTGGAAAATACCTGAAGGATCTTCAGTTTCTAAGGGAAAATCGTTGTTTAATATTCTTCCACTTAAAAACCATCAGTCAATTAGCTCTATTATGCCTTTTCCTGATAATGAGTCTGAAATGAAAAATTATCAAATTGTTTTTGCTACAGCTCAAGGGAAAATCAGAAAAAATAGTTTAGATGATTTTTCTTCAATTAATACATCAGGAAAAATTGCTATGAAATTAGACAATAATGATAAAATTGTGGGAGTTAAAATTTGCAAGGATGATCAAGATATAATTTTAAGTACTAAATTAGGAAAATGTATACGTTTTGAGTCAAAAAAATTGCGAGTTTTTAAGGGTAGATCCTCTAAAGGAATTAAAGGTATTGTTTTGTCTCCAAACGATCAAATTGTCTCTCTTTCAATTATAGACAATGATAAATCTAAAAAAAATGGGAAAAAATCGAAGGATGAACAATCAGAATTAAAAGCTAAAGAAAAGTTTATATTATCAATTACAGAAAATGGTTTTGGTAAAAAAACTAGTCACACAGAATATAGAGTAACTAATAGAGGTGGGAAGGGAATTATCGGAATTATAAATTCACCAAGAAATGGTAATATTTCATCCTCCTTTCCAGTATATGATGGTGATGAAATACTTATATCTACTAATAAAGGAAGAGTGATACGTGTAGCGGTAAAAGAAATTAGAACTGCGGGTAGAAATACCCAGGGTGTTAGAATTATTAAATTAACTGGAGAAGAAAAAGTTGTTTCAGCTGATAAAATAGATGATAACTTAGTTTAATGAGTAAAGTTGCAATCTATCCTGGAACATTTGATCCAATTACGTTTGGCCATATTGATGTTATTAAAAAAGGTTTAAAACTTTTTGATAAAATTGTGGTTGCAGTATCTAATGTAGAAAATAAGGATTATTTATTCGATTCGGACGAAAGAATTGAAATTGTAGAAAAAGCATTATTTTATGATTTAAAACTCAATAAAAAAAAAGTTGTCGTAATTTCTTTTAGCTCTTTGACCACTGAATTATGTAAAAAATACAAATCAAATATTATTTTAAGAGGATTAAGAGCAGTTTCAGATTTTGAATATGAATTTCAACTAGCAGGGATGAATAGAAAATTAAATAGAAATATTGAAACTCTTTTTTTGATGTCAGATGTTGAAAATCAGATTATTTCATCAAGATTTGTTAAAGAAATAGTAAATTTAAAAGGTGATATCAAAAAATTTACTACTAAAAGCACAATTAAATTATTAAAAAGAAAATATGAATAAAATTTTAATAAATATATTTATTTTCTTTTTTTTAACGATAAATCAAGCAATGTCACAGGAGAATATTATGATTTTGAAACTTAAAGATGGAGATGTTAAAATTGAATTATTTGATGATGTAGCACCTAATCATGTAAAAAGAATAAAAGATTTAGCCAATAGTGGTAAATATGATAATGTTGTTTTTCACAGAGTTATTGATGGTTTTATGGCACAAACTGGTGACGTAAAATTTGGAAAAACATCATCAAATGATTTTAATTTAAGAATGGCAGGAATGGGAGGGTCTGATTTACCAGATCTAAAACAAGAATTTAATAATTTGCCTCATGACAGAGGAACCTTATCTATGGCTAGATCACAAGATCCAAATAGTGCAAATAGTCAATTTTTCATTTGCTTTAAACCTGCTCCTTTTTTAGATAATCAATATACAGTTTTTGGAAAAGTGATCGAAGGAATGGAATTTGTTGATAAGATTAAACGTGGTGATGAAAACAATAATGGTGCTGTTACAGATCCAGATAAAATAATTAGTTTTAAATCATTGTAATATTTTAATGGCATTAAAAGAATTTGCCTTTAAATTACTGAATAAAGAAAACTTTGCAAGAGAAGGAATTATAGAAACGCATAGGGGAATTATTAGAACTCCTGCTTTCATGCCAGTTGGAACCCAGGCAACAGTAAAAGCTTGTACAATCGATGATATTAAAAAAACTGGCTCAGATATAATTTTAGCTAATACATATCATTTAATGATCCGTCCAGGAGTTGAGCGAATTCAAAATGCAGGAGGATTACATTCCTTCATGAATTGTGATTTGCCAATACTTACTGACTCAGGTGGTTTTCAAGTAATGTCTCTTTCAAAACTTAATAAAATAGACCGAGAAAAAGGTGCAATTTTTAACTCTCATGTTGATGGAAAAAAATTTTATTTAAGCCCCGAGGAAAGTATCAAAATTCAACTTGGTTTGAACTCAGATATTGTAATGATCATGGATGAATGTCCAAAAAAAACTGATGATTATAAACTTATTAAAAAATCAATGGAGTTATCTTTATATTGGGCCGATAGATCCAAAAAAGCATTTGGAAAAAATCCACACAAGGCTCTTTTTGGTATAGTCCAAGGAGGTCTTTTTAAAGATTTGAGACTTTTATCTCTAAAAGGTTTGTTAAATCTAAATTTTGATGGATATGCCATTGGTGGTCTTGCAGTTGGTGAAACACAAGAGGAAATGTTTAAAGTTTTAGACGATATCAAGGAAGACCTTCCAGAAAATAAGCCGCATTATTTAATGGGTGTAGGCACACCCTCTGATATTTTAGGTGCAGTTAAAAGAGGAATAGATATGTTTGACTGTGTAATGCCAACCAGATCTGGTAGAACAGGTTTAGCTTTTACCTGGAATGGAAGAATAAATATTAAAAATAATAAATATCAAAACGATAATTCACCTCTTGATAAAAAATGTAAAAATTTAAATTTAAACAAATATTCAAAAAATTACTTGAATCATCTATTTAATACTAATGAAATTTTAGGATCGATGCTTTTAACGTTAAATAACATAAATTTTTATCAAGAATTAATGAGCGAAATTAGAAAAAATATTCAAAAAGGTACTTTTAATGAATTTCATGACAAATACATTGATAAGTTGTGATAAAGAAACTATATGTCTCATCAATTCCTATTTGAAATATTTAAATAAATATGTATATACGAGGTTATTTTGGGCCGTTAGCTCAGTTGGTAGAGCAATTCCCTTTTAAGGAATGGGTCGATGGTTCGAGTCCATCACGGCTCACCATTAATTATTAATTATATTTTAATTGGTGGGTAATCTAAAACAATACTATTTATCCACTCGTTTATTTTTTTAATTCGATTGTCAGGCGAGGGATGTGTGCTAAGAAATTCGGATTGTTTTTTTCCCTTACTAAATTTTTTCATTCTTTCCCAAATTTTAGGTGTTTCTCTTATATCGTAACCAGACAAAGAAGCAAAAATCATACCTAAATAGTCAGCTTCAGTTTCTTGCTTCCTGTTAAAAGGATTCATTATTCCTAGTTGAGAAACCATACCAATAGTATTCATACCAGTTGTTCTATTAACTTGAGATAGTTTTCCACCAGATAATATATCAATAACATTTGTTCCAACGTTTAAAACAACACCTCTGGATGCTCGTTCTACTGAGTGTTTGGCTACAGCATGTGCAATCTCATGACCCATGACAGCAGCTAATCCATCAGTATTTTTTGTTACTTCTAATATACCTGAAAAAACTGCAATTTTACCTCCTGGCATACAAAATGCATTTCTCATATTTTTTTTATCAATTAATATATATTCCCAATCAAAACTAATTGTTGGATCATCAAGTTTTGATTGATAAAAATATTCTCCAATAGAATTTTCCATTCTTTTGCCAATTTCTTTTATTTGATTAAGTTTCGACCCAGATATTAATTTTTCTTTTTTCTTAATTTTTTCAAAAATTTTAGCTGCCTGAGCATTTAATTTAGCTTCAGGGATTAATTTTAACTGTTTTCGATCAGTGATTGGTGCAGTAGTACATGAATTAAGAGCTAAACTACAACAAGTACAACCAACATAAGTTAAGAATTTTCTTCTATTCATTTTTAATTATCATTGATAATATATTTTAAAATGAATCTAAATAATAAAATATTAGTATTTTTATTTATTATAGCAATTTCTTTTGTAGTTTACTCTAGTTTTAAATGAATTTATGAAAAAGATTAAAAAAAAACGATCACTTACTCTTATTCTTAGAAACTATTTTATAACCGGTGTAGTAGTGTTAATTCCTATTGGTTTTACTTTATATTTAAGTAAAATTTTAATTGGAATTTCCTCTAAGATAATTCCAGAAAATATAAATCCTAATAACTACTTACCTTATGCAATACCTGGAATAGAAATAATTATTTCCATAACTTTTATAACAATTGTAGGGGGCTTATCATTATCTTTTTTAGGTAAACGAATTCTTAAACTTATTGATGATTTATTCAAAAGAATTCCTGTTTTAAGAACTATTTATTCTGCAATAGTTCAAATGACAGAGACATTTTCTAATAAAGATGACAATGATAAAAAAAGTGTAGTTTTAGTAGAATATCCTAGAAAAGGTGTTTGGGCTGTTGGATTTGCAACAAAAGAGAATAAAGGAGAGATGGCTGAAAAAACAAATAAAAAATTAATAAACGTATTTGTTCCAACTACACCAAATCCTACAAGTGGTTTTTTACTAATGTTTCCTATAGATGAAGTTATATATCTGAATATGACATTTGAAGAGGCATCTAAATTTATTGTTTCTGCAGGAACATCCACAGGTAAGAATTAAGCTATATCGTTAATTATATCTGCACGATCATATAATTTAATTAATGGTTTAAATCTCCCTATATCCTCTTTTTCATTTTCAATTCTTTTAATTTCTTTTTCTGCTAAAATAAAAAGATTATGATTATGTATTGGATCTGCCAATTTAAAGTTTTTTATTCCACTTTGTTTAAAACCAAGAATATCTCCAAAACCTCTTAATTTCATATCCTCTTCAGATATTTTAAATCCATCATTAGAGTCTTTTAATATATTAATTCTTTTTTTAGCATTTTCACTTAGATTTGACTTAAACATTAATACACATGAAGACTCTTTGTTGCCTCTTCCAACTCTACCTCTAAGTTGATGTAATTGAGACAAACCAAACTTATTTGCATTTTCTATTATAATTACATTTGCATTAGGAAAATCTATACCAACTTCAATGATAGTAGTAGAAACTAATATCTTAAATTCATTTCTTAAAAATTTGTTTAAGATTTCCTCTTTTTCCTCAATGGTTGTTTTTCCATGGAGTAAATAAACCTCATTTGGAAAAATTTTTTTTAGATATTCAGACTTTTTAATCGCTGAAGAATGATCAATTTTTTTTGACTCTTCTATAAGAGGGCATACCCAAAAAATTTGATTTCCAAGTTGCATTTCTTTCTTGATGAATTTAATTACATCCTCAATCTTACTTTCAATTTTACTATAAGTTTTTACAGGTTTTCGGTTATTCGGTTTTTCTCGTATAATTGAAAGATCCATATCTCCGTAAATAGTCAATGTTAAAGTACGTGGAATTGGTGTTGCTGTCATTAAAAGAACATCACAATCTTTCCCAGCTTTATCAGATAATTTTTTTCTCTGACTAACTCCAAATTTGTGTTGTTCATCAATTATTATTAAACCTAGTTTTTTGAATTCTACTTTTTTTTGAAATAAGGCATGTGTTCCAAAAATAATATCAATTTCTTTTTTAATAAGTTTATTTAAAATTTTTTTCTTATCTTTGTATGATGATTTTCCAGAAAGTAACTCTATTTTAATATTTTTTGGATATATTTTTTTTGCTAATAAAAAATGCTGTCTTGCTAATATTTCTGTAGGAGCCATTACTGCTACTTGAAAATCAGAACTCATGGTATTGAATGCTGATAATAATGCTACAATTGTTTTACCACTACCAACATCACCCTGAAGTAATCTGAACATCTTGTTATCTGAGCACAAATCTTTGTTAATCTCATTTAATGTTTTAGTTTGATCATTGGTTAAGGAAAAATCTAATTTTGATATTATTTCACCTTGTTTTTTAATATCAAATTTTTTCTTTGTTTTTTTTATTTTTTTGATCTTTTTTCTAATTTCTGAATTAACTAAAAAAGTTGAAAAAATTTCATCAAAAGCAAGTCTTTGATAGAAATTTTCCTTGAATTTACCAATGTTTTCTGGATCGTGTAATTTTTTGATTGAGTCATTCCAACCAATATTACCAAAATTTTTTAATATATCTTTTGAGTGCCACTCATCAATCTGAGGTAAATTTTTAATAATTTGAAATATTATTTTATTATAAACCTTTTCACTAATTCCCTCAGTTAATGAATAGGTATTATGCTTTTGCTTTATTATAGATGAGTCTTCTGAAATATATTTAGGATTTGTTAATTGATATTTATTTCGAAAGTATTTAATTCTACCACTAATTGTTACTTCTTTTCCAATAGGTAATATTTTTCTAATATATCCTTCGTAACTATTAAAAAAAACACAATCTATTTCACCAGTTTCATCTCTGCATAAGACTCGATTTGGTAAGTTTCTTACTCTTGGAAATGAATATTTTTGAGGAATTATAGTTATAGTTTGTATCTCATCTATTTTTAAATCTTTAATTTTCGAAGATAAACTTCGATCTGTATAAGATTTTGGTAATTTCCATAACAGATCAAAAATACTATTAATTTTTTTTCTTTTTAATAAATTTGATGTTTTTAAACCAACACCTTTTATAGATTTTAGGTCAGATAATAAATATTCATAATTTCTTTTAATATCCATAAACTAACATTATATTCCTAATATGACCGCTGATATAGAACAAATAAAAAAAAAAATTATATACAGATCAAATTATCGCGGTACGAAAGAAATGGATAAACTTTTAGGAGCATTCACTAACAAATACATAGATCAATTAAATGTTGAAGATTTAAATGAATTGATAAAATTCTTAGAAATAGATGATAATAATCTTTACAATTTTTATAATGGTTTAAAAACCAACATTGAATTTGAAAATAACAAAATTAATAATTTATTTAAAAATTTCAAATATTAACAATTATATGGCGGAGAGACTGGGATTCGAACCCAGGAAAGAGTTGCCCCTTTGCCGGTTTTCAAGACCGGTGCTTTCAACCGCTCAGCCATCTCTCCGTAAGCAAGGTTTTATAAGTAAAATATTTAATTTCAATAAAAAAACAGGAGGGATAATTTCATAAATATTGCCTGTCGTTCTAGTTTCGCTCTAGTTATCCTATAAAATCCTATGTATAATATTGTGTATGGCAACTTACCAAGAAATTTTAGATAAAGTACCACAGTCTGTAAAAGATAAATTTTTAATTAAAAAAAGAGAAAGAGCTATTGAAATAGTTAAGGAAAAAATATCCAACTCAAGTAAAAGCATATCCGACTTTGATGATGATGAAATGGAAGGTATGATTGCAGATGAAGAACAAAATCTTAAAGGTGACCAATTAAAAACAATTTTATTTAGTCTACTAACAGCCGAGGGTCTATCTTATTTGGCAAATCTTTAAAATGTTTAAAAAAAGTTTATTAGCAATAATTGGCTCAAAGATTTTATTTTTTTTTAAACCTGAGCTAAAAATAGTACTTAGAAATATAATACTATGTGCAGTATTCATTATATTATTATTATACATTCATTTTGAATTTATTAGTTGGTCAGAAATTTCTGGAAATAATCAATACTTAACTTTCTCATATATTCTAAAGAATATTTTAATTTTATTATCTTTAATTTTATTATTTTTTAGTATCAAAAGATCAAAATTAAAAAATGACGGTTTTGATAAATTTAGAAATAAAGATCTAAAAAGAGAGATTGATAAAAAACTAAGCACAAGTAATAATAATAAATCAGATATAGATGATAGGTATTTTGATAAATTTAGAAATAAAAAAAGATTAAGAACAACCCAAGAGATTAAACTCTCTAAGAAATGAGAAAACAAAATGAAATTGCTATTTTTGAAACATATAGAATAAAGATTTCTAAAGATGAAAAAAATGAGGTTGAAATTTTAAAAAAACAATTCAAAGAGTCACCTATATCAACAACAGGCTTATTAATAATAGATAGTATTTGCGCACCATTTGTATCTAAACCAGATGAAACTGTTGATTACTTTAAAAATAGGTATTCAAATTTATCTAGTGTATTTAAGTCGTCAATAAGAGATGCCGCAATAAGCGATGTTACACAAAAAATAAGAAAAAAAAATAAAAAAGCTTACGAATATAAAAAAGATGAATTAGAAAATCTCATATTGAAAGAAGAAAAAAGGATCAAAAAAAGAGGTAGATTGTGGTTAATTAAAAGACTTGCTATAGTCTGGGGTATTGGTTTTTTACCATTTCAATGATCGAAGTATTAATAGTTTTAGAGCTAACATTTTTAACATATAAATTATTAAGTGATAATTAATATTGGTAGACTGGTAATGCGTTCTTATGAGGAAACTGAAAGATAAATCTAAACTAGAAACTCTAAAAATTTTGAGAGAAAATGGAGTTTCTTTTAAAGATATTTCAAAAGTTTTAAATTTAGATGTGGTTTATCTTCAACATTTATCACGAGTAAATAATTATAAACCTTTAACTCAAAATAAAATTAGCTCTAAGGAATTAGATAGAATAGGAGATCAAAAAATCAAATATATTTAATGAATATGCAATAATTTTTTTTTTAATTATGATTTTGTATAACCCTTTCATACCTATATATTTAAGCAGAGAAATATGGTTGCCTATAAATTTTCTAACCTCAGGAATTTATTTGTATGCTTTGTTTAAAAGTAAAAAATTTTTAAAAATATAATATGGCTCTAGGTCCTTCAGAAATAGAATATTATAAAACTATTGTTGAAGCACTCGATGAAAAAGATTTAAAACCAACTTATGATAACTTAATGAATTCTTTAAAAGCATGTAAGGCTGCAATGGATAAAAGTAAAACTTTAGATCGATTTGTTGAACATATAGTTTGGATAGACTGTAGACTTCAGGGTTATTCCTCCACAGGTGTGAAATCTTGGTGGTTTAGAACTAAAGCTAGAGCAAAGTATTATAAAATTGGAGGATTAGGAGGAAAATAGATGATTAAATTAATAGTAACACTAGGTATATTATTAGGAATATGTGGCTTAGTAAAATTATTGTTTGGAACTGGATGGCCATTATATATAGTTGGAGGGATAGGTATATTTATCTGGTTGTCTATAAATAATGATTTTTTCAATAAAATTGAAGGTGGTTAAAATTTGAGTTAATATTTTATATGTTCAATTGGTTTAAAAAAAAAAATAAAAACAAAGGTTTCACTTCAACAAAAGATTTAGATTCTGAAAATCCTCTATTAGATTTTTTACAACAAGAAACATCAAGAATAATGGATGAAGCAGATGCAAAAAAAGCACCAAATAAATTACAAAAGAATATTAGAAAAAAAATAACTAATTCATTTAAGGAAAAAAATAACAAAAAATCTGATCTAAAATCAGAATTCATTCAACATTTACAAAAATCTTTAAAAACTGCATTAGGAAAAAATTTAAATAAAAAACTAAATGTTAAAGATAAATATCTCCTTGGTTATATATATGGATTATGTGATTATACAAATGACTTGCATGATTTAGATAATGAAATAAATGGTATTGGTACCTTTATGGAGATGCACATGTTTTTTTTCAGAAATGTTGATCCAGGTGATTTAGGAAACATAATGGGCATGACAGGTAAATTAAGTTCTTCAGGTGATAAAACTTTCTTAGAAGGAGCTATTGATGGTGGAAGAGCTTTAGGAAATGAGAAAATTTATAGTGAGCTTCCAAAAAAAGCTTATAGCAAATTAGTCTCTCATTTGTCATAATTTTTACATATTTAAAACAATATCTGTTTTTAAGATAAAACAATGGTTGATTATTTATTTTATTTATGTGTTGATATATTAGCTTGGTTGGCAAAAGCTACTGGAACAACATATGAATTGATAAATATTATTATATTCGTAATAGGTTATCCAATTTTTGTGATTTTATTATTATTAATTATTTATATGCAAAGAAAAAAAATAAATAATCTAACAAGTAATAAATTTTAATTAACTTTTTTTAAACAAAATTCAGTCCTAATAAAAACAATTTAATACGTATAGTGGTTCTATGCATTGGATTTCAGTCCTTTTCTATCGTATTCCGCTTTTTTTATTATCTCCCTTGTTGCGTAATTCGAACCAAACGAAAAGGATTGAGACCATTTCAAACTACAAACTTTTAACCCTCAAAAAATCAATCAATAATAGGAGTTCCAATATATGGAAATAGACCGTGTCTGCAAGTATTGTCACGTTAGTGCTTACGTTGCGTATGATAACTGCGATCCCGTTTATAAGAAAACATTCAAATTCGAAATTAGCCCTGGTTCACACAACAGTTTAGTCTGGGATAAGATAATCAAAATATTTAAAAAAAATGGCTTTAAAGTGGAGCTCAAATCATGAAAAGAGTTTTACTTATTATTTTATTACATCTCTCTCTTTTTTTTCTTGTTTTTGCTTATCAAGCTCAAGCAGAAGAAGATCATTGGGAGGTTTCTGAATATAAAAATCAAAGCTATGCTCTTGTGTCCGGAGAAATTCAATCTACTGACAAATTTTCATTTATTTTATCTCCTGAAGATCAGTGTATTAAGGTGAGCGCAATGTTTTCTTTTTTTACATGGCAGGATCCAGGAGATTTTGATCAATTAGTAGGAAGAAAGTTACCGATTAAACTTAATAATATTGAAACAACTGCTGAAGTATTAACTACTTTTCCTTATAAGGAAGGATTAAAGGTTGTTTTTTATTTTGGTACATTTCCTTTAAAAGAATACATCTACACTATGTACAAATTTTATGAGGAGGAAGGTTTGTATCAAATTCAGATAGTTGATGGACTAAATTTTGTTGCCTCAAAGTACTTTGACATAACTGAAAATAATTGGAAACTTGATAAATTGATTCCCTCAATGAATGATGCTTTTGAAATTTGTAAAACCATTAAAGATAAAAATGTTTAATTGTTCGTTGTAGTTTCGTTCTAGTTTCTAGCTTAGGCGACCTAATAACGACGCAGATTTTGAAAAACTAAATTTAAAAAAGTAAGCAATGGCTTAATTTGTATGTATATTGTCGTAAAGGGGTAGGGGTAACTTGGAATTTCAAGACCAGTGCTTACAACCACTCAGTCATCTCTACGTGTAGAAGCTTTTGTAATTAAAATATTTAATTCAATAATAAAATAGTCTAATTACTCATGATATTTTATTCATTTAATTAGTATGAAAAATGATTTTAACAAAGGTTTAATATTAACTTCTTTAGGTTCTTTTTGGTGGGGATTTATTGGAGTTATATATTTTGAGTCAGTTTCTTTTATTGGTCATACTGAATTAGTTGTTCACAGATGTCTGTGGACAGCAATAATGTTAATTTTAACCACAACATTTCTGTCTAAATGGAAAATTTTTTTAAAAGAAGTAAAAGATAAAAAAAAATTAATTGCATTATTTTTGTCTGGTTTTTTAATTTTTGTTAATTGGTCTATATGGATATATGCTGTTGCATCAGAAAGGATTATTGATGCTAGTTTTGGTTATTTTATAATGCCAATAATTAGTGTTCTTTTGGGATATATTTTTTTTAAAGAGGAACTAAACAAAAAAAGGATTTTTTCAATTATTCTAGTTTTTGTTTCAATATTAATTTTAATTTTTTTTAATCTTAAATCATTACCATGGGTCGGTCTCATTGTAGCTTTTAGTTGGGCCTTTTATAACTTAGTTCGAAAAAAAATTGAAATTGATACCGATATTGGATTGTTAATTGAAAGTTTATATATTTTCCCTTTTGCTTTAGTTGCATTTTATATAATTGCAAATAATGGTCTAAACGACTTTAACTTAAGTAATCCAGGATTAAGTCTATATTTACTTTTAGCTGGTCCGATGACTGTGATTCCTTTGTTTCTATATGTAAGAGGGGTTGAGTTAATTGGATTAGGACCTACCGGAATGATATTTTATATTACGCCAACATTACAGTTCATTTTAGGTTATTTTTATTATGGAGAGGATTTTTCATTAGTTAAATTTCTAAGTTTTATTATTATTTGGATTGCTGTAATTATATATTTAAATGACTTATATGAAAAAAATTAAAATTTTTTTTTTAATTCTATTTTTTTTAAATTCCAACTTATTTGCAAATGAGAATACAGATTTTGAAAAGTGGAAAAAAGATTTCAAACAAAGAGCTTTAGCAAATAATATTTCTGAGAAAACTTTTGATCTGGTAATGACAGATACTAAGTTCTTAGCAAATGTTATAAAATATGACAGATACCAGCCTGAATTTTATGAAGACACCAAAACTTACATATCAAAGAGATCTTCTACAAAAAAATTAAATAAAGGTATCGACTTCTATTTAAATAATAAAGATTTGATTAATATTGTTGAAAATAAGTTTAAAGTTGAGAAGGAACTTCTATTGTCATTGATGGGCATTGAAACAAATTATGGAACTTATGTTGGAAAAATGGATATCCTTTCTTCACTAGCAACTTTAAGTTATGATAAAAGAAGATCTGAATTTTTTAGTAAAGAGCTATTAATATTATTGAAATTAATTGATGAAAATCAGATAGATTATAAATCATTGTATGGTTCATGGGCAGGTGCATTTGGTTTTTTTCAATTCATGCCCTCAACCATAAAAAATCACGCAATTGATTTTAATACTGATAATTATATTGATTTAAAAAATTCTCATGATGCTTATGCCTCAGCAGCTAATTATCTTAAAAAAATTGGTTGGAAAAAAGACTCACCTTGTTTTTATAGAATAGATCTTAAAGAAGATATTCCAAAAAAGTATTTGAATGTTTCTGCAAAAAAACTTCAAAATAAAAAAAAATTAGGTTTTTTTAAAAGATATATTGATAATTATGATGATATAAGCTTTCTAAAATCAAATTATAATGTTGCAATAATAACTCCAGATAAAGATATTATTCCTGGTGCAGATACTTTAAATCCTGCATATATTGTATTTGATAACTACGAAATAATTCTCCAATGGAATAGATCTCTAAGATTTGCTTTAGCAGTTTGTACCTTAAAAGATAAATTTAAAGATGAACTATAAAATTTTATTAATATTTTTGTTATCAATATTTTTAATAGGTTGTGAACAAGTAGCAATGAAGCCAGATAAGACTGAAACAAAAATAGAGAAAAAATATAGTAATAGTGGCTTTGCTTTAATTTTTGACGAAAATGTAAAAAAAATTAAAAAATTAGATGATAGATCATTAATGATTCATCATAAATCACTTAAAAGAAAATCTGCTGTTAAGATTACAAATCCAAAAAATGGAAAGTCTTTAATTGCAGAAGTAAAATCTAATAACCAAAAATTTTCAGATTTTTACAATTCTGTTATATCTAGAAGAATTGCTGAAGATTTAGATCTTGATTTAAATGAACCCTTATTAGAAATAGTTTTAATATCTAGAAATTCTACTTTTATTGCAAAAAAAAGTAAAACTTTTGATGAGGAAAAAAAAGTTGCAGAAAAGGCGCCAATTGATGGTATTCAAATTAATGATTTAAGCAAAACTAAGAAAAAAGAAAAAAAAACAACAAAAGAAAAATTTTCTTACTCAATAAAGATTGCTGATTTTTACTATAAATCTACTGCCAAAATGATGATTTCTAGAATCAAAGACGAAACTTCTATAAAAAACTCTAAGATAAAAAAATTATCTCAAACTAAATTTAGAGTATTAATAGGTCCTTTTAATGATATAAAAAGTTTGAAAGAGTCATTTGAGAAGTTAAAATCTCTTAATTTCGAAAACTTAGAAGTGCTAAAAAATGTTTAAAAATTTTCTAATTACAATTCTTATAACTTTTTTTATTTTCAATAGAGTACATTCTAATATTGACATAAAAGCAAGAACAGCAATTTTACAAGATTTTTTATCGGGTGAAATTCTATACGAAAAAGAACCAGACAGATCAATTTATCCTGCTTCAATGACAAAAATAATGACCGCCATTATTGCTTTTGATTTGATTAAATCAGGCGATTTAACTTTAGATGAAAAATTTATTATTTCAGAGAAAGCTTGGAGGTTGTCAACATCTGGATATTCCTCAATGTTTGTCATGGTTAATGACGAGGTAAGTGTAGAAAATTTACTTAGAGGTATTATTGTTGCCTCAGGAAATGATGCTTGTATTGCATTAGCTGAAGGGATAGCGGGTACGGAAGAAGAATTTGCTATTATGATGACTTCTAAAGCACAAGAAATTGGTATGAGCAATACAAATTTTGCTAACTCATCTGGAATTAATGATCCTGAAAATTATTCAACAGTAAAAGATATAATGATAATGTCTCATTATTTAATTGAAAACTATCCAGAATATTACGAATGGTTCAGTGAAAAAGAATTTACATGGGATAGAACTGGTGGTGATCCAATTACTCAGGGAAATAGAAATCCACTTCTATATAAAAATATGGGTGCAGACGGAATTAAAACTGGATATCTAGCAGTGGAAAAATATTCTTTAGCATCATCATTAGAAAGAAAAGGGAGGCGGCTAATTGCAGTGGCTAGTGGTTTTGAAACTAAAAATTTAAGATCTAGAGAGAGCTCAAAACTGTTGACATATGGTTTAACTAATTTTGATTTAGTAGAAATAAATAAATCAGGAGAAGATTTTGATAGCGTTGATGTTTGGTTAGGAAAAAAAGATTTTGTTAAAGTTTATACTAAAGAGGATATCTATAAAATTGTAAAAAAAGGTAAGAAAAAACTATTAAAAGTTAAAATGTTATATGAGGGACCTGTTGAAGCTCCAATTAGTAAAGATCAAGTTTTAGCAAAATTAAGGATTATTTATGATGATGAATTAATTGACGAATATGATCTTTTGGCAAAAGAGCAAGTGAAGAAAGTAAATATTTTTTCAAGGTTAATGAAATCCTTAAATTATTTGATTTGGGGTGATGTCTAAAAAAATTGTTATAGCCTTTGAGGGTATTGAAGGTAGTGGAAAAACTTTTCATATTGATAATGTTTCTAAATATTTAAAAAGAAAAAAAATACCTCATATAAAGTTAAGAGAGCCTGGAGGAAATAAGAACTCAGAAAAAATAAGAAAATTAATTTTAGATAAGAAATCTAATTTTAAAAAAAAAACCGATTTATTACTTTATTTAGCGGCCAGAAGTGAAAATATGGACAATTTGAAAAAAAATTTCAGAAAAAAGATAATTTTACTTGATAGGTTTACCGACTCTACTATTGCCTATCAACATTTTGGAATGGGTGTAAATTTAGATATTATTAAAAAGATTAATAATCATATTTTAAAATCATTTAAAGTAGATTTTACATTTTTAAGTATTGTTAACATAAACAATATGCAAAAAAGATTAAAACAACGAAAAAAACTTAATCGTTACGATACATTCAAAGAAAAATTTTATAAAAAAGTACAAAATGGTTTTTTAAGAATATCAAAAAATAAAAAAAGATATAAAATAATTAATTCAAACCTTTCAATAGAATTAAACAAAAAAATCATAATTGATAAAATTGAAAAATTATTAAAATGAATTTATATCCTAACAGCCAAACAAATCTTTATGGATTACAGGACAACCTTTTATTTTTTGCTAAATTATTTGATCAAAAAAGATTACCATCAAAGATTTTATTAACCGGTCAAAAAGGTATTGGCAAGTGTACTCTCGCTTATCATTTCATTAATTTTGTTTTATCAAAAGATGAAGAAATGCCTTATGATTTAGTTGAATTTAAAATAAATTTAGATAATCGCTCATTTAAGTTAATTCAAAATGGTTCTTGTCCAAATTTCA
This sequence comes from uncultured Pelagibacteraceae bacterium, assembly GCA_902627805.1. Classification (GTDB taxonomy): domain Bacteria; phylum Pseudomonadota; class Alphaproteobacteria; order Pelagibacterales; family Pelagibacteraceae; genus Pelagibacter. The sequence continues at coordinate 97,848 of CACOKN010000002.1, forward strand.
ATTTAATAGACATTAATCTTGATAAAAAAAACATTGATATAGAACAAATTAGAGAATTAATAATTCAACTTAATAAGTCTTCATTCAATAATAAGCCAAGATTTGTTTTAATTGATAATATTGAATATTTGAATTTAAATTCAGTAAATGCGCTGTTAAAAACGTTAGAGGAACCTAATGAGAATATATTTTTTATTTTAATAAATAGTAATAAGAAAATTATTCCAACACTTCTATCTCGTTGTATTAATTTCAATATATCCTTAGAAAATGATAAGGTTAATGAAATTAGTTCACTTCTTTTTGATAATGATATTGATAATCTCATAAATAAAGATTTATTAAATTATTATTCTACTCCTGGAGAAATTTATAATCTTTTAAAATTTTCTGAAGAAAAAAAAATTGATTTAAAAGATATAATTTTAAAAGATTTTTTATTAAAATTGATAAGTGAGAATATTTATAAGGATGATAAGCAATCTAAAACATTTGTTTACAATATACTTGAATTATTTATGATAAAAGATATTTCAGTTTCAAATTCAGATGTTTACAATTATTTTTTGAAAAGAATAAATGATTTTAAAAAATTCAATTTAGATGATGAATCTTTATTTTTAGAAATAAATTCAAAGCTTTTAAATGGATAAAAATTATTATATTACAACACCAATTTATTATCCCTCAGCCAAACCACATATGGGACATGCTTATTCGAGTATTATCGCTGATTTTTTTGCCAGGTTTAAAAGAATAGATGGATATAAAGTTTATTTTCTGACTGGAACTGATGAGCACGGTTTAAAAATTCAAAGAGCTGCTGAAAAAAAAGGAGTTGAACCTCTAGCGTTCTGTGATGAAATTAGCAAAACATTCAAGAATTTATCAAAAACTCTTAATTTAACAAATAATGATTTTATAAGAACTACTGAGTCTCGACACAAAAAATCTGTTCAATATTTGTGGGAAGAATTAAAAAAAAATGATGACATTTATTTATCAAAATATTCTGGTTGGTATTCAGTATCGGATGAAGCGTTTTACAATGAGGATGAAATTGAAGATCTTGATAATAAAAAAGTGGCCATATCATCTAAGTCTCCTGTTGAATGGGTTGATGAGGAATCTTATTTTTTTAGATTATCTAAGTGGGAAAAGCCATTATTAGAATTTTATGAAAAAAATCCTGATTTTATTTCTCCAGCGTCTAGAAAAAATGAGGTCATAAGTTTTGTTAAAAGTGGATTAAAAGATTTGTCAGTGAGTAGAAAAAGTTTTTCTTGGGGTATAAAAGTTCCGAATGATAATGAACACGTAATTTATGTGTGGTTAGATGCTCTCACTAATTATATTAGTGCTTTAAATTATCCCAATAAAGATGATGAATTATTTAAAAAATTTTGGCCAGCATCTGTTCACTTGATTGGAAAAGATATATTAAGATTTCATGCGATATATTGGCCTGCGTTCCTATTAGCTACAAAAATAACTCCTCCAAAAAAAGTTTATGGACATGGATGGATATTATCTAATGAGGAAAAAATGTCTAAATCAAAAGGAAATATATTGGATCCATTAGAAATTATAAAACAATATGGACTAGATCCTTTGAGATATTATTTAATAAAAGAAGTTTCATTTGGAAATGATGGTAATATTTCTCAAGAAAGATTAGAGGATTGTATTAACAGCGATCTAGCTAATAATTTTGGTAATTTATGTCAACGTGTATCTGCATTTGTTATTAAAAATTGTGATAGTAAAGTGCCAGAAAAAATTAAATTTGAAAATGATGATATAAAAATTTTAGATGAATATAGTCAAAATTTAAACAATTTAAGATCGGAAATAGATAATCAAAATATTAATTATTATATTGATTATATTGTCAATCGATTATTTGAAGCTAATAAATATTTTAATGATCAGGAGCCGTGGAAAAAAAAAGATGATAAAATTAGGTTAAATACAATAGTTTATACAACTCTTGAAATTGTTAGAAAAGTAACTTTTTTATTATATCCCATAATTCCGCAATCATCTCTTAAAGCACTTAAAATTTTCAATCTTGAAGAAAAGGATGTAATTTTTGAGACAATTGGAAATAATGAATTTATAAAAAAAGGAAGTGCTATTAATAAAATTGATATATTATTTAACAAAATAGAAAAAGAAAATGATTGATTCACATTGCCATCTAGATCATGAGCCATTATTTAGCAATCTAAAAAATGTTATACAGCGATCTAAAGAAATTGGTGTTAAAAAATTATTAACAATCTCAACATCTATTGAAAGTTTTTCCAGAGTTAAAGAAATTGTAAATAAAGATGAAATTATATTTGGTTCAATTGGAATACACCCACATGAAACAGATAAAAATAATGTCAACTCAGAATTTTTCACAAAAAATTTAGAAGAAAATAAAAAAATTATTGGGATAGGGGAAACTGGTCTTGATTTTTATTATGATAATTCAGACAGAGATAAACAGATAGAAAGTTTCAAGATACACATTAAAGCTGCATTGAAAGCAAACATACCATTAATTATTCATTCAAGAAATGCTGAAGAAAAAACTTATGAAGTATTAAATGAATATAAAGATGAAAAGTTAAAAATATTGATGCATTGTTTCACAGGATCTCAAAAATTTGCAGAAAAGCTTTTAAAATTTAATTCTTATTTTTCTGCAAGTGGTATTATCACTTTTAAAAATTCTGTTGATCTTCAGAATACATTTAAGTCTCTTCCATTAGATAGAATTCTTATTGAAACAGATAGTCCTTTTTTAGCTCCAGTACCAAATCGAGGAAAAAAAAATGAACCATCATTCATAGATTTTACTGCAGGCAAACTTGCAGAAATAAAGGGCATTGAAAAATCTGAACTTATCAAAATTACCACTAATAATTTTAATAATCTTTTTTTTAATTAAAATTATATGAAGTTTATAATACTTGGTTGTGGTAGTTCAATGGGTGTACCAAGACCAGATGGTTTTTTTGGTAATTGTGATCCTAAAATCAAGAAGAATTATAGAACACGATGTTCTGCATTATTAAAAACCTCTAATCAAAATATTTTGATTGATACTTCACCCGATTTACGTCAACAATTATTAAGACATAAGATTAAAAAAATAGATAAAGTGCTTTTTTCACACATGCATGGTGATCAAACACATGGAATAAATGATTTAAGATCATTTTATATAAGTAGCAAAAATCAAATCGATGTATATGCTGATCCATTTACTTCTAAATATTTAAAAAATAGTTTTTCATATATATTCAAAAGTTATTCTAGAGAGTATCCTGCTACTTTAAAATTGCATAAATTACCTAAAACTTTTTTTACATCTAATAATAAGAAAAAAATTTCTGTTAAATCTATTAAAGTTGAACACGGAAAAGTTAAATCTAATTGCTTTATAATTGATCAGAAATTGGCCTATATAAGTGATGTAAGTAAAATTTACACTAAAGATTTTAGATATTTCAAAAATTTGAAGTTTTTAGTCATAGATTGCCTCTGGTATAATTACCATCCATCACATTTTAATTTAGAGACCTCTCTTTCTATGATAAGAATGTTCAAACCTAAAAAAGCTATTTTAACCAATTTATCTCCAGTATTAGATTACAAAGTTCTCAGGAAAATTTTACCAAAAAACACAATACCTGCTTTCGATGGGCTTACTCTAAATTTATAAGATACTCTCTATTTTATTAATTATTTTATTTGATAATGGCTTAGTGAAAGAGGAAAATGTATCCTCAATTTTCCCCTCTTTGTTTATTAAAATCTTATGAAAATTCCACTTTGGTACTGCTGAGCTACCATGATTATTTTTAGCCCATTTAAACAAATCATGTGCATTATTTCCTTTTACTTCAGTAATAGCTGAAAGTGGAAAGGTGATATTAAAATTTACTTCACAGAATTCTTTAACTTCTGAGTTTTTATTTTTTTCTTGATTAAATGAATTTGATGGTACAGCAAGAACAACTAAACCCTTACTTTTATATTTATCCCAAAGAATTTGAAGTTCTTCATATTGATTTGTAAACCCACAATAACTTGCCGTATTTACAATTAACACTGTATTATTTTTAAAATCACTAAAATTTATTATTTCACCTGATATGCTCTCAATATTTAGATCAAAAAAAGTTTTTTCATAATTTGCGGTAGCTGAACTTTTAAAAAAAAACATGATTATAGTAAAACCTATTATAAATTTTTTTGTCATTTATTAGGTGTAAGTAGTATTAAGAAGTAACCAAATAAAGTGGATAAAAGTGACCCAGTTAGTACTCCAATTTTTACACCATCCATATATTGCATATTTTCCACAAAAGCTAAATTTCCAACAAAAAGACTCATTGTGAAACCAATACCAGTTAGAACACCCACGCCATAAAAGTTATACCAATTTGAATTGTTAGGCATTTGAGCAATTTTTGTTTTAATTGAAGCGTATGAAAATACGAAGACACCTAATTGTTTACCCACAAATAATCCTAACACAATTCCAAGTGGCACTTTGTCTAATAAAGAACTAAAAGATAAGCCCTCTAAAGATACTCCTGCATTGGCAAAAGCAAATAGAGGCATAATACCAAAAGCTACGTAGGGACTTATTGCATGCTCAACTTTGATTAATAAAGAAAAATCTTTTTCTTTCTTTCGGTGAGGTATGGTCATAGCCAATAATACTCCAGCAATAGTAGCGTGAATACCAGAATTATGTGTAAAGTCCCAAAGAAATATACCTATAACCAAGTAAGGTAAAAATCTTTTAATATCAAATTTATTTATTATTAACAGGACAATAAAAGCTAACATCATGAGCGTTAAGTATTTGATGCTCAAATCGCCTGAATAAAATAAAGCAATGATAACAATCGCTCCTAAGTCATCAATAATTGCTAAAGCGGTTAAAAAAACTTTTAGAGATAATGGTACTCTTTTTCCTAATAGAGATAATACTCCAAGTGAGAAAGCAATGTCGGTAGCAGAGGGAATGGCCCATCCATTCATAGTTTCGCTGTCACCAAAGTTTATAAATACATAAAATAATGCAGGAACCAACATGCCGCCTACAGCAGCAATTATTGGAAGTAAAGCTTGTTTTATATTTGAAAGTTCTCCTTGTAAAAATTCTCTTTTTATTTCTAAAGTGACAAAGAAAAAAAATATAGCCATTAAGGCGTCATTAATCCAATGTAAAACAGATAATTTTAACCCAAAGTTGTTAATACCTATAAATAAGTATTTATTTAAAGTTGAAAAATATAAATCAGATAAATTAGAGTTGCTGATTATTAATGCAATTATAGCCGCAAATAGCAAAACTAAACCGCTAGCTGCTTCAAGTTTAAAAAACCATTTAAAAGGTTTAGATAAGTAATTGATCATGATTAAACTAAGTCTTTAATAAATAATTTAATATCTTTCAATATCTCAAAGAGGCTAAATATAACAAGCTCAAGAGAAGGGAATAATTGATATAAATAGGTATTAAAAGTATCTATGACAACTAATAAAGCAACAAAAGTTATCAAAAGTACAATTAAATACGAAAGTAATTTAGTAAATGATAAGTTTTTTCTTGGCTTATATTTTGTTATCTCATAATTTTTTTTATCTTTTAATTTAGAATAGCTTTCTTCTTTAAATGTTTTTGCTTCATTTTTTTTTGTTTGATTTATAGTTAGTTTTTCTTTGACATTTATTTCAACATTCTGTTTTATTTCTTTTTTAATATCTGCAATTTTTGGATTATAAAACCAAACATGATTACACGAGCCACATTGAATAGTTCTTCCGTTTTCAGGAATAAGTTCTGAATTTACTTCAAATACTTTATTACAATTAATACATTCAATAATCATTATTTTATAAAATAAATGTTATGCTTATCTTATATATATTTATATGCAAAAGTTAATTATAGTTTTTACAGAGACAGTTGTTGGTCTTTTTAATTTACATTTTATTTGTGATGTATAAGGTAAAAATATTGAAAATTCTTAATAATTAATAAATGTTCTTTTTTAAAAGTAGAAGCAAAAATTTCAAAAATAGTAAACTTAAAATTTTATCAGGTTATAACTATAGATATAGAAATATTGGAAAAGAATCAGAAAAAACAATAATCAAATATGCCAATCATTTTAAATTTGATTATGAAATTGATAAAAGAACATCATTTGAGAGACACTTTTATTGGTTAAAAATAAAGATGCTAATTGAACACCTTGAAGCTAAAAGCCATGAATTCTATCTCTGGTTAGATGCCGATTCTTTTGTATGCAGATATGAAAATATTTTAAATCATATTGATAAAACAAAACATATTTTTATTCATAATCAATTTTTTAAATCCAAACATAAAACAAAATATAAAAATGTTGATTTTTTAACATGGGGTCCTAATGTTGGAGTAATCCTTGTAAGAAATACCAGTTGGTCTCTAAACTTTTTTAGAAATGTATGGAATAAAAAAAAATATTTAAATCATTATTGGCCAGATAATGCAGCAGTAATGGATGAAATTGGTTTCAAAGCCGAAATTTCAAAATTGTCAGATAATAAACCAAATAAGTATACTTTAAATAAGATTCAATTTTTATCAGGAATTTGGAATAGTATGCCTAATAAAAATTTTTATGATCCAAAAAATAATGAAATATCAAATTATTATTTTAATCCTGTAATAATTCATTTGGCTGGTATAAGGCGGAGAGATAGAGTTGAATTTATCAAAAAATATAAGAATTTATTTATTTAATTTTTAATTCATGAATCTGATTTTTCGTATAAAGATTTAGGTAACAATTAAAACCACTATTTTTATTCAGTTCATCTTTATCTAGTATTTCTTGTAGTGGTTTAGGCAGTAAAAACGGAGGTCTAGTTAAGTCTATTTCTCTATATTCTCCATCAGGAATATCTAAATTATCTATTTCTTTATTTGTATCTTTTAACTTATATGTTGTGAGTAATAAGTAGTTAATCTTACTTTTTTTAAAGTTTTCAAAAAATAATTTAATACTTTTAAATGACAAGTGAATTAAACAATCTCTACAAATCATTAAATCTGAGTCTGGTAAATTTTCTTTAGTAATATCTAGCTTAATGAAATCTAAGTTATTATTCTTAAATTTTCTAATATTATTATCAATTATTTCTTGCACAATATCTCCACCAATATAAGTCAAATCCTTATCTAAAACATTTTTAACCCAATTGAAATCTCCACATGGTGCATCTAAAATACTTTTAATTTGATACTTTTTAATAATATTAATTATTTCTTTCTCGATATTGATGGTATTTTTTAACTCAGATCCATAACCTGAAACACTTTCATTTGAGGACCAGAAATTAGTTTTATAAATAAGATTAAATCTTTTTTCTGAAGTGTTTTGATTAAAGATATTTTTTTTATTTTTTTGATAAATATACTTTTTAACAATTCGATAGGGTGTTGTTAAAATTTTTGTAATAGTTTTTATTAATCCGTTGTATTTATAAAATTTATAATATCTATTTAATATAAACATTGTCGCTTTTGGAAATTATATTAAAATATAGAAGGTAAAATCAATTATTTCTACTTTTCCTTATCATTTAACCTTTTTCTTTTTATTGAAAACATAAGTAAAAACGCTATAACCAACATTCTCGGAGTGTAGCGCAGCCTGGTAGCGCATCTGGTTTGGGACCAGAGGGTCGCAGGTTCGAATCCTGCCACTCCGACCATTGATATGAAAAAAGCAAAAATTTACATACCTAATAAAAGTGCAATGCAATCTGGGCTAGGAAAACTTGACAAATGGATACTTGAGTTTGAAACTAATGATCCCACAAAAAATCCTTTAATGGGATGGGAAAGTTCTAATGATACATATACTGAGTTGAAACTAGAATTTTCTACCAAAGAATTAGCGATAAATTATGCAAAGAAGAAAAAAATTGATTTTGAGCTAGTTGAGCCAAAAAAAAGAAAAATAGTAAAAAAATCCTACGCAGATAATTTTTTAAAATAGATAAATAATGTTTAAATTTTTTACAGATAGAAGATGGTATTTATGGAGTATAGGTGGAACGTTACTGATTTTAATGGCTACTTGGTATCAGGTTCAACTTGATGTGAGAATAAATGAATGGTTTGGTGAATTTTACGATACTTTACAAAAAGCTCTCACTAATCCTAATTCTGTATCTGAAAAAGAATTTATCGCGTATCTTTTTACATTTGCTAAAATTGCAGCCGTATACATATTAGTAGTTATTTTTAGTGATTATTTTACTAGCCACTGGACATTTAGATGGAGAACTGCAATGGCAGATTTTTATCATGACAAATGGAATGATGCCTCTTCTATAGAGGGAGCATCTCAAAGAGTTCAAGAGGACACTCTCAAATTTGCTAGAATAATGGAAGGGCTAGGGGCTGAATTATTGAGAAGTGTAATGACGTTAATTGCTTTTACTCCAATTTTATGGGGCTTATCAAAAAGTATTACAGTGTTACCATGGATTGGCGAAGTTGAACATGCTTTAGTTTGGGTCGCGATTATATCAGCACTTGGTGGAACAATATTATTGGCCAGCGTTGGGATTAAACTTCCTGGCGTTGAATATGATATTCAAAAAGAAGAGGCTGCTTATAGGAAAGAATTAGTTTTAGGAGAGGATTTTAAAGAAAGTGCACAACCTGCAAAAATTACAGATCTTTATGGAGGCGTTAGAAAGATTCATTATAAGATGTATTTTCACTACCTTTACTTTAACGCAGTAAAATGGAGTTACTTACAAGGTATGGTAATTGTTCCATATTTAGCATTAGCACCAACGATTGTAACTGGTGCAATAACACTTGGTTTTGTTCAACAAATTATAAGAGCTTTTGGTCGAGTTGAAACATCACTGCAATATTTAGTTAGAAGCTGGCCAATTATTGTTGAACTAATTTCAGTTTGGAAAAGATTGAGAGAATTTGAATCAAAATTAGAGAAAAATATATCTATTGAAACCGCAAAATAATGTCATTAGACAAAAAATTTGAAGACTTATTTTTGAATGTTTCAATCAAAGCAGCCCTATCGTCTTACCATTTTGTTGGAAAAAAAGATAAAATAGCAGCAGATAAATCGGCTGTAGACGCAATGAGAAATAAACTTAATGAAATAGAAATGAGAGGAAAGGTGGTTATAGGAGAGGGAGAACTGGATGAAGCTCCTATGCTTTATATTGGTGAAACTTTAGGTACCATGAGTGGTCCTGAGTTAGATATTGCTGTGGATCCTTTAGAGGGAACTAATTTTGCAGCAAATAATCAGCCAGGAGCATTATCTGTTATTGCAGTTGCAGAAAAGTCAAATTTATTTAGTGCACCAGAGACTTATATGAACAAAATTTCTGCTAATGTACCCTCTGCGGGTATTATTGATTTGGATTATTCAGTTAAAAAAAATATTTCTAATCTTGCAGATTATAAGAATAAACAACCCAATGAACTTTCTGCATGTATTTTAGATCGACCAAGGCATAAAAAGATTATTGAAGAACTGAGGAATTTGAAGGTGAATTTAAAACTTATTTCTGATGGAGATGTATCAGGAGCTTTATTAGTTTCTGATAAAAAATACAATATAGATATTTTTATGGGTATTGGTGGCGGACCCGAGGGTGTGCTTGCAGCCTCTGCTTTGGATGCTTTTGATTGTTTTTTTCAAGGTAGATTCATTTTTGATAATGAAAATGATGTAAATAGGGCAAAAAAAATGGGTATAAATGATTTAAATAAAAAGTATTTGTTAAATGAAATTGTTACAGGTGACTCAATTTTTTGTGCAACTGGCATTACAAACGGGGACATTGTTTCTGGGATTAAAATAGAGGAAAATAATTATATATCAGAAACGCTTATTACGCATAAATCTACAAATTTGAAAAAAATAATTAAATCAAAAAATGAAATAAATGAATAAAGAAGATAATTCCTACAAAACTATAAGCGAAGTTGTTAAAATATTAAATTTAAAATCAAAAAAAGGGGACTCTTTACCCACTCATACTCTTCGTTTCTGGGAAAAAGAATTTAAACAAATTAAACCTAAAATACTTACTGGAAATAGAAGATATTATGATAAAAAAAACATTGAATTATTAAAAAAAATTAATTTTTTATTAAAAGATCAAGGAATGACTATCAAAGGTGTAAAGAAAATACTAAATAATAAAGGACCTTTAAAGCTTGACGAAATGGCAGATAATTCTATAAGAGCAGATAATTTAAAAAATAAGCTAAATAAGATTTCAAATATTGTAAAAAGTTTAAAAAAATTTAAATAATATGGCAAAAAAAACTCATATAAAAGTTCGTTTAGTTCCTGAAGAAAAACCTGATAGTCCTTTTTTTTATTATGTAAAAAAACCTGCTGGTGGAGAAAAAGCCAAGGTAAAATTAAAAGCTAGAAAATATAATCCTTCAACTAGAAAACATGAAATTTTTGTTGAAAAAAAATTACCACCACATAGTAAATAATTATTTTTTTTTAAAATTTCTTCTTTCGTAATCAATATAAGACCAGATCATGTTTTTCCATATTCTATTAGTAATACGTGGATCAATTTTATTCTTTAAAGATTTTTTTCTTATATTACTAAGTATGGATTTAATTCTTTTTTGATCAACTATTTGATTTTTTCTATCTTTAAGTTCTAAAACTTTTTTTACGAGAAATGTTCTCTTTTTTATAATTTTTATAAGTGAATTATCTATTTTATCTAGTTCTGATCTAATTTTGCTTAGTTTTTTTCGTTTTTGTGGCGACATTTATATATTTGGATAATTAAAAAATTATTATATTTATGCGCATATGTACACAGCAAATCATAAGATTAATTATCAATTATCTCTCTGGTTAATTTCAATGTTTTGGATTGTGTCCATTATGATTGTTGTTGGTGGTTTAACAAGATTAACGGACTCGGGTCTTTCAATTACTAAATGGCAACTTTTCTCAGGATTTTTACCACCTTTAAATCAAGAAGACTGGAATTCATATTTTAATCTTTATAAGCAAATACCGGAATTCAAATTACAAAATTACAATATGAATATGCAAGAATTCAAAATTATTTTTTGGTGGGAATGGGCACATCGTTTTTTAGGAAGATTAATTGGTATTGGATTTTTAATACCATTAATTTATTTTTCTTTTAAAATAAGTATTTCAAAATTGTATAGTTTGTATTTAATTTTTTTTCTAATATGTTTTCAAGGCTTTATTGGTTGGTATATGGTCAGTAGTGGTCTTGTAGATAGAGTTGATGTAAGTCATTTTAGATTATCTATTCATTTATTGATTGCTTTTATTATTTTATCATCAATATTCTGGAACTATCTCAAGCTAAATTTGAGTTATAACACAACAAATAAAATAAATCCTTTAATACCACTCGTTTTTTTAACATTGGTTTTTACACAAATTGTTATAGGAGCTTTTGTATCTGGTATGGATGCTGGAAAAATTTATAATTCCTGGCCAAATATGGGCACAGCATATTTTCCTGACGACAATGAATTTGTTAATTTATTTAAACTATCTGCTTTTAGCGATCCATCTTTGGTTCAATTTATTCATAGAAACTTAGCTTATATAATCGGATTTTATTATTTATTTATGTTTTACAAAATTTATAAGGATAAAATTTTTGATTTATACAAGTCTATAAATGTATTGGGTTTCTTTATTTTATTACAAATTATTTTAGGAATAATAACAGTTTTGTATGGTGCACAAATCTATATAGCATCTATGCACCAAATAAGTTCAATCTTTTTGGTAAGTTCTTCTATCTATTTTTTATTTCTTAATACAAGATTTAACTAACTGCCCTTAATTTACCTTTAGAAGATTTGTTTAAAGCTTGGTTTAAATCCTCAATGATATCATCTACATGCTCAATACCAATACAAAGTCTTACATAGCTCTGTGTAACTCCAGATGCTGCAAGTTCTTTTTCATTTAATTGGCTATGAGTTGTGCTAGCAGGATGTATTGCTAAACTTCTCACATCACCAATATTTGCAACATGATAAAACATTTTTAAAGACTCAATGAATATTTTTCCAGCCTCAATACCACCTTTTAATTCAATACCAACCATTGGCCCATTACCACCCTTTAGATATTTTTTTGCTCTATCGGCAATTGGTTTATCATGTTCAGTAGAATAGATTACTTTTGTAACCTCTTTGTGTTTTTTTAAAAAATTAACAACTTTCTCAGCATTCTCACAATGTTGTTTCATGCGTAAAGCAACAGTTTCTAAACCCTGAATTATTGCAAATGCATTGTCAGGTGCTAATGCTGAACCAAGGTCTCGCAATAAACATACTCTAGCTCTTACTGCAAAAGGAACATTTGCCCCTGTAAGTTCAGGCACTGCTTTACCCCATATTACTCCTCCATAACTAGCATCAGGTTCATTAAATAAAGGTTGTCTTTTTGGATCAGCCGTCCAATCAAAATTACCACTATCAACAATACTTCCTGCTATTGCAGTACCATGTCCACCAATATATTTAGTGAGAGAATGAATTACTATAGCTGCGCCATGTTCAATAGGTTTACAAATGACTGGTGATGCAGTGTTGTCCATGATTAATGGAATATTATATTTTCTACCAATATCAGAAACTTCTTTAATAGGAAAAACTCTAAGATAAGGATTTGGTAAAGTTTCTCCATAAAAAGCTCTTGTTTTATCATCGACCATTTTTTCGAAATTTTTTGGGTCACTTGGGTCTGCATATCTAATTTCAATTCCCAATTTACTTAATGTATGAGTAAATAAAGATACAGTTCCACCGTATAGATCGGTTGAACTTACAATATTATCACCCGCTTGGGCGACATTTAATATTGCAAAAGATGATGCGGTTTGACCTGAAGATACTGTTACACAAGATAATCCTCCCTCTAAAGCAGCAACTCTTTTTTCTAAAACATCATTAGTTGGATTCATAATTCTCGTGTAGATGTTTCCAAATTCTTTTAATGCAAAAAGATTAGCAGCATGTTCAGTATTATTAAATTGATACGATGTTGTTCTATAGATAGGTACAGCCACAGCATTTGTGGCTGGGTCACTTTTATAGTCACCACCATGAATGGCTATAGTTTCTGGATTATTTCTTTTAGTACTCATTTTTACTCCTTTTTTAGTGCTTTTGCTTTATGCAAGGCGCACAATATAGTTCAAATGCCTACCGATTTTATGAGAGTTCCTTTTTAGCAGTTTATGCCCGCAATAGGATCAAATCGGCATCACTAACTTAACAGAATAGAGTTATTTTACAAGGCAAATATAAAATTGACTTTAAACTTAATAATAGTATTAATCCTCGCTTAATGACAAAATTTGTTAAAAAAAGTGAGCTTAATTCATCTTGGTTTGAAATTGACGCAAAAAATGCTGTTGTAGGAAGACTTGCAACAATTGTATCTAAAATCATTAGAGGAAAAAATAAAGCAACATACACACCTCATATGGATACAGGAGATTTTGTAGTAGTCAAAAATATAGAGCATGCAAAATTTACAGGAAAAAAATTTCAAAATAAAAAATATTACAGACATACTGGCTATCCTGGAGGTATTAAAGAAACAACTCCAGAAAAATTACATGAAAAAAAACCAGGAGAGGCATTAAAATTAGCAGTTAAAAGAATGTTACCAGGTGGTGTTTTGGGCAGAAAACAACTTACAAAACTCAAAATATATGCTGGCAACAATCATCCTCACTCAGCTCAAAATCTTAAAGTAATTGAATTAGATAAGTTAAGTAGCAAGAATATAGCAAGAAATTAATATGGAAAACGCTCAAACTTCATCAAAAACAACAAAATTAAAACTTGATTTTAAGGATAGCAAATATGCAACTGGAAGAAGGAAAACATCTATTGCAAGAGTTTGGCTTAAAAAGGGTTCAGGAAAAATTTATGTTAATGGCAAATTATACAATGAGTATTTTGCTAGTGAGAATCACAAAATGCAAATTACAAGACCTTTTGAATTAATTAATCAAGCCACAGATTATGATGTAAGATGTAATGTTAAAGGTGGTGGTCCAACAGGACAAGCGGGGGCAATGGTACATGGAATTTCAAAAGCTTTAGTATTATTTGATGAAAACTTTAAATCTACACTTAGAACTGAAAAATTAACAACGAGAGACTCCAGGGCAGTTGAAAGAAAAAAACCTGGAAGAAGAAAAGCTAGAAGAAGCTTCCAGTTTTCTAAAAGATAATTTTTTTTTAATTTTTAACTGTTATAATAAGAAATGCCTAAGCTAAATGTATTAGTCGCTGGATCAACTGGTTATATTGGTATCCAATTGATAAAATTGTTAAATAAACATAAATATGTAAAAATAAAGTATTTATGTGGAAATACATCAGTAGGAAAAAAAATTTCTTATTACGATAAAACCATTGGATTAAAAAAGTTTCCCAAAATTGTAAAATTCAATAAAAAATTTTTGAATGAAATTGACGTTGTATTTACAGCACTTCCTAATGGAGAAGCACAAGTAATTTCAAAACATTTAAATAAACAGAACGTTTTAATTGATCTTGCCGCAGATTTTAGACTTCAGAAAGCTTTAGATTACAAAAAATGGTATAAAAAAGATCATAAAGCAAAATATAATATTAAGAATAGCATTTATTCTTTACCTGAAATTACAGGTAAAAAAGTTCAAGATTATAAAATTATTTCTTGTCCTGGATGTTATCCGACTTCTATTTTATTACCTTTAATACCTTTATTAAAAAACAGATTAATAAAAAATCATAATATTATAATTGATTCAAAATCAGGATATTCTGGTGCTGGAAGAGGAGTACATAAAAAATATAAAGATAAAAATTTATATGAGTCTCTAAGTGCTTATGGTGTTGCATCACACAGACATAATTCTGAAATTGAAGAAATGATAAAAAAATGTGTTAAAGGAAATATTCAATTTGATTTTACTCCTCATTTATCACCTATGTTCAGGGGCATTTTAAGCACAATTTATGTTGAGTTAAATAAGACCTCTTCAGCATCACAAATATTAAAAACGTTGAAAAAATATTATAAAAAAGCAAATTTTATAAAAATATTAAATAAAGAAAAATTAATAAGCACAAATGACGTAATAAATACGAATAATTGTAATATATCTGTTTGTAAATCAAAAAATAAGAATAAGATAATTATACTTTCTGCTATTGATAATCTTATTAAAGGGGGAGCGGGTCAGGCAATACAAAATATGAATATGAAATTTAATTTTCCAAAAGATGCTGGTTTAAAATGAATAGATTATTATTTATAGCTTTTTTCGTATTTTTAAATGCATGTTCATTTAATATTAACTCTAAATATTGGAATGAAAAAAGTGATAAAAAAAATGATAATAACAAATTAACTGAAATAATTAAAAAATCAAAAGATATTAGATTAATAACAATTGAAGAGTATGAAATTTATATTAATGATTATATAAAAAAGAGTAAATTTCCAGATATTAATTAATGAATAAAAATATAAATATTGCACTAGTTGGATTGGGTCAGATTGGAATATTTTTATATAATGAATTGAATTCAAAAAAGAAAGAAATTGAGACAAAAACTGGAAAAAAAATAAATATTGTAGCTATATCTGCTAAAAATAAAAATAAAAAAAGACGATTTTTCATAGATAAAAAAATTTTTTATTCAAATCCTTTAAAAATTTTTAAAGAAAAAAAAATAGACATTTTATTTGAATGTATTGGTTTATCCGATGGTATTTCCAAAAAAATAGTTGAATACGCTTTAAAAAATAAAGTAAATGTAATAACGCCGAATAAAGCATTAATTGCTAAACATGGAGATCATTTAGCGAAACTAGCTGAAATGAATAAAGTAAATCTAGAATTTGAAGCTTCAGTTGCTGGAGGAATTCCAATTCTTCGAACTATTAAAGAAGGTTTAGCAACTAATTCAATTAAAAAAGTTTATGGAATTCTTAATGGGACAACTAACTATATCTTATCAGAGATGGAAAGTAGTAACGAAAGTTTTGAAAAAGTTTTAAAGAAAGCACAGGTGCTTGGATATGCTGAACCTGGTAATCCCAAATTAGATCTCAACGGCTTTGATGCTTTCGCTAAAATTAGAATCTTATCAGCTCTCTCATTTAACATCAAAATATCAAAAAGTAAGTGTATAATGGAAGGAATTGAAAATATTAAACTAGAAGATATTAAAATAGCAGATCAATTAGGATTGAGAATAAAATTACTTGGGATTTCTGAAATTATTAATAATCAATTATTCGAGACAGTACATCCTTGTTTAGTGAGTAAGAACTCATACATCGGCAATGTGAATGGTGTAATGAATGCGGTTATTACAGAGGGCAAACCAGTAGGTCAAAGTATTTTACAAGGAGAGGGTGCTGGTCCTGGACCAACCTCATCATCCTTATTATCAGATTTACTATCAATTTTGAGAGGA
The DNA here is from genome assembly GCA_902627805.1 of uncultured Pelagibacteraceae bacterium. GTDB lineage: Bacteria > Pseudomonadota > Alphaproteobacteria > Pelagibacterales > Pelagibacteraceae > Pelagibacter. Next base: position 114,430 of record CACOKN010000002.1, read on the forward strand.
AATATAAAACCTCCTTTTGGAATTTCTTATAATAAAAGGAAATCTATTAAACCATTTAATAATCAAAAATATTCTAATTCATTATATCTTAGGTTTGAGGTTAAAGATAAACAGGGCGTTTTATCTTTAATAACTAATCGATTATCAAAATTTAAGATCTCAGTAAAAAGAATTATTCAAACTCCTGATAAGAAAAATAAGAAGGCTACAATTGTTATCATAAGCCATAAAACTACTGAAAAAAATATAAGAAATTGTCTGTCAATTTTTAAAAAAAATAATAATATTCTTAAATTTCCAACTTTAATTAGACTTTATAATTAATGGATATTTATGTAAAACTTTTTGAAGTTTTGTTTCCGGTATTTTTTGTTGTTGGTATCGGATATTATCTTGGTAAAAAAAATCCTAGAATTGATACTACATTTATTACAAATTTTGCAGCAAATGTTGGTACACCTGCGATGATAATTTATGCGTTAAATCCAGTAAATATATCATTTAATATTTTCATCAATTATTTTTGGTATTATGCAATTGCTATAGTTGGATTTATCATTGTGGGAACAATTATTTTATACCTTTTGAATACTAAAGATATAATAAGAGAGCTTCCACCTTTAACAATGCCTAACACAGGTAATATGGGTTTACCAATTTGCTTATTTGCATATGGTTCACAAGGTCTTGGTGTTTCGGCAGCTATATCTGCTCTCATTATTTTATGCCATTTTACTTTAGGTGTTTTTTTAGCTGATAGAAAATTTAGCTTACAAGTTATATTAAAAAGTCCACCTTTTTATGCAATCATTATCGCAGTTTTTTTACTTTATTATGATTTAGAACTTCCAGGTTTTATTGAAAATACCACTTTTCTATTAATGTATGCCACAATATTTCTAATTTTGATGTCATTAGGAATAGCACTTACAAGACTAAAAGTTTTTTCGCTTCATAAGGCAATATTTTCTTCTTTATGCCGAGTTATTGTGGGACCTATAATTGGGTATTTATTGATATTATATTTTGGTCTAGAAGGGTTTGCAGCTGGTGTATTACTAATACAATGTTCAATGCCTAGCGCAGTTCTTAATTATCTTGTTGCATCAATTTATTCACCTAAAAAAATTGTTGATAGTGTTGCTAGTACAATTGTTGTGTCAACACTCATGTCTTTTATAACAATTCCAATTGTTGTATTCTTTGCTTTAAAATACTTTAATTAATCTATATCCTTCTTATATGAGGGCTATTACATTTAATCTTTTAGCGTGGATAATGCTTCCAATTATGGATGGTTTTGCTAAATATTTAAGTGCAGAATTACCTGTATTACAAATCACTTGGGCAAGATATTTTTTTACTGTGACATTCACTTTACCAATTATGTTTTTCTTTTTTCGAGAAAATCTTGTTTGGACAGACAAACCAAAACTACAATTTATAAGAGGCTTAATACTTTTAACAGCAAATATTTGTTTCTTTTATGCCATTTCAGTAATCTCTTTAGCAAAAGCATTAACTTTGGCATTTGTTGCACCTTTGATTGTTACAGCTTTTTCCCCAATTTTTTTAGGTGAGAAGGTTGGATTTAGAAGATGGTCAGCTGTAATTATAGGATTTATAGGATCCTTGGTTGTTATAAGACCTGGTTTTGTAGAAATTAATTTAGCAAGTATTGCTGCGCTTGGAACAGGAATAATGTATGGATTTTATTTAATTATTACTCGTAAGTTAAGTACTTCAGACAACCCTTTATTAACTTTATTGTTAACTGGTGTAGTAGGGGCTGTTATTATTTCATGTGTAATGCCCTTTGTTTGGATCAAGCCAACAATAAATCAGTGGTCAATGATGGCTGCTATTGGTGTATTTGCCTGCGTAGGTCATTTATTTCTAATATTATCTCTAAAATACGCTGATGCATCAAAATTAGCTCCATTTAGTTACTTTGAGATCATTACAAATATAATTATAGGTTATTATTTCTTTAGTGATTTCCCTGATAATTGGACTTTCTTAGGTTTGTTTATTATTGTATTAAGTGGCATCTACATTGCAAGAAGAGAGAATATGGTTAAAAAAGTTAAATAATAGATAATATTTATTTACTATTATCTAAAGTATTACATTAAGTATTACTTATAAAATATTGTATTTATTATATTTTATTAAAAATAAGAATAATATAAATTTTTTAATATTTTGGATTATTTAATGTTTAAATAACTCTAATATGTTCTGTAAGAGTGGAGGTTTATAGCAAATTAATAAAAACATCAAATAACCTTTTAAAATAAGGACTTTTTCGGATTGTGGTTATAAAAATTTCAAAAAAATAGGGCAGTCTGAAAGCATTGATATAGCTGAATAGTAGAGCAATGCACTAATTGAATATAGCATTTAAACGCCCATAGAGGGGTCTATTTTTGGTATAGTTTAATATATGCTACAACTGAAGGGTGAATTATGTTATTTAGAAAGTAATCTCAAAAAAAAGTAAAAAAGCGTTGATTTTACTAACTTTTTTAACTTAAAAAAGGTCTAAAATAGCGCTAAATAGTTGCTTTTTCAGATCTTAATAATTTGAGTTTTTGCTTAATTCCACCTCTACCAGAGTAACCTCCAAGAGCTCCATCAGATCTAATTACTCTATGACAAGGTATTTTTGGGGCATATGGGTTTTTAGCACAAGCATTAGCAACAGCTCTGGCTGATTTAGGGCAGTTTATGGCAACAGCAACTTGTTTATATGTTCTTATTTTACCTTTAGGTATAGTTTTAAGGTATTTCCAGACTTTTAATTGAAATTTAGTGCCTTTAAGATGCATTTTACTGAAGAAACCCCTGTTTCCTTGCACTTTTAAGGGTGCAAAGAACAGTTGTTTTGGCACGTCGTTGATGCGCTACCGCCATGCCTCCCGTTCTACATGTTCAGCGATGCTTTGCAGAACTTTCTGCCCCTTGGATTTGTACCTCTCGGCTTTTGCCCAATTGGCCAGTTAAGGGTTGCCCCTTAATTCATTTTTACTTTAACAGATAGGATTTTAAAGCTGTATCACCTTTTAATTGATTCTTAAAATTTACAGCAATTCCTGTGAATATTGGGGATAAATTAAACTTCGAAAACTAAAATAAAATAGCTGATTAAAAATAAGATTGCTAAAATAGATAAAAAAATAGTTTCAATGCTTTTACCATAATTTTTATATTGTATTGAACTTAATATAATAAATCCTGCAGATATAATTAAAAAATATATAGCGGGAATTTCTCCATCGATTGAACCCATAATTTTTAAATTTAAACTATTGACAATAAAAATCACTTGATATATTACTAATGATAATTAATTGTTATCAATAGTAATTATATGAACGAACTAATAACAGACCTAAAATCGCTTCACGAGGCAACTCTAAATAACCTCAAAAGCTCTAAAGCAAATAACACTTTAAGGGCATATAAATCAGACTTTAAAGATTTTGGAACTTTTTGTGCTAAACATGGATTAAATTCATTGCCATCAGAGCCAAAAATAGTCTCTTTATACCTAACTCATCTTTCTAAAAATTCAAAAATCAGCACTTTAAGGAGAAGATTAGTGTCAATTAGCATGGTGCATAAACTCAAAGGTCATTATTTAGATACAAAACATCCAATTATTGTAGAAAATTTAATGGGGATAAAAAGAGTAAAAGGAAGTATTCAAAAAGGAAAAAAACCTATATTAATCAATCATTTAAAATCAATAATTAATGTAATAGATGAGCAAAAAATTGAAAATATAAAGAAGTTAAGAGACAAGTCAATTATTCTAGTAGGCTTTGGAGGTGGCTTTAGACGAACTGAGCTTATTTCAATTGATCATGAAGATTTAGAATTTGTACCTGAAGGTCTCAAAATTACCATCAGAAAATCAAAAACTGATCAATTTGGTGAAGGAATGATAAAAGGACTACCCTACTTTAACAAAGAAAATTATTGCCCTGTAGTCAATCTTAAAAAATGGCTAGAAATTTCTAAAATTAAATCTGGACCTATTTTTAGAAGATTTTCTAAAGGCTTATCTTTAACAGAAAAAAGATTAACCGATCAATCAGTGGTCTTATTAATGAAAGAATATTTGAATTTAGCAGGCATCGAGAATAAGAATTTTGCAGGTCATAGCTTGAGATCTGGTTTTGCAACTGTTGCTGCAGAATCTGGTGCTGATGAACGTAGTATTATGGCAATGACTGGTCACAAAACATCACAAATGGTTAGAAGATACATAAGAGAAGCAAATATATTTAAAAATAATGCTTTAAATAAGATTAAGATTTAAACTTGCTATATCAAAGAAGCTTTTTTTCCAATAGATTTATCAATTATATATTTTGAAATTTTTACTTCATTAAATAATTTGAAATATTTTTCCTTACCTTTTTTAGCGATTCTAATTCTTGATTTATCATTTTTTTTATAAAATTTGATTTTTTCTGCAAGATCATCAATGTGATCATATGAAACTATTTCATTTGAATTGAAGAAATTGTTCATTTTTACCTTTTTATCAATAAAAACTAATAATCCATTTCCCATAAGTGAAGCGATTCTGTTACTTGAGTAATGTTTGGTAGGTTCGCCCCTACTTAAATTTAGGGCCATTTTTGAATTAAGTAACGATTTATAAAATTCATTTCCCCAAACGGGTTCTTGTTTTCCAATTCCGTAAAAATCGTATTTAATTCCCTCTATTTTCTTAATAAGTTTTTCTAAAAAAATTACCCTGTTATCTGTTTTTCCCTCTTTAAGTATTGCTCGATTAACACCATGGCTCATTGCATAAAAAACATCGTTCTGCGGCTTAAGTTTAAAGACATCAAAACATTCAATATTTTTATCTACAGGTGTCATAAAAAAATGAATATATTGAGCGAATTTTTTTGAAAGTTTTAATACTGATGGATTAGTTGTAATAAATGAATGATCTACTAATGAAAGAAATCCTTTTAATTTATCAATATTTTGTGAAGTATCTGGTAAATTTTTCATTAATGGGTCTTCATTCCATTGAGAGATAATTATTCTTTTATTAATTGATCTGAAATCAGATAAAATTTCCTGATTTATGTTGTCGGAATGACCAAAAATAATTAAATCTGGATTATAATTTTTAAAAGTTTCAACTAAATAGTTACGAAATTTATCTTTAAAACTTAATAGATTAATCCCTTTATTTTGTCTCACATAGTCTCTATCACTAATTTCAATTACATCATGACCATTTCTGATAAAACCGTTTGTAAATTTTTTGCCTAATGAGAGATTGTAAATTCTATGATTTAATTTTTGCGCTAAATTATAGATATTTATAATTCTTAATTTATTGCCGTTAATATTAACTTTTTTAAACGGGAATAACGAGCGCCTCATTAAATCAATTTTTTGAGAATTTTTTTTTAACTTATGTTTAACAAATTTTTTACTTCTGATTTGAATATTCTTTCTAAATTTATCATTTTTAATAAGATTTATAATTTCTTTTTCAATATTTTTAGTGTTTAATTTTTTTAGTTTTATTGCATAATCAGTTGTTTCAGGGAGACCACCAGTATTAGAAATTATTGTTGCACAGCCACGTGAAGAGGCTTCTAATGCTGTTCTACCAAATGGCTCTTCCCATCTTGAGGGAATAACAGCAATTTCTGATTTACTTAAATAATCTAGAACTTTATTATGTGGAATTTGGCCAAGATTAAAGTGTCTTTTATGAGTAGGGAAATTTTGAAATCTTCTTTCTTCACCAATTGAAATAGCACTCCAATCATTATATTGACCTAAGATTCTAAACATTGATTTGCAATATAGATCATATCCTTTAGATTCATTTAATTTTCCAACAAAAATTATTTGTTTATTTTTCTTTATATTTTTTTTTATTGGATCAATACTATGATAGATTATTTCAGTGTTGTTATCTGATAAATTTGGTAAATTTTCAAAAAACCTTTTTTTTACCCATTTTGAGATAAAAATAATTTTATCAACTTTTTTTAAAAGATAGATCCTTTCATTAACTGATTTAGCACCTTTCATGGTAGTTGGGTCATTATGAAAATATAAGATAATTTTTGAATTTAATTTTCCAAAAAATTCTCTTACCATAATTGGTCTATTGTGCAGCTCCAAGATGTCAAAATTTAAATTTTTAATTTTATTAATAATTTTATTTGAGTACTCTTTTGTTGTACTATTAAGTTTTGAATTAATATTATCTATATTTATATAATTTTTTGTTAAATAGTTTTTATTTTTGGTGCTACCTATAATGTAGGTATTTTTTTTATATTCAGAATCTCTTATAAAATCACTAATCCATAGAGCAACTGCTCCAGCTCCTCTAAGTGTGTAGTTTTCTTTATATGGTAAAATTGATGCGATCTTCATATCAACTTATATTTAACAATTGTTTTCTTTTTTTTTTATCTTTTTTTAATTTATACTCAAATGACATAGCTAACCTTTTATCATAAAATCTTTTTTTATAGATAATTTTCCACTTATAACCTCGGGTTGACTTTGCCCCTTTACTGGAATTGTGTTTTTTAAGTCTTAAATTAAGGTTATTTGTATATCCAACGTAAGTTTTAATAATTTTATTATTTACGCTTTTAAGCATATAAACATAAAAAATCATAAATGTGGCGGTCCCTAGGGGAATCGAACCCCTCTTTCGAGGATGAAAACCACGTGTCCTAACCGATAGACGAAGGGACCAAATTTCAGCTTTCTATTTCATAATGCAATCTTTATCAAGTGTTATTAGGTTGCATCCTTTATACTTTTATTAAGTAATTCTTTAAATTCTTTTGATGGTTTAAATAGAACAACATCTCTCTTAGATATCTCTTTTTCTTCTTTAGTTTTTGGATTTCTACCAATTCTCGAATTCTTTGATCTAATTAGAAATGTTCCAAACTTTGATATTTTTACAGATTTTTTTTTACATAAATTTGAAGTTATTATTGAAAAAAATTCTTCAACTAAATTTTCTGTAATTTGTTTTGAAAATCCAACTTGCATATATATTACATTTACAAGATCTTTTTTGGTTAAATTAATTCTCATTAATTAGATATTTTCTCTTATCTTATTGATTAAATCGCCTTTAACAATTTTACTACATACTTCTAGTGAATTTGAAAAACCAATGAAATCTGTTCCTCCATGACTTTTTACAACCGGTGAGTCTAAGCCGATGAAAATTGCACCATTATAGAGTCTAGGATCTAATCTTTTTTTGAACTTATTTAAATTCGAAAAATTCAAAATTGCAGATATTTTACCCAAAATCGAGTCTTTGAAAACTTTTTTCAGTTCATCTGTTATAAAGTTTGCTGTTCCTTCTGCAGTTTTAAGAGCTACATTGCCTGTAAAACCATCTGAAATAATTACATTAACATTTCCATCCATAAGTTCATTTCCTTCTATATAACCAGAAAAATTAAAGTTTTTAGATTTTTTTTCATTAAGTATTTGAAAAGTTTCTTTTATAATTTCATTACCCTTTAATTCTTCCGTACCAATATTTAACAAAGCTGTATTAGGTGTTTCTTTTGGATAAAGAGACTTATATAAAGATGCTCCCATAATTGAGAAATCAACCAAATTTTTTGAACTACATTCAATATTTGCACCTAAATCCAATACAACACTCATCCCTTTTTTATTAGGCCATAAGGCAGATAATGCAGGTTTATCTATATTTTCAATCATCTTAAGATTTAACTTAGAAATAACAAGTAATGCTCCAGTATTTCCTGCGGATATTACAATATCAGTTTCTTTTTTTTTTACACTTTCAATTGCAAGCCACATACTTGTATCTTTACCTCTTTTAGCAGCTTCAAGAGGACTGTCTGTACTCTTAACAACATTGTCTGTATGTATAATTTCATAGAAATCTCTATTAAGATTATTTTTAATGTATGTTTCAATCGCAGACTTGTTTCCAAAAATTTTAAAAAAATTTTTTTTATTTGATTTATGACTATGGATTATGCCATCAACGATTTTTTTAGGTGATCCATCACCTCCCATTGCATCAACTGCAATTTTAATTAAATCTGACATTAAAATACTAATTATTCTTCTGGGTCTAAAACTTGACGACCTTTGTACATTCCAGTTTTTAAATCTAAATGATGAGACAATCTATATTCACCAGATTTTTTGTCCTCAATCACGTTTTTTGATGAGAACTTCATATTTTGAGATCTTCTCATACCAGTTCTTGACGGTGTTTGTTTTCGTTTAGGTACTGCCATAACTATGGACTACTTACACTTTTTAAAAAAAAATTCAAAGTTTTTTTCTTTAAATTAACAGAAAAATCATCAAAATAATCAACTAAAATATCAATTTCTTTAAAATCCTCTAAAAAAGATGATAGTTTTTTTAATTTTTCATTTTTATCTAATTTATCCCAAAAGTGAATTTCTGAAACAATGGCATGAAATAAATTCAAATAAATTTTCATTTTTTTATTAATTGATTGATCTCCATATCCTATTTCTCGAATACTTAATTCCAACTGTCTAAAATTAAAATCATAAATTCTTTGTAAAATATCCTTATTTTCTTTATTTTTAAAGGTTTTTAAAAAGAAAGCAAAATGAATAAGGAAAAGTGTTAAGCGATCCGAAAAGTTATCTTCTCGATTAAGAGATTTATATAAGTCTTTATTTCTAGAGTAATTGATTAAATTGTTATAAACATTAATATAATTTTCAGACATGTTTAAAATATTATATATATTTTTTTTTGCATTAGTAGCATCAAATTGTTCTTTTAAAAAAGTTGTTAAGCATCACGGTGTTCCTTTTCTTGATAAAAAACAAAAACAATTAATAATCAATAAGTCAACAAGTAATGATGTAAGAAAAATTCTTGGATCACCCTCGACACGAAGTAAATTTGATAACGATATATGGATATATATTGAGAGAAAACAAACACAATCAAAATTGAAAAATTTAGGTAGAATGAAAATTTTCAAAAATGATGTACTTGTTCTTGAAATTGATAATTATGGAATTTTAAAGAAAAAAGAGTTTTATGATATGGAGGATATGAAAAAAATAAAAGTTGCAGAAGACACAACTGAAGCAAATTTTGCTAGAAATTCATTTATTTATGATTTCATGTCTAGTATGAGACAAAAAATTAATGACCCTCTTGGTGTGAGGGCTAAAAAAAGAAAAGAAATTAGCCAGCGATAACCGCTAATAAAAGTAAAGCAACAATATTCGTTATCTTAATCATTGGATTTACAGCTGGACCCGCCGTATCTTTATAAGGATCACCAACCGTATCACCAGTTACTGCAGCTTTATGAGCTTCAGACCCCTTTCCTCCATGATTTCCATCTTCAATATATTTTTTAGCATTATCCCAAGCACCTCCACCTGCTGTCATAGAAACTGCAACGAATAGACCGGTAATAATAACACCTAATAACATCGCACCTACGGATGCCAAAGCAGCAACTTGGCCTCCAATTGCTAATATTATAAAATATAAAACAATTGGTGAAAGAACTGGTAATAATGAAGGAATAATCATTTCTTTAATTGCAGCAACAGTTAATAAATCAACTAGTTTAGCATAATCAGGTTTTTGTTTTTTTTTCATTATGCCTGGATATTTTTTAAATTGTCTTCTAACCTCTACAACAACAGCACCACCTGCTCTACCAACGGCCTGCATACCCATAGACCCAAATAAATAAGGTAACATTCCACCAATTAATAAGCCAACTACGACATATGGATTTGATAAATCGAAAGTTACGACAATTCCCTCAAGTTTTGAACCGGCTTCTTTTGAAAAATGTTTGATATCCTCTGTATATGCTGCAAAAAGAACTAGAGCACCTAATCCCGCAGAACCAATAGCATATCCTTTTGTAACTGCTTTAGTAGTATTACCGACAGCATCTAATGCATCTGTAGTTTTTCTAACATTATTTGGCAATTTAGACATTTCAGCAATACCGCCAGCATTATCTGTAACTGGTCCGTAAGCATCTAAAGCAACAACCATTCCTGCTAAAGCTAACATTGTTGTTACAGCAATTGCTATACCATACAAACCAGCGATATGGTTAGTGAGTAAAATACCTGCAACAATTATTAAAGCTGGTATAGCTGTAGCTTCTAATGAAATTGCTAAGCCTTGAATTACATTAGTTCCATGACCTGTAGTGGAAGAACTTGCAACACTTTTTACAGGTCTATAGTTAGTTCCTGTATAATATTCAGTCACCCAAATTAGTAATCCTGTGATAATTAATCCTATCACTCCACAATAATATAAGCTCATTCCAGAAAATGATTTATTATTTAAATCATAAGAATTTTCTAAACCTAGAACATAATCAGTAACTGGATATAAAATAACTAAGGATGCTAAAGCTGATACAACAAATCCCTTATATAATGCTCCCATCACATTTTTACTTTTCCCAAGTTTAACGAAAAAAGTTCCAACAATTGAAGTTAAAATACATGCCCCACCAATTGTTAATGGATAAATCATCATTGACAAATCCCCTGGAAAAAATATTGAAGACAAAACCATTGTAGCAACAATAGTTACTGCATAAGTTTCAAATAAATCAGCAGCCATTCCAGCGCAATCACCAACATTATCACCAACGTTATCAGCTATTACAGCAGGATTTCTTGGATCATCTTCTGGTATACCGGCTTCTACTTTTCCAACTAAATCAGCTCCAACATCAGCACCTTTAGTGAAAATACCTCCACCAAGCCTCGCAAAAATAGAAATTAATGATGCACCAAAACCAAGCGCAACTAATGCATTTACAATTTCTCTCTCATCAACATTAAATTTTAATAATAAATAATAATAAACAGCTATTGATAATAATGCTAATCCAGCAACCAACATTCCAGTTACGGCTCCAGATTTAAATGCTACTGATAAACCACTAGCCAAACCATTTTTAGATGCTTCAGCAGTCCTTACATTTGCTTGAACTGAAACTAACATTCCTACATATCCAGCTATACCTGATAAAGTTGCACCAATAAGGTAGCCTAATCCAACAAGCATACTAAAAGCAAAACTTACAATAACTAAAACAACAACACCAACAATAGCAATTGTTTTGTACTGTCTGGCGAGATAAGCTTTTGCACCAATTTGTATCGCTGATGCAATATCTTGCATTTTTGAATTTCCTGGGCTTGAATTTAAAATATTTTTTCCAGTTAGATATCCATAAATTATAGATAATAATCCAGCACCAATAGTATATAAAAGAATAGTTTCAATGGTTGAAGTCATATAAGCCTTAATTATGTTGGTTGTTAGTTATTAAAAATCGGACAATACAAAAAAAGCTATAAAAGGCAATAAATAACTTTTAAAAATTATGAAAATGACCTTTGTTTTTAATGGCAATTTTATTCCCTTTTTCATCAAAAATTTGTGATTTTTGAGCAGCTGAAGAAATATTTCCGATTTTTGAAATCTTAATACCTAAAGATCTAAATGTTCTTTTAATGATTCTGGACTTTTGTTTTGAGGCAGTGAATAATATCTGGTAATCATCACCGTTAGAAATAAAATCTATTTTTTTCAGTTTTTTTAATAAAATTACCTTATTTAAATCATTAGATATTGGAACATCAGTTAAATTTATTTTATAAGATAGCTTCTGCTTATTAACTAATTTATCTAAATCAGCAAAAAGGCCATCAGAAATATCTATAGAGGTATTCGCAAAATTAAATAATTTTTTTGCTAAATTAATATGTAATTCTGGAAGATAATATTTTTTAAGAAAATATTTATTGAGATCTTTTTTTAAAGAGATTCTTTTTTTTAAAATTCTTAAGCCCATATAACTATCGCCCAAGTTACCTGTTACATAGATATCATCATTTAATTTTGCTTTATTCCTAAATATTATATTAGGGGAAAAACCAACAGAAATTATGGTAAAGCTCAATTTGTTTGAAAAGACAGTATCTCCTCCTGATATGTGAATACCAAACTTTTTTTGCTCTTGTTTTAATGATTGGGAAATTTTACTTAAATTTGATTTTTTAAATGTTTTTCTATTTCCAGAGCCTGAAATAAAATAGTATTTTGGTTTAACACCTTTACAAATCAAATCAGAAATAGAGGATCTTAAAATTTTTTTAACAACCAAATCAGGATTTTTAAAATTAAAAAAATGAGATTTATCAATATAAGTATCTACAGAAATAACTAATTTTTTTGATTTATCAAAAAAAACATCATCATTTAAGCTGAGTGAGTTTTTATTATTTAAAGAAAGTTTTGAAAAATATTTTTTAATTATATCAAATTCATGCATTAGGAGATCTTAACTTTTTTGCAGCATTATCTAGTAATGCATTTAAATATTTTGTTTGAGAGTCATTTAAAAAAAGATTAGATGCATTTAGGTATTCTTTAATAATTATTCTAATTGATACATTGGGCTTATATAAAATTTCATATGTTGCAGATTTCAAGATAACTTGGAATATTTTATCTAATTTAAATAAATCAAAATTATCACCTAAATTTTTATCTAATTCATCTACAATAATTTCGTTTCGTTCAATTGTACCTAAAACAATGTCCTTAATAAATTTTTTAAATCTATGTTTTGGAAATTCTATTTTGTCGTTTTTATTAAACAAAACGCCATATAATTTTTGAATGATAATAACTCTTGGGTTATTTTTTGGGCTATACTTGGGTTTCATCTTTGTGATAAAACTGACATAACAGCTTTTGCTGCCTCAGCACCCTTTTTTTTCCTGGCCTTTGCTTGCTTCATATTTAAGCAAGTAAGAATTCCATTTCCTATAGGTTTTTTTGCATTTATAGAAAGGTTCATAATGGCATTAGTAGAGGATTGAGATATAAAATCAAAATGAGGAGTCTGACCTTTTATTACACATCCAAGTGCAATAAAAGCATCAAATTTTTTTAAATGTTTTGAGATGGTTACAGGAATCTCAAATACGCCAGGTACTTTTATTATTATTATATTAAAATTTCTTGGGAGATTTTTTTTTGCACTATTTAACAAACCCAAAGAGATATCTTTATAATAATCTGCTGTGACTATTAAAATTTTTTTCATCAAATTAATTCTTGTTTAGTTATTTTAATATTATACCCTTCTAATCCAATAACTTTTTTTGGAGATCTAGTAATTAATGTCATCTTTTTAATTTTTAAGTCTTTAATTATTTGGGCACCTATACCATAATTTCTAATAAGATTATCTTTACCTTTTTTCTTTAAACTTTTATTTCTAAAACTTTTAAGTGTTTGAGTAACAGAGTTTAAGTTTGTATCTTTAATAAAGATTAATACACAATTATTATATCTTTTAAAATAATTTATTGTTTTATCAAATGAATTGGGAAGTTTTTGGCTAATAAGATAATTATAAACTACGTTTGATGAAATAACTCTAACACGTGGTATTATAGATCTTTTTAGAGTACCTTTTATGAGCGCGAAGTGCTCTGATCCATCTAAAAGATTCTCATATATTTTGATTTTATATTTTTGATTTTTTACTACGATATCAGAAGATTTTTTTAATTTTACTAATTTTTCTTTTTTTAATCGATAAGAAATTAAATCTTCAATTTTACCAATCTTAAGTTTGTGTTTTTGTGCAAAATTGAAAAGCTCTTGACCTTTAGCCATCGTTCCATCTTCATTCATTATTTCACAAATGACTGCTGAATTATTTTTTTTAGCTAACTTTGAAATATCAACAGAAGCTTCTGTGTGACCTGCTCTTACAAGAACACCACCATCCTTAGCAATGATTGGAAATACATGTCCTGGCGATACTATATCCTTTTTGTTAACATTTTTCTTTGAGGCTATTTTGATAGTTCTTGCTCTATCTTTCGCCGATATACCGGTTGTGATACCTTTTTTAGCTTCTATTGAAATTGTAAATGCTGTCTGATTTCTTGATTGATTTACAGGTGACATTAAAGATAAATTTAATCTTTTAGCCTGAAGACTATCTAAAGCTAAACAAATTAGGCCTCTTCCATATTTAGCCATGAAGTTAATATTTTTTGCATTTGTATCCGAAGTTGAAATAACTAAATCACCTTCATTTTCTCTTTTTTCATCATCAACTAAAATGTACATGCCCCCTTTTCTTGCTACATTTATTATAGTTTCTATAGACGAATAATTATTTTTTTTCATAAAAATAGTTTCTAACGTATTTTGAAAGAATATCTATTTCTACGTTAACTAAATTACCTTTTTTAAGAGATGATAGATTTGTTAATTTATAAGTATGAGGAATTATCCAGATTTGAAAACCTTTTTTCGTTACTTTAGAAATTGTTAATGATATACCATTTATACTAATTGAAGCTTTTTCAATTATATTCTTTCTCTCTTTTTTATTAATTTCAAAATCAAATAGATAAGATTTATCAATTTTGTTTACTGATGATATTTTCCCAACCGTGTCAACATGGCCTTGGCAAATGTGTCCTGAGATTTTTTGACCATATTTAAGAGGAAGTTCTAGATTAATTTTATCGCTTAACTTTATGTATCTAAATTTCGATCTTTTTATAGTTTCATTAGATAAATAAAATTCCATAATTTTTTTTTTTATTGAAATGAGAGTAAGACAAACTCCATCACAAGCTACTGAAACACCTATATCTTTTAAACCTAATTTTAGATTAGAGTTTACAAAGATATTAATTCCTTTAGGTCTTTTAATTATTTTTGTTATTAAACCTTTGTTAAATATAATTCCATTAAACATTTCAATTTTTATAAATAGTTAATTTATCTTTAGCTAATTTGGAATTTATTTTATATTTATAATAATTGGTATTTAAAATGCTGAAAGAGGTAAAATTAACATGTTTTTTATTTTTAGATAAATTTTTCGAACTTATAAACATATAAAATTCATTAAATAATTTTTTTTTAAGAAAATTTTTTGTTAATATATCTCCGCCTTCTACTAATAGATTTCTTATTCCTATTTTATATAAATCTTTTAGAATCTTTTTTAAATCAAAATTTTTGTATTTATCTGTAGATTGTTTTATTAAAATAGTACCTCTTTTTTTTAAAATCTTTATTTTTGATTTATCGCCAGAATTATAGAAAATTATTGTATTCTTATTTTTAATAGATTTAGCTATATAACTTTTCAAATCTATCTGTAAATATTTATCTAAAATAATTCTTTTTGGGGAAAATTGACTAAAAGCCTTTAATCTACAATTTAGTTTTGGATTATCTATATTTAGAGTTTTACCAGAAATCATTATACCATCGCTTTTTAATCTTAAATAATGAGTTAATTTATCAGATGTTTTATCAGTAATTCTTTTTGATATTTCGCTATAAATAATTTTATTTTTTGATACTGCAATTTTTCCAATTACGTATGGTAATTTCTTTTTTCTATTAAAAAAATATGATTTGTATAAATTTTGTGCGTCTTTTCTTAAAAGTCCTTTTTTAACTCTAATTTTATTTTTTCTTAATATTGAATAACTCTTACCTTTTACTTTTAAATCAATATCATCAATTGAATAATTAACTTCACCAATCTTATTCTTTATAATATTTTTAGTACATGGTGGAGTTTTTCCATAATGATTGCATGGCTCTAACGTAACGTACATTTTTGAATCTTTTAAATTTTCTGAACAATTCAAAATAGCACTATGTTCCGCATGGGGTCTGCCATTATAACCTGTTTGTCCTATAGATATTATTCTATTATTCTTTACTATCACACATCCAACCGAAGGATTGTTTCCTGTTAAACCTCTTCGCGCATTAGCTAAATTTAAAGCTAATTTCATAAAATCTTTATCTTGATTTGAAAATTTATCTTTTTTTGTAGACATCTAGTTTGTCCACAAATTGTACAAAATCTTGTTCTTCTTTAAAATTTCTATAAACTGAGGCAAATCTAACATAAGCAACTGGGTCAAGTTCTTTCAAACCTTCCATCACCATTGTTCCTATTGTATTACTCGAAATTTCATTTTGACCTAGTTCCTCTAGTGATCTAGAGACCCGACTTATAAATTTTTCAACAGTTTCAGTATCTAAAGGTCTTTTTTTAAGGGCAATATAAATTGATTTTGCAAGCTTATCTCTATCAAAAGCAGATTTTCTTCCATTTTTTTTTACTACCATTAATTCTCTAAATTGAACTCTTTCAAAAGTAGTGAATCTCGCACCACACACGCACAATCTTCTTCTACGTATAGCGGTGCCATCCTCTGTTGGACGTGAGTCTACAACTGAGGTCTCACCTTTCTTACATATTGAACAAATCATCTATTCAAATTTTTGTAAATCGGAAATGAAGAACATAAATCAATTACTTCTTTCCTAACTTCTTCCTCTATTTGACTATTATCTTCTGGATTTTTGGATAATCCTTTAATTACTTTAGTTATTAATTCGCCTACTTTTTCAAATTCTTTTAAGCCAAATCCTCTTGTTGTAGCAGCTTGTGAACCAAGTCTTATACCTGAAGTTATCATTGGTTTTTCAGTATCAAAAGGGATTCCATTTTTATTACAAGTAATATTGGCTCTACATAAACTCTCAGAGGCTACATTTCCTTTTACACCAAAAGGTCTTAAGTCAACTAACATTAGGTGTGTATCTGTGCCACCTGAGTAAATTTTAAATCCATTATTTTTTAAAGTTTCCGCTAACATTTTAGCGTTTGCTAAAACATTCTTTATGTATGTTTGAAACTCAGGTTTTAATGCTTCAAAAAAACCTGCAGCTTTGGCAGCGATGATATGCATTAAAGGACCACCTTGATAACCAGGAAAAACAGCTGTATCAAACTTTTTTCCAAGATCTAAATCATTTGATAGAATAATTCCACCACGTGCACTTCTGAATACTTTGTGTGTTGTAGAAGTAACAACATGCGCATAGTCGCAAGGATTTGGATATCCTTTGCCAGCTACTAAACCGGAAAAATGAGCCATATCTACCATAAGATAAGCACCAACCTTATCAGCAATTTCTCTAAATCTTTTAAAATCAATAACTCTTGAATACGCACTACCACCTGCAATAATTAATCTTGGTTTATGTTCTAGAGCGAGTTTTTCAACATTATCATAATCAATTAATTCAGATTTTTTATCTACATCATAACTTATCGCATTAAACCATTTACCCGACATTGAAATTTTTAATCCATGAGTTATGTGACCTCCTGAATTTAAGCTCATACCCATAAAAGTGTCATTTGGTTTTAACAAAGCCAAAAATACGGCACCATTTGCTTGAGCACCTGAATGAGGTTGAACATTTGCATACTTGCAATTGAAAAGTTTTTTTATTCTCTCAAGTGCTAGTTGTTCTGCAACATCAACATGTTCACAACCATTGTAATATCTTTTTCCCGGATAACCTTCTGCATATTTATTTGTTAGAACTGATCCTTGAGCTTCTAATACAGCCTGTGAAACTATATTTTCAGAAGCTATTAACTCAATGTGATTTTGTTGTCTTATTAACTCATCATTTATTGCCTTAAATAAATCTGGATCAGACTTTGAAAGACTTTTTTCAAAAAAATCTTGATAAGAAGAATTTATATATTTTGTTTCACTTGACATTTTTTCCTTATATTTTTTTTACTCTTTTTTTATGTCTACCACCCTCAAATTTAGTATTAATAAATGTTTCAATACATTTAAAGGCAGTATTTTTTTTTGTCAATCTAGATCCTAATGTTATAATATTCGCATCGTTATGCAATCTAGATAATTTTGTGTTTTTTATTGAATAACACATCGCAGCTCGAATTTTTTTGTGTTTATTTGCAGTCATTGACATTCCCATACCTGAACCACAAACTAAAATACCCATATTTTTTGAGTTAACGCTGACCTTTTTACATAATTTATGAGCATAATCTGGGTAATTTACTGAGATCTTTGAGTTATCAGTCCCAAGATCATGAAAATTGTATTTTTTAAAAAATCTTTTTTTAATTTGTTCTTTCAAATTATATCCAGCGTGATCTGAAGAAATAAATATTTTTTTCAAATTAATTAAATTTGTAATCTAAAACGCATGCCACTAAATGGATTCTATTTTCCTCTCCTCCATTGAATGCATTATGATATTTAGTATTATTAGTAATCCAAACAGATCCGTCTGCAGGCATATGTTTTGCAACATTATCAATAACCATTATAGAACCCGGGTTGGTAATTATTGGAATATGAAGTCTTGGCTCTGGATCTCTGTGCCAGCTTAAAGTTGATCTTGGCTCCTTTAATAAAATTCTTACACGTCCTAATTTATACTTTGAGGAAAGGACATCAAATACTTCTTTGAAATAAGTATATTTGTAATCTTCAATAAATTCAGAATAAGCAGATTCATCAATCATTTGATCTCTCATAGTTTCTTTTCCAGAAGAGTTTGGTTTAGTCCAGAACACACCTCTTGCTTTATTACCTTTAATAGAGTCTGGATCACCTGGTATTTGTGTTAATGAAATGGCACTAAAATTTGAAACACCATCTACGCCTGAAAAACCCTTGATGGTTAATAATTCTTTATAGGCATTTTGAAGTTTGTTTACATCAAACTTAATATCCTGTTTTTGAAAATCGTTAAAATTTAAATTCATCTGTAATTTATTGTCTCCTGATATTGTTTAATATCTTTTTTAAGATATATTTGTATATAACATTTGTCGCATATTTTAAATAGATTTAAACATGATTACAGGAAAATTCCCAGCATTGAGACTTAGACGCAATAGAAAAACTGATTGGTCAAGAAGGTTAATTGAAGAAAACAATCTTACACCTAATGATTTTATTTTACCAATTTTTCTTATTGATGGAAAAAATAAAAAACAATCAATTAAATCGATGCCTGGTGTTTACAGGTACACAATAGATAAATTAAATAATATTGTGGATAGAACAATTAAAAAAGGCATACCTATGATTGCATTGTTTCCATACACTGAAAAAAGAAAAAAAAATGACTTAGGCACCGAGGCTCTTAACGAAAATAATCTAGTCTGTAGAGCACTACAGAGAATTAAGAATAGATATAAAAATGATATTGGAATAATGTGCGATGTTGCATTAGATCCATATACCTCACATGGTCATGATGGACTTTTACAAAACAAATATGTGTTAAATGACGAAACCATAAAAATTTTGTTAGATCAATCTTTATTACAAGTACAAATGGGTTGCGATGTTTTAGCACCATCTGACATGATGGATGGTCGAATTGGGGAAATCAGAAAATATCTAGACAAACATAATTTTAAAATGACACAAATCCTTTCTTATGCTGTTAAATATTCGTCAGGTTTTTATGACCCTTTTAGGGATGCAGTTGGTTCAAAAAACTTATTAAAAGGAAATAAAAAAAATTATCAAATGGATTATAGAAATAGTGATGAAGCCTTAAGAGAGGTTGCTTTGGATATTAAAGAAGGAGCTGATATGGTTATGGTTAAACCAGGATTACCATATCTCGATATTATTAAAAAAGTTAAAGAAAACTTTAAGATTCCAGTTATGGCATATCAAGTCTCAGGTGAATATTCTTTATTAGAACATGGAATTAAAAATAATTTAATTGATCGAAACATTATTTTAGAAAGCCTTATTTCGTTTAAAAGAGCTGGAGCAAATGCTATTGTTAGTTATTATGCTGATAGATTAGACCAAATTATTAAATAATTATTTTAAAGTATTAATAAATTGCAATCTGCTGATTGGTTGGTTTAGGTTATTTGGCTTTAATATTGACTTTTCAAGATAATCACTCAACAATTTAAGACCTGTCAGTAAAGATCCTATATCTACAGTTGAGTTATTTTTTTCTATTAAAAAATTAGGTATAATTCTTTTTTCTGTTGATGACTTTAATATATATTGTTTTTGGTCACCGATAATTTTTTTATTAACTATATTCTCAAAAGTTAAGTCATAGCCTAAAGATTTAAATAGTTCCAACTCCCAAAAGATATAATTTTTTATCCAATCTTTAGAGTTTAATAGAATATAAAATTCTTCTAATAAAGAAAATATCTTTACATTTTTTTGTGACTCAGCGGTAAGTAATTTAACCAAATTCATAGCTGAGGAAATACAAGTTAATTTTTGATGATTATCAAAATACAGTGGAGATAAAGCTTCTTGAATCTCTATTTTAAAATAACCCATGCTATTTTCATTTTTAGAATTATAATTTACATATAGTTTATTTCCTATTTGAAGATAGTTCTTGATTTTTTTTGAAGTTCCACCAAAGATAATGCCACTTACTTTGCCAAAATTTTTAGTATAAATTTCGGATATTAATGAATTTTCATTATATCTATTTTTATTTAATAAAAATCCAATATCGTCCCAAATCATAATTTACTCTGATTTTGTAAGCATTTAATAGCAGCATTTTGTTCAGCATCTTTTTTTGAACTACCTTCTGCTAAAAAAAACTTAGTATCAATTAATTTCACACCAACTTTAAAAAGGGGTTTATGTCTTGGTCCTGTATTTGAAATAAGTTTATAAATAGGTAATTTCTTAAATCTTTTTAAAGAGAATTCTTGTAATTTTGTTTTTGCATCAATTTGAGTTACAATACTATCTTTAATATTTTCTGACCAAAATTCTAAAATAAATTTTTCTACAGAATTAAAACCTTTATCTAGATAAATAGATCCTATTAGAGCCTCACAACAATCAGAAACAACTTTATCCTCTATTATATTTTTCTTTTTCTTAATATCTAAAGTTAAAATATATTTATCAAGATTAATTTTTTTTGAGATTTGCAAACAGGTTTTCTTATTTACCAACGATGCAAACTTTTTGTCTAATATACCCTCTTTTTCATTGGGGTAAATTTCCAAAAGTTTTTTTGCAATTACTAATCCTAAAACACGATCTCCTAAAAATTCTAATTTTTCATTATTAATTTCTTTGCTATAGCTTTTATGTGTTAATGATCTAACTAACAAATCTTTGTCTTTAAAATAGATCTTAATTTTTTTTTCTAAAGTTTGATAATTAATTTTCATTATTTGATCTTTTTAAAGAATCTATCAAATCTGATTGATTTGTTCCATTTCCAAAATGAAAAAATACTTCCAATAGATCTATCTGAAGAGAAGAAAATAAATTGAGCTTTTCCTACAAGATTGTCTTTATGTACATATCCTACGCTTGATAAATATCTACTATCCTTAGAACAATCCCTATTATCTCCTAAATAGAAGTAGTGATCTTTTGGAACTACAAATCTATCAGAATTTTTAAAAGTATAATCTTTTAAGTAAACAGTTTTATGTTTTTTTCCATTAGGTAAAATTTCCTCAAAGGTAAATACATCAATGTTTCTATTTCCACAGAATATCTTATCACTTTCTGAGATTCTGGATTTTAAAACCTCTGAGTTATTTATATACAAATTTGAGTTAATAAATTGTACTTGATCTCCGGGCAAACCAATTAATCTTTTTATATAATCAGTTCTATTATCTGCAGGAGTTTTGAATACAACTACATCTCCCCTTTTCGGCTCACTAAACATTAACCTTCCTGTAAAAATAGGTGGACTAAAAGGAAATGAATGTTTGCTATAACCATATGAATATTTAGTTACAAATAACCTGTCTCCAACTAACAGATTAGGCTCCATTGATGAAGATGGTATATAAAATGGTTGAAGAAATATCGATCTGATAAAAATAGCAATAATTAAAGCATAAAATACAGTTTTTATGTTTTCTTTAAAAAAATTTTTATCTAACATTATTTTTTAACTAAAATTGTAAATGCTATTGAATGATCCTTTTCGTCTGATAATGAAAGAAACAAATCATATTTCTTAATTTTAAATTTTTTTTTTATTATTTTATCAATTTTTTTTGATTTAAAGAAAAAAGGTTTACCCATTTTATCATTTAAGATTTCAATATCTTTAAAGCTTAAATTGTCTCTTATTCCGGTACCAAATGATTTTGATAGAGCTTCTTTTGCTGCAAATCTTTTTGCAAAAAAACTTGTTCTATTTACTTTATTTTTAGAAAATTTAAGTTCATTAGGTCCAAAAGTTCTTTTTATAAAGTTTTGATTTTTAATTAAAGGCTGAATTCTTTTATTATTTACTACATCAACGCCAATTCCTAATATTTTCATTTCTGTTATTTAATAATTTTTTTAAATCTTTTAATTACTTTGGATAAACCAAAAAAGACTGATTCGCCGATTAAATAATGTCCTATATTAAATTCTTCTATTTCTTTAAATTTAGTTAAAAGTTTAGTTGTTTTATAATCAAGTCCATGACCAGCATGAACTTCTAAACCAATTTTTTTTGCAATAATTGAACATTTTTTAATTCTATCAAGTTCTTTGGAATAATTTTTCCTTAATTTTACTAATCTAGAGAGTTTACCTGTATGAATTTCAATACAATCAGATCCTAATTTATATGAGGTCTTGATATCATCAATTGATGGATTTATAAATAAACTTGTTCTAATTTTTTTCTTTCTAAATTTTGAAATAATATTTCTGATTTTATTTTTATTTTTATCTAAGTCTAAACCTCCTTCTGTGGTAACTTCTTTTCTATTTTCTGGCACTAAACAAATATAATTTGGTTTTATTTTCAATGCTTTTCTTATCATTTTTGGGTTTGTTGAGATTTCTAAATTAATCAAAATCTTTTTTAGAGAACAAATTTTTTTTGCATCATTATCTTTAATATGTCTTCTATCTTCACGAAGATGAATTGTTATTGAGTCAGCACCTGCTTTCTTAACAAATTTAGCTGCAAATATTGGGTCTGGATGTAGTTCACCTCTAGCATTTCTTAGAGTTGCTATATGATCAATATTTACTCCAAGACGTCTCACTTCGTGTATCTACTTCCTGGTGTTGAAATTGGGACTAATTTCAACTCATTTGGAATATTATTCTTTTTATAAGTTGGAACAGAAATTTTAAGGTGTGAAACTATATCTTTTTTTATTTTTAAATTTTTTTTTGATGACCTATCAATAATTGTTGCAAAACCAATTAATTTTGCTTTTGAATTTTTAATCAATTTTACACATTCCATGCTTGATTTCCCTGTGGTTATAACATCTTCGATAATTAATACTTTTGATCCTTTTTTAATTTGGAAACCTCTTCTTAATTTAAATTTTCCTTTTACTCTTTCACAGAAAATAGTTTCTTTTTTAAGTAGTCTGCCAATTTCATAACCAATTACTATACCACCCATTGCCGGTGATAATATTAAGTCGAAGTTTTTAAATTTTTTCTTAATTTTACTAGCTAAAGATTTACATATTTTCTCAGCCTTATGTGGAAAACTTAATAGTTTCGCGCATTGAATATATTTTGAAGAGTGTAATCCAGAAGATAAAACAAAATGTCCCTCTAATAACGCATTAGTTTTTCTTAAAATATCTAAGGATTTTTTGTGTGAAAGCATTTCTTTTATCTTCGTGTCTAATTATTTTAAATTTTATACCTTTTTGTTTTAGCTCTGCAATAAAATTAGTGAAATTTTTTAAATCTCTTATGATTAATTGAAATTTAAAATTTATATAGTTCGGATTTTTACCTGCCATCACAAGATTTGAAATATTCAGTTTATGCAATCCAATTAATGAACTAACATTACCAAGCTGACCAGGTTTATCCGGTAAAGAAATCCATAAGGTAGTATTGTACTTTTTTACTCTTTCCTCTTTTTTTTCTCCCTTTTCATGCCAATAGCGTCTTATAGCTGCCCTTGCTTTTCCTGTTTTTGTTATTGGGATCCAATGCAATGATGGTGAATGATTTTTAGAGGTAATAATTTTAACTCGATCTCCATTCCTTAAAATAGTTTGGAGTTCACTTTTATTACCATTAATTTCACATCCAATTGCTGTATCTCCTATTTTAGTATGCACGGCGTAAGCGAAATCAATTGGAGTAGCATCTTTTGGTAATTTAATAACCGATCCTTTTGGTGTGAAGCAAAAAACATTTTCTTGGAACATTTGTAGTTTTGTATATTCATATGAATGTTCTGGATTTTCATTTTTTTCAATGATTTCTACTAAATCTTTTAACCAGTCATATTCTTTCCAAGTTAAAGAATTAAATTTCTCAGAAGATTTATATTGCCAGTGTGAAGCAATACCTCTTTCAGCAAAATCATGCATTTCTGTTGTTCTAATTTGAATTTCTACGGGTTTTTTATTAGATCCAATTACTGCGGTATGAATTGATTTATAACCATTAATTTTAGGTGATGAGATATAATCTTTAAATTTGCCAGGTATACAATTGTATTCTTTATGAATTATCCCTAAAGTTTTGTAACAATCATCAATATTTTTTAAAATTATTCTAAATCCAATAATATCTGTTATCTGTTCAAGAGAAACTCGTTTCTTTTGAACTTTTCTCCAAATTGAAAAAGGTGTTTTGCCTCTTCCATAAATTTTAGATTGTATATTATTGTTATTTAACAAAGTGTTTATTTCATTAGAAAGAGTCTCGAAAATATTTTTTTTGTCAGATTTGATCTCATCTAATCTATTTTGAATTAATGTTCTTGCATCATTATTCAAAACCTCAAAAGATAAATCTTCTAGCTCATCACGAATTCGATGCATTCCCATTCTATCAGCCAATGGTGCATAAATTTCCATTGTCTCTTGAGCTATTCTTTTTCTTTTATCTTCTTTGGTAATAGCTTTAATCGTTCTCATATTATGTAAACGATCTGCAATTTTAACTAACAAAACTCTTATATCTTTTGAAGTAGCTAAAATAAGTTTTCTAAAGTTTTCTGCTTTTGAGTTTGTGGTCGCGGTGTTCTCAAAAACTGAAATTTTTGTGACACCATCAACTAAATCTGCTACCTCTTCACCAAATTCTCCTTTAATGGTCTCATAAGTAGCATAGGTATCTTCGATTGTATCATGTAATAAACCAGTAGTAATAGTAGCGCTATCTAATTTAAGATCTGTAAGGATATTTGCAACTTCTATTGGATGCACTGAATATGGGTCACCTGAAGCTCTCTTTTGATTACTATGTGCTTTGACAGCAAAATCATAAGCTTTGTTTAGTTTTTCAGGGTTTAAAAATTTGTTATAAATCTTTACTTTATTTATTAAATCTTCAGAATTAAGCATTCAAACACTATATCACTAAATTAAATTTGTTTAATAGACCTAATGTCTCTATTTTTTAATGATAATAATAGTTTTTTTATGGAATGTTTTGAGACTGGATGTTTCCAAGTTTTATCTATCTCAAATAATGGAAAAAGGACGAAATTTCTTTTGTGCATTCTTGAATGAGGTAGATTTAATTCGCCTTTCAATTTTTTTTTATTAAAATCAATTATATCAATATCGCACTCTCTAGGAGCATTTCGAAGTCTTTTCTTACGTCCCAGACTTATTTCAATAGTTTTACAAATACTCATTAATTTAAAAGGTGATAATTTAGTTAAAACCTTAACTACAATATTATAAAATTTAGGATTGTTATTATCAGGCCAAGACAAACTCTCATAATAACTTGATGATTTTACTATTATAATATCATTAAGAATTAATTTTGATTTAGCTAATTCAATATTATTGATTTTATTTCCTAGATTAGAACCTATACCTAAATAGACAGGACTAACTTGATTTTCTAATATATCTTGCTCTATCACGATTCCAATCTCTTTGTTTTTTTACTGCTCTTTTATCAAATTGTTTTTTACCTTTGGCTACAGCTAACTCTAATTTTGCTTTTCCTTTTCTAAAATACATTTTTGTAGGTACTATTGTAAGACCATCTCTTTGTATTTTGCCAATTAGTTTATTGATTTCTCTTTTATTTAATAACAATTTTCTTTCATCGGTTGGATTATGGTTTGAATAACTAGCTTGCTTATAAGATGCAATATGTGAATTTATCAAGACTATTTCACCTTTTTTTTCTATTGCATAAGAATCTGCTATGTTTACTTTACCATTACGAATTGATTTTATTTCAGAACCTTTTAAGACGATACCTGCTTCAAACAAATCCTCAAAAAAATAATTAAAACTAGCTTTTTTATTAAGACAAATTATTTTTAAACCACTATTGGTTTTTTTTTTCATTAAACTAGTTTTGCAGAATGAAGTGCTTTTTTGACAATATCCTTAGTTTCAGTTGTCACTTTTACAAGAGGTAGTCTTACATTATCATCACAAAGATTTAACAATTTTGCTGCATATTTTACTGGGCTTGGGTTGCTTTCAACAAACATCGCATGATGAAGTGGTTGTAAAATCTTATCAAGTTTTTCTGCCTCTTCTATTTCATTATCATTTTTAGATTTCGATAATTTTTGAAAATCAGAGCAAAGTTTTGGAGCTATATTTGCAGTAACACTTATTGCTCCTACTCCACCTCTTTTATTAAATTCTAAAGCATTATCATCATTACCCGTTAATTGGATGAACTCTTTTCCCATTTTGTTTAAAGATTGATCTACTCTATCTAAATCTCCAGTAGCATCTTTAACACCAATTATGTTTTTTAATTCGAACAATCGAGCCATTGTGTCAACTGACATGTCAATAACAGATCTACCAGGTATATTGTAAATCAATATTGGAATTCCACATTTATCATTTATTGCTTTGTAATGTTGATACAAGCCTTCTTGTGTTGGTTTATTATAATATGGAGTAACAATGAGAGCACCGTTTGCGCCAATTTTTTCTGCATGAGTTGTAAGTGAAATGGCCTCCTCAGTAGAGTTCGATCCTGTACCTGCAAAAACTGGCAATTTTCCATTACTTTCTTTTACACATAACTCAATCACTCTTTCATGTTCGTTATGACTTAAAGTTGGTGACTCACCAGTTGTTCCTGCTGGAACTAATCCATTTGTCCCATTTTGGATATGAAAATGAATTAAATTAATATATGCCTCATCATCAAGCTTATCATTTTTAAACGGGGTGACTAAAGCAACATTTGATCCTTTAAACATAAATACTTATAACATACATTGAAGATTCATATAGTAAAAGATTATGATTAAAAAAATCTTATTTTGGATAGTATTGATTAATTTATTCGGTTTACTCACTATAACTCAATCTGACATAATCCCATTAAAAAAACCAATGCAATCTGAGGAGCTAACCCAAAAAAAATTATTAATAGATGTGCTAAAACCTTTGCCTAAACCAATACCAAAAATAGCAAACGAAGAGATAGAAAAAAAAGTTAAATCTAAAGCTGAAAAAAAGATAAGTGGTCTAATACTTCCTAAAAAAAAACCTTTAATCGCTGGGACAAAAAAAACAACAGAGATAAAAATATCAAAATATTATCGTAAAAAAGATTTTGCATTAGCGAAAAAAGCAATTTCTGAAATGAAAAAAGCTAGATGGACAGATGCAATAAAAACAGCCAAAAGAGCTAAAGATAAATCTATATATGATTTTATTCAATGGAGACATTTGCTTACAAAAGGAAATCAGGCTTCTTATTATGATTACAAAACCTTTATAGACACAAATGAGGATTATCCTAGAATAGGACGAATAAAATATTTAGCTGAGCATAAACTTTCTACAGAAAAAGTTAGTCCAAAAAAAATTATAGACTGGTTTGGGCCCGCAGAACCTTTGAGTGGTTTCGGTAAAATGATATTAGGTGAAAGTCTTATTCTTAATGGTAATAAAGAAAAAGGAATAGGATTTATTAAAGAAGGCTGGATATCAGCTGAATTATCTAAAACAGATTTAAGATTTTATCGCAAAAAATTTAAGAAATACCTCAATGCAGATGATTATATTAAGCGTGCAGAATATCTTGCCTGGAATAACAAATACTGGGATTTAAAACGATTGTTAAGATATTTACCCAAAGATTATGAGCTATTATATACAGCTAGACAACTATTAATGAGTAAATCTTATGGTGTCGATAATGCTATTTCTAAAGTTCCCCCTAATCTTAAAAATGATGCTGGTTTAAATTATGATAGATTAAAATGGAGAAGAAAAAGAGGAAGAGTTGATAGCTCTGTAGAAATTCTTTTAAAGATAAAAAACACAAAAGATTATTTGGTACGTCCGGATAAATGGTGGATAGAAAGAGAAATAATTTCTAGATCATTAATATATAAAAAAAAATATGAATTAGCTTATAAGATTGCTAGTAACCATGGAATGACTGAAGGAGCTGAATTTGCTGCAGCTGAGTGGATGAGTGGTTGGATAGCCCTGAGTTTTTTAGATGATCCTGTATTAGCCAAAGAACATTTTGAAAATTTTTATAACAATGTAGGATATCCTATTAGCACAGCTAGAGGTGCTTATTGGCTTGGTAAAACCTATAAAAAGCTTGGTGATAAAGATTTATCTTACAAATGGTTTAAAGAAGCATCAAATTATTTAACTACTTATTACGGTCAATTAGCGTTTATGGAAATAAGCCCAAATGAAAAATTTGAACTCTCAAAAGATATGATTATCCAAAAGGAATATCGCAATTATTTTTTTAAGAAAGACCTAGTTAAATTAATTTATTTATTAGATGAATTAGATGAAGATAAATATACTAAACACATATTAAGACATTTAGCTAATGATGATGTTAGTAGTGGTAGTGAAGTCTTGGCTGCTGAACTTGCAACAAATATAGAACGTTTTGATTTTGCAATTCAAATTTCTAAAATAGCTTCATATGAAAAAAGATTTCATAATAAATACAACTACCCAATTATAAGTACACCAAAATATATTAACGGAAGAAAAATTCCTGATAACGCTTTTATTCTCTCAATCATAAGACAAGAAAGTGAATTTGATTTAAGTGCAAATAGTCATGCTGGTGCCAAAGGTTTAATGCAACTCATGCCTTACACAGCTAAACTAGTTGCCAAACAGGCAAAACTTCCCTACTCAAAATCTCGACTAACTACTGATGCTGAATATAATATTAATTTGGGATCTCATTATATTGCTGGGCTCATACTAGAATATGATGGCGCTTATCCTTTTGCTGTAGCCGCTTACAATGCTGGGCCAAAAAGAGTAAGATACTGGAAAAAAATAAACAAAAATCCGCAAAAAAATCAAATTGATTATATCGATTGGATTGAATTAATTAAATTTAAAGAAACTAGAAATTACGTCCAAAGAGTTTTGGAAAATTATAATGTTTACAGGTATGTGCTTGAGCAAAGACCTATTGGAATGAAGGATTTTTTTAAGAACAATCCCTTATTTTAAAGATGGCGGAAGAGGAGGGATTCGAACCCTCGGTACAAGTTTCCTCGCACGGTCATTTAGCAAACGACTGGTTTAAGCCTCTCACCCACTCTTCCAAGAAATTTGTCGCTTTTGATTGTATTGAATAATCGATATTAATAAAGTAATTATTCAATAATTATGAAAAATAAGTATTCAATATTCTCATTAATAAAGAATGCTTTTTCTTATCACGAAAATTGGGAAAAAGCCTGGAAAGATCCTGCACCAAAAAAAGAATATGAAGCGGTAATTATTGGTGGTGGTGGTCATGGTTTAGCAACAGCTTATTATTTAGCAAAAAAGCATAACATGAAAAATATTGCTGTTGTTGAAAAAGGATGGATTGGTGGAGGAAATACTGGAAGAAATACTACTATAATTAGATCAAATTATTTATGGGATGCTAGTGCTGGTCTTTATGATCATGCTCTTAAAATATGGGAGAGTCTTTCACAAGAGTTAAATTATAATGTGATGTTTAGTCAAAGAGGGGTAATGAATCTAGCTCATAATCTTCAAGATGTTAGAGACCTAAAAAGAAGAACGCATGCAAACAGACTAAATGGCATTGATGCTGTTTATCTTAATACTGAAGAAGTTAAAAAATTCTGTCCAATAATTAATACCTCTCCTAAAATAAGATATCCAGTTTTAGGTGGAACATTACAAAGAAGAGCTGGAACTGCTAGACATGATGCAGTTGCGTGGGGATATGCCAGAGGTGCTGATGAAATGGGCGTTGATATAATTCAAAATTGTGAAGTAAAAGGAATTAAAAGAATTGGTGATTGTGTTGAAGGTATTGAAACAACAAAAGGATTTATTAAAACAAAAAAAATAGGTGTAGTTGCGGCAGGACACTCAAGTGTTATTGCAAATATGGTTGGTTTGAAATTACCTTTGGAAAGTAAACCACTTCAAGCATTAGTATCTGAACCGGTTAAACCAATTATAGATACAGTTGTAATGTCTAACGCTGTTCATGCATACGTAAGTCAATCCGATAAAGGTGAGTTAGTCATTGGAGCAGGAACTGATGATTACGTGTCTTACTCACAAAAAGGAAGTCATGATATTGTGGAAGGAACTTTAAATGCAATTTTAGAATTATATCCAATATTCAGTAGAATGAGAATGCTTCGTCAGTGGGGTGGTATAGTAGATATATGCCCTGATGCAAGCCCGATAATAAGCAAAACATCAATTAAAGGTTTATACTTTAATTGTGGTTGGGGAACAGGAGGTTTCAAAGCAACACCAGGTTCTGGAGATTTATTTGCTCACACAATTGCAAATGATGAACCTCATAAATTAAATGCTGCCTTTAATATAAATAGATTTGTCAGTGGTGATCTAGTTGATGAACATGGTGCAGCTGCAGTTGCACACTGATGTTTTTAATTAATTGTCCTTTTTGCGGTGAGAGAGAACAAAGCGAATTTAAAGCAGGTGGTGAAGCTCACATAGTAAGACCAAAACAACCTACAGAATTAAGTGATGATGAGTGGGCAGAATATTTATTCATGAGAAAAAATATAAAAGGAGTTCAGTTTGAAAGATGGAATCATATTCATGGTTGTAGAAAATGGTTCAATATGGTCAGAGATACTTCAAACGACCAAATAAAAGCTGTATACAAAATGGGTGAGAAACCACCAGTAAAATAAAATGTCTAATAATTTAAGATTTAAAACAAGCAAATTCATTGATGAAACTTATCGAGTTTCTTTTAAGTTTAACAACAAAACATATTTTGGTTTTAAAGGTGATACTCTAGCATCAGCTTTATTGGCTAATGGCATTCATCTTGTAGGAAGAAGTTTCAAATATCATAGACCTCGAGGAATTATGACATCAGGTTCAGAAGAGCCTAATGCAATAATTCAATTACATGATAATTCCTCAAGAACTGAACCCAATGTAAGAGCCACTGAGGTTGAAATTTATGAGGGTTTAGTTGCATCTAGTCAAAATTGCTGGCCAAGCGTTAATTTTGATGTTGGTGGAATTAACAATTTATTATCCCCTATTCTACCCGCTGGATTTTACTATAAAACTTTTATGTGGCCTGCAAGTTTCTGGGAGAAGTATGAATACTTTATAAGAAAATCTGCAGGTTTAGGTAAATCACCGAAAGTTGCTGATCCAGACATATATGAACATAATTATATTCATTGTGATGTTTTGGTAATAGGAGCTGGTATATCGGGAATTATGGCAGCCAAAATGGCAGCAAAAAATGGTTTTAAAACTCTTCTAGTTGATGAAAAATCTTACTTAGGTGGATCATCTATTTATGATAACTCAGAGTTTTCAAAGATTAACAATCAATTAACAAGTTCGTGGTTAGAAAAAGAGATCAATGAAATATCAAAACTAGAAAATTTAGAAATTAAAGTAAGAACTAGTGTTGCAGCGTATCATGGATACAACTTTTTATTAGCTCGTGAAAGTCTTACTGACCATTTACCAATTAATCAAAGAGATAATAAAGTAAGGCATAGATTATTAAAAATTAGAGCTAAAAAAGTAATTACAGCTACTGGCTCAATAGAAAGACCATTGATATTCGATAATAATGATCGACCAGGTATACTATTGTCTTCAGCAATTAAGAAATACATCGATCTATATGGCGTAGCTTGTGGTGAAAATAATGTTCTTTTTACCAATAACGATACTGCATATGAAACTGCCATGAGCTTAATTCAAAGAGGAATTAAGATAAATGCAATAATTGATAATAGAGAACAAGTTGACTCTAAAATTTGTTACGAGGTTGAGAAAAATAATATTAAAATTTATAAAGGTTTTTCTGTTGTTGATACATATGGATATAGAAGAATTAACAAAATATCCATTATGAAACTTTCAAAAGATGGTCAAACAGTAATTGGGGACAAAACTAAATTAAATTGTGATTGTTTAGGTCTATCAGGTGGTTGGACCCCAGCAGTACATTTGTTTACACAATCTGGAGGCAAATTAAAATTTAGAGAAGAAGACCAAGTATTCATTCCTGACGTTTATCCCTCAGATCAAATAAGTATTGGATCTTGCAATGGAGACTTTGGTTTAGAGGAAATAGTTAAAAATACCTTATCTTCAACGAAAAAATTTCTTAATATAGATAATTCTGAATATAATACTGTTGAAATTATCTCAGTTTTAAGTCAATCAAAGAGAAATATTTGGTTATTACCATCTGATAAAACCATAGGAAAAACTAAATCTTTTGTTGATTATCAAAATGATGCAACTTCAAAAGATATTAAATTAGCTCTAAGAGAAGGATTCAGATCTATTGAACATGTAAAAAGGTATACCACTACCGGTATGGGAACTGATCAGGGTAAACTTGGCAATATGCATGCTTTAGGAATCATTTCAGAAACAGCCGGAACCAAAATGGGCGAGCATGGCACTACCACTTTTAGACCTCCTTATACACCTCTTACTTTTGGAACTATTGTTGGAAGAAATGTAGGTGAATTTTTTGATATATTCAGACGTACTCCGATACATGATTGGCATGTTAAAAATAATGCTGAGTTTGAAAACGTTGGTCAGTGGAAAAGAGCTTGGTATTATCCCAAAGAAAATGAAAATATGCATCAAGCAGTACAAAGAGAAAGTAAAGCCGCCAGAGACTCAGCGGGTATTCTAGATGCATCTACATTAGGAAAAATTGATATTCAAGGCACTGATGCCTCAGAATTTTTAAATCGTGTTTATACTAATGCTTGGTCAAAGCTTGCAGTGGGTAAATGTCGTTACGGTTTAATGTTGAATGAAGATGGAATGGTTTATGATGATGGAGTAACAACTAGACTAGGTGAAAATCACTATATAATGACTACTACGACTGGTGGAGCAGCTAATGTATTAGGAAAACTTGAAGATTATCTTCAAACAGAATGGCCTGAGTTAGATGTCTATCTATCTTCTCTGACTGACCATTATGCTACAATAAGTGTTTGCGGTCCTAATAGTAAAAAAATTGTCTCAAAAGTTATTCCTGATTTAGATTTTTCTGACGAAAAGTTTCCACATATGTCATTTAAAAATGCAAAAATTGGAAATATTAAATGTAGAATAATGAGGATTAGTTTTACCGGAGAACAAAGTTATGAAATTAATATTCAAGCAAGTTTTGGAAAATCTGTTTGGGAAAAATGTATGGACGCTGGTAAAGATTTCAATATTACACCTTATGGAACTGAAACAATGCACTTATTAAGAGCAGAGAAAGGTTTTATAATAGTTGGTCAAGATACAGATGCAACACTGACACCAATTGATCTACAAATGGACTGGATAGTAAGTAAAAAAAAATACGATTTTATTGGAAAAAGATCATTATATAGATCTGATACAATTAGAGAAGATAGAAAACAATTGGTTGGTTTATTGACAGAAAATCCAGAGGAAGTTTTAGAGGAAGGTGCGCAAATAGTTTCTGATGTAAAAAAGTCACCTATTGAAATGCTTGGACATGTAACCTCAAGTTATTATAGTCCAAATTTAAAAAAATCCATTGCATTGGGTGTTCTTAAAAGTGGGAAAAATATGCTTGGGCAAAAATTAATTATACCAATGGAGAATAAAAACATAAATGTAATCGTTGCTGATCCTGTTTTTTTAGATAAAGAGGGAAAAAGATTAAATGCTAAATTATAACCATACAATAAAAGAAGAAAAATCATATCAAGGTTTACAATTGAGTGAGATAAAGCCTGTCATGAAATTGATAGTAAGGGGTAAAAAAAGAGAATTTTTATCAGCAATTGGTAAATCTTTAAATATGGTTTTACCCACAAAAGCAAATACTTCAACTCAAAGTGAAAAATTGACTGCCTTATGGTTGAGTCCTGATGAATGGATGATTTTTTCAAATGGTGTTGTTAATGAAAATACAAACACATATGACACCGAAACTATTTTAAATAAAAACATATCTAAATTAGATTTAGGAGCTGTAGTGGACGTTACAGATCAATTTGTAAGGATTAATCTTAGAGGTGATAAGATATATAACCTTTTTCAAACAGGTTCTCCTTTTAATTTTAATGATTTTAAGAGTAAAATTGGCTCAGTAACTCAAACAATTCTCGCAAAAATAGACGTAATTATTCACAATCAAAATAAAAATGAGGTAAATTTATTTGTAAGACGCTCATTTTCAGAACACTTATTTGCTTGGATGAATGATAGTGCGTCAAGATTATAGTCACATTTAGAGCTGAAATAAGTTATTAAAATTTATGAAAAAATTATTTTTAATAGCAATATTTGCTCTTTTACCCTTTTCACTTAATGCGGAGTCTAATTTAGATAAAATTTTATCTTCTGGAAAACTAAAAGTAGGTACTACTGGAGATTGGGATCCTATGTCAATTAAAGACCCTGCAACTAATGAATATAAGGGTTTTGATATTGATGTTATGAAGCAATTGGCAGAAGATATGGGTGTTAAAGTTGAGTTTGTGCCTGCAGAGTGGAAAACTATCGTTTCAGGAATAACATCTGAGAGATATGACATTTCTACTAGTGTTACAAAGACACCGAAGAGAGCTGAAGTAGCTGGTTTCACTGATACATATTACAAATATGCAACTGTGCCACTTGTTCTCAAAAAGAATTTAAAAAAGTTTTCAACTTGGGACTCGCTTAATAAATCAAATGTAACAATTGCAACTACTCTTGGTACTTCTCAAGAGGAAAAGGCAAAAGAATTTTTTCCAAAATCAAAATTAAACTCTGTAGAGGCGCCAGCAAGAGACTTTCAAGAAGTTTTAGCAGGTAGAGCTGATGGTAACATCACAAGTTCAACAGAGGCAAATAAATTGGTTATTAAATATCCTCAGTTAGCAATCGTTCCAGATGGTGGAAAAAATCCAGCATTTTTAGCAATGATGGTGCCAAAAGGTGATGCCAAGTGGAATGATTATGTAAATAAATGGATACAGGATAAAAAATCCTCAGGATTCTTCACTAAGTTATTAGCTAAATATAATTTAAAAAGCTTATAAAAAAATTAGTAATTAATTTTTTATTCTTTATAAGTTAAGAGTGAAAAATCTATTTTTATTATTCCTTATTTTTCCATTAACTTCATGCGGTAAAAGTGAACTAAACTGGCTAATCTTATCACCAAATAACATTGAAGGATTAACTAATCTAAAGTTTTTATTAAGTGGTTTAACAACTACCATTTTTATTAGTGTAATTTCAATTTTTATCTCAATAATTATTGGTCTACTAGTTGCAATTCCATCGTTAGCTAAAAATAAATTCTTAACCTACCTTAATATTGGTTATGTTGAAATTATAAGAGCAGTACCTTTACTAGTTTTGATTTTGTGGATCTATTATGGTCTTCCAATCATGACGGGTATAAGTTTTAGTCCATTCGTTTCTGGTATCATAGCTCTGTCAATTAGCGAAAGTGCTTTCCAGGCAGAAATATTTAGAGCAGGAATTAATTCAATAAAAAAATCTCAATGGGAAGCTGGAAGCTCTTTAGGATTAGGTTTTTTAAGAAAATTAAGATTAGTTATTCTGCCTCAGGCAATAAAAAATATTTTACCAGCTATAGGTAATCAATTTGTGTATGTACTAAAAATGTCCTCTCTTGTGTCTATAATTGGTATTGGAGATTTAACAAGAAAAGCTAATGAATTAGTTGTGACAACTTATAGACCATTGGAAATATATACATTTCTAATTCTTGAATATTTAGTCTTGATATTAATTGTTTCTTATCTAGTCAGAAAATTAGAAAAAAAATTACAAAAAGATTAATTTTTTTTTCTGTAGTCCCAAGGATATTCAAAAGTCATACCCCACATACCATTTTTATTTTTTTTGGCATAATTCTCATCCTCAATAAATTTTGAAGAATATTTCCTGTAAGCAAAAGCATAACCTTTACGAACAAGATACTTAGATAAACTTTGATTATTTACAAAACATTCAGCTAAAATTCTCTTATATCGATCTATACCTTCTTTGACACATTTTACCTTGTTATTACTTATCTTGTTAATAAGTAATTTTTTTGCTTGTATTCCACATTGAATAACTTCATCATTCCTATTGCATATTTGTTTTATTTCAGGTGTATCAATGCCACTAAAACGAATTTTTTCCTTGTTTAAATGAATAGTGTCTCCATCAATGACTTTTACTTTATTAGAGTTAAGATCAAGATATGTTGCCAAAAAAAAAATTAGACAAATACTAGTAAGTAAAAAGACTTTTGTTTTGTTTGAAAACATTATTCAAAAAATACCCAATAAACATCAAAACTGCAATTCCCATAAACCAATTTGTTACTAAAATTGTATAAAAAATATCTTCATAATCTCCTCCTTTAATATTAATCACATACCATAAACTTAAAAAAGGAAGGGCTGTTAATCTTAGAATGCTTAAATATAGACTATATAATGGTTTTTTGACTGCTTGGAATACTGCTGTAGTTATAAAAAAGACAGGATAAATTGGGCCAATTAATGCTGCAACTTTTAAGTATATTGCACCATGCTTAATTGCCTCTGAGTTGTCTGTGAATAATGAAACTAAAAACTCTGCACCAAAAAAAATTACTATTCCTGCGCATATCATAAAAGATGATCCAAAAAAAAGAGCTTTTCTATATAATTCTCTTAATCTATTATAATTTTTTGCTCCAAAATTTTGTCCACCAATAGATAATACTGCAGTATTTAATCCAATTACTGGAAGCAAAAAGACTTGTTCAATTCTTAAAGCAGCACCATAACCAGCAGTAGCTAAATCTCCAAATTGACCAATAAAGTAAAGAATATTAAATAAACCAACACCTATTAACAGCATACTAAACATCACGGGAATTGTCTGATACAAGAGTTCACCTAGAAGATCAAATTTTGGAATAAAACACACAGGTTTAAGATATTGTTTTAATTCACAACAATAAACTTTATATGCCAAATATATAAGACCAATAAATTGTGCAACTACAGTAGCTATTGCAAGTCCAGCTATACCAAATGCTGGAATAAAACCATAACCAAAAATAAATAATGGATTTAAAAAGATATTTAAAAAGAAACTAAAAATTAAAACATTCCTATAACTTTTTGTATCTCCTTGTGCATTTAATGTTCCATTTAAAGAAATTTGTATCAAAACAATTATAGTTCCATAAAAAATTACATCTAGATATTTTCTAGTTAATATAATTGCCTCTTGATCTGACCCCATAAGAGAAAGTAAAAAATCTGAAACATTCAAACCAAAAAAAGTAACTAAAATCGATAAGAAAATTGCAAAAATAATTGATTG
Source organism: uncultured Pelagibacteraceae bacterium (assembly GCA_902627805.1). Taxonomy (GTDB): domain Bacteria; phylum Pseudomonadota; class Alphaproteobacteria; order Pelagibacterales; family Pelagibacteraceae; genus Pelagibacter. The sequence continues at coordinate 152,177 of CACOKN010000002.1, forward strand.
GGCAATAAATAATGATGCCTTATTTTTGTTATTAGCACCTAAATTATTTCCAATTAAAGTATTAGTTCCTGCAGTTAGTCCTACTCCTATAGCAATAATGGTAAAATAAATTGGAAATGATTTTGCAATCGCTGCTATTGCTTCAGCAGATATTCTTCCTGCAAACCATGTATCTACTAGATTGTAAAAAGTTTGAAATAATGAACCAACACTTGCTGGTATAGTTACTTTTCTTAGTAAAAACCATATTGGATCTTTGGTTAATTTGAACGATTGTGACAATTAAATCCTTAGTTAAATTCTTTTTGAAAATTATATTTTTTTCCTGCTAATTTTGCCTTATATATCTGACTTTGTCTCATTCTAAAACGAGATTTTTGGTTTTTTGAGAGTTTATCAAAACAATTAGGACAAGTAACACCCTCCTCAAATCTTTTAGATTTTTTATCTTTTGTTGAAATTGGTTGTCTACACCCACCGCAAATTGAATAGGTTCCTTGTACTAATCCATGTTTAAGAGTTACTCTATTATCAAATACAAAACACTCACCTTTCCATAAACTGTTTTTTTGTTTAATTTTTTTTAAGTAATTTAAAATTCCACCCTTTAATTGATAAATATTTTTAAAACCTTTTTTTTCTAAAAATACAGAAGCTTTTTCACACCTGATTCCACCAGTGCAAAACATTGCTATTGGCTGATCTTTTTTTAACTTTTTTAAGTATTTTGGGAAATCTCTAAAGTTGTCTATATTTGGATTTACCGATTTTTTAAAAGAACCAACTTTATGCTCAAAAGGTTTTCTTGCATCTAACAAAAAAGTTTTCTTATTTTTTATTAATTCATTCCATTTAGTTGGTTCAATATGAGTATTCTTTTTTTTAATTCTATTTGAGATTTTAAGATCCATTGGAACGACTTCTTTTTTAATTTTTACTTTAGATTTGTGGAAAGGTTTGAATTTACTTTTTGAATTATTGAAACTATCAAATTCTTTAATATTAAAAATTTTTTTTAATTTAATAATTGTAGCCTTAATATCTTTATTTTTTCCAGATATAGATCCATTTAAACCCTCTTTTGATACAATAATTGATCCATATATGTTTTTATTTACTAAAAAATTATTCAATATTTTTTGATTTTTTTTTAAATTATTTATTTTTTGAAATTTATAAAATCCAAATACAGTAAACATTAAATCTTCCTACAGACAGTCATTCCGTCTCCAAAAGGTACCATGACCTTTTCAATTCTTTTGTCCTTTGAAATAAAATGATTTAAATCTCTAATACTTTTCGTATATTTGTCATTTATATCTTTGTTAACAACTTCTCCATGCCATAAAACATTATCGATTATTACTAAACCCTCTTTATTCAATAGATCTAGTGAAATTTCATAATATTTTTGGTAATTCATTTTATCAGCATCAATAAAAACTAAATCAAATTTTTCGTTTCTAATACTCATCAAGCTTTCTAAAGCTGGTTTAATTATTGTTTTAATTTTGTGATTTTGATTAGCTTTTTTAAAAAAATTTTGAGCAATTTTATTTGTTTCTTTATTTTTATCTAAAGCAATTATACTACCTTCATCTGGTAATGCTAAAGCCATAGACAACGTACTTAAACCTGTAAAAGTTCCTATCTCTAAGACTTTTGTAATTTTGGAGATCTTAATAATCAAATGTAAAAATTGACATTGGGAAATAGATATCTGCATTCTTTTAATATCACCAAGTGATAAGTTATAGTCTATTATTTCTTTTTGAATTGGATGTAATTTTAAACCATTCTTGAGGATGTAATCTTGTAAATGTTTTGTGATATTAAGGTCTGAACCCATAACCTTATAATTTTTTCTTCAGGATCTCATTGATTAATTGAGGATTAGCTTTTCCACCAGATGCTTTCATTGCTTGACCAACAAAAAAACCAAATAATTTTTCTTTACCTTGTTTATATTCAATAGCTTTTTCTCTGTTATCATTAATTATTTTATCAATTAAAGCCTCTAATGCCTTTGGATCACTTTGTTGCTTTAATCCTTTTTCCTCAACAATTTTTTGTGGGTCTTTATCTCCATCAATCATTAATTCAAAAACAGTTTTTGCTATTTTTCCTGAAATGGTTCCATTCTTAATTAGATTTATCAATATGGCGAAGTTCTTAGCACTCACTGGACTTTGAGAAATTTCTAAACCTTTACTATTTAAAACAGCAAATAGTTCTCCTGTAATCCAATTGACTGCTAACTTAATATCTTTGTTCTTGCCCATTTTAGCTACAACTTCTTCAAAGAATTTTGCGGTATCAATATCAGACACTAAAATATTGGCTTCATAAGGAGACAATTTAAACTCTTCAATAAATCTTTTCTTTTTATCATCTGGAAGTTCTGGAATATCATTCTTAAGTTCTTCAATAAATTTTTCCGATACCTCCAAAGGTAATAAATCAGGGTCAGGAAAATATCTGTAATCATGAGCATCTTCTTTTGATCGCATTGATCTTGTCTCATTTTTCTTCGTATCAAAAAGTCTTGTTTCTTGATCAATAGTTTTGCCCTCTTCAATTAAATCAACTTGCCTATTAGCCTCATATTCTATTGCCATTTGCATAAACTTAATTGAATTAACATTTTTAATTTCACATCGAGTACCAAATTCTTTAGATCCTTTTGGTCTTACAGAAACATTCACATCCGCTCTTAAAGAGCCTTCTTGCATATTTCCGTCACAAGTTCCTAGGTATCTCATTATGGATCGTAATTTTTTAATGTATGCATTAACCTCATCCGGAGATCTTAGATCAGGCTTGCTCACTATTTCCATTAAAGCTACCCCTGACCTGTTTAAATCTACAAAAGTATTTTGTGGATCAAGATCATGAATACTTTTTCCAGCATCTTGTTCTAGATGTAATCTTTCTATACCTACTTCTTTTTGACCATTAGGCATATCCAAAATAACTTTACCCTCACCTACTATTGGATCTTTAAATTGTGATATTTGATATCCTTGAGGTAAATCAGCATAAAAATAATTTTTTCTATCAAATACAGATCGTTTATTAATTTTTGCATTAAGACCAATACCAGTTTTAATAGCTTGTTTAATACAAAATTCATTTATTACAGGTAGCATTCCTGGAAATGCAGCGTCAACTAAACTTACTTGTGTATTTGGTTCAGCACCAAATTTAGTTGATGAAGAAGAAAATAGTTTTGACTCAGATAATACTTGAGCATGTACCTCTAATCCAATTACAACTTCATATTGATTATCTTTCCGATCAATCAAATATTCTTTGTTTTTCTTATTCACTTAATCCACCAATCAGTAATTTTGTTTTTAAAAATTATTTTCTCCTCCATAGCAAAGGCAATGTTTAATATATTTTGTTCATCAAAGGCTTTACCGATTATTTGTAAACCTAGAGGATAACCTTTAGTATCGTGTCCTGCAGGAATTGATATGCCAGGCAGGCCTGCCAAATTAACTGGTACTGTAAATATATCATTTAAATACATTGAAACTGGATCATTTGTTTTTTCACCTATTTTAAAAGCTGAGCTAGGTGTTGATGGCGTTAAAATTGCATCAACTTTCTTATATGCCTCATCAAAATCATTTTTGATAAGTTTTCTCACTTTTTGAGCTTTAAGATAGTATGCATCATAATAACCAGATGATAATACATAAGTTCCAATCATAATTCTTCTTTGAACTTCTGCACCAAAACCTTCAGATCTAGTTTTTTCATACATATCAATTAAATTTTCACCTTTGGCTCTGTATCCATACTTTACACCATCATATCTCGCTAAATTAGAAGATGCCTCTGCTGGAGCAACAATATAATACGTTGGTAAAGCATAACTTGTGTGTGGAAGTGATATGTCGATTGTTTCAGCACCACAATCTTTTACGTATTGAATACCTTTTTGCCACAGATCCTCAATTTCTTTTGGCATACCATCAACTCTGTATTCTTTTGGAATTCCAATTTTTTTTCCTTTGATATTTTTTGTAAGTTCTTTGCTATAATGATTTCTTTTGAAATTAATCGAAGTCGAATCTTTTGGATCGTATGTGCTGATTACTTCTTGCAATAAAGCACAATCTTTTACATTTTGGGCCATTGGTCCTGCTTGATCTAATGAAGAAGCAAAAGCAACTATCCCATATCTTGAGCAACTTCCGTATGTTGGTTTTAGACCTACAATTCCAGTAAATGAAGCTGGTTGTCTAATTGATCCTCCAGTATCAGTACCAATCGTGATTGGAGTTAATTGTCCAGCAACTGCTGATGCTGAACCACCTGATGAACCACCAGGGACTAAATTCTTATCAATAGGATTTTGTACGTTTCCAAAATGACTTGTCTCATTAGATGAACCCATTGCAAACTCATCACAATTTAATTTACCCAAAAGTATTGCGCCTTCATCCCAAATATTTTTAGTAACTGTAGACTCATAAGTTGGTACAAAATTATTCAAAATTTTACTACCAGCAGTTGTTTTAACATTTTTTGTACAGAATAAATCTTTAACTGCCATAGGTATTCCAGGTAATTTTAAATCTAAATTTGGTTTCTGATCAAACTTTTTTGCTTTATCTAAAGCCGATGTAAAATCATCTGTGATATAAGCATTTAATTCACTAGACTTTTCAGACCTCTGAATAAATGCTTTGGTCACATCTGTTGAAGAAAGTTTCTTATTTTTAATATTCTCTACTAATTCTGTTAAAGATTGTTTTGTAATGTCTGACATTATTCAATTACCTTTGGTACAACAAAATAATCCTCATTATCTTCAGGAGAATTTTTAATTATTTGTTCTCTAATATTTTTACTTTTGATCTCATCAGATCTGAATTTTAAAGTTGTTTCGGCTATTGATGTTAATGGCTTTACATCATCTGTTTTTAATTCATTGAGCTTTTCAATAAATTCAAAAATTGAATTCAAATCATCAGCTAATTTTTCTGCCCTTTTTTCATCAACAGAAATTCTTGATAATTTAGATATGTGTTTTATTGTTTTAAGATCTATACTCATATGCTATTTAGGTATGACGCAAACTATCATTTAAGTTAAAAATATACAATATGATCACGTTAGAGGAATTTAAAAAAAATCACTTAGATAAGTGCAGATTGATAGGTTTAGACCTTGGTTCAAAACGAATAGGAGTTTCAATTTGTGACGAAAAACAATTAATTGCCACACCATTTATAACTATAGAAAAAAAATCCTCTCAAAACCTTATAGATCAACTTAAATCAATAATCATTGAAAACAACATAAAGGGAATCATAATAGGAAACCCCTTAAATATGGATGGCTCATCTGGCAAATCTTCTCAATCAGTAAAAGATGTTTCTACGTATATTGAAAAGAACATTGATATTCCAGTTTGTTTATGGGATGAGAGACTATCAACTGTTGGTGCATTTAATCTTTCCAGTCAATTAGATGTTAATGTAAGTAAAAGAGAAAAAAAAATTGATGAAAATGCTGCTGCTTTTATATTGCAAGGAGCAATAGATTTTTTGAACAATTAATACTTGCTATTATACAACTTTATAGCTATAGAGTTGGTTTTAATGGCAATTAAAACAAATAAAGCTATTAAAATTTCACAAAAACATCTGTTAGGTATCCAAGATTTATCTATAAATGATGTTAATCTAATACTTGATGAAGCTCACGATTTTATAAAAGTAAACCAAAGTAAAAATAAAAAAATTGATGCGCTAAGAGGAAAAACACAGATTAATTTATTTTTTGAGCCCTCAACAAGAACGCAAAGTTCATTTGAATTAGCAGGTAAAAGACTTGGAGCTGACGTGATGTCAATGAATATAAGTAATTCTGCAATTAAAAAAGGTGAAACTCTTATTGATACAGCAATGACACTAAATGCTATGCATCCTGACATTATTGTAATAAGACACCAAGACTCTGGCGCATGTAATCTACTTTCTCAAAAAGTTAATTGTGCGGTTTTAAATGCCGGAGATGGAAGAAGAGAGCACCCTACTCAAGCTTTATTGGATGCTCTGACAATTATAAATCGAAAAAAAAAAATTGAAGGTTTAAGAATTGCCATCTGTGGAGATATCCTGCATTCAAGAGTAGCAAGATCTAATATTTATTTACTGAATATGTTAGGAGCAGAAGTAAATATAATTGCTCCCACAAATTTGATGCCAAAGGAAATAGAAAAATTTGGTGTTAATACATTTACCGATATGAAAAAAGGATTAAAAGATTGTGATATTGTAATGATGTTAAGATTACAAAATGAAAGAATGACAAGTTCTTATCTCTCATCAAACAGAGAATATTATGAATATTATGGCCTTACACCAGATAAATTAGAACATGCAAAAGCTGATGCATTAATTATGCACCCAGGTCCAATGAATAGAGGTATTGAGATAGATACTAATTTAGCTGATGATATCAATAAAAGCGTAATTAAAGAACAAGTAGAACTAGGAGTTGCGGTAAGAATGGCATGTTTAAAGATTTTTTGTACTTAAATGAAAAAACAATATTTTATAAACGCTAATATAATTGACCCTTACAATTCAATTAACGAAATAGGTGGTCTTATAATCTCTGAAGAAGGAAAGATAGAAGCGGTAGGAAAAAAAGTGAATACAAATAATCTTCCTTCAAGAGAAAAACCAATTGATTTAAATGGAAAATATATATTTCCAGGTTTAGTTGACATGCGAGTATTTGTTGGCGAACCAGGCTATGAATATAAAGAAAATTTTAGAACCTTAAGTAATGCTGCTTTAGCTGGTGGCGTAACTTCTGTGGTAACAATGCCAAATACTGATCCGATAATAGACAATGTATCTATAGTCGATTTTTTAAAAAGAAGAGGAAGAGATAAATCTCGAATAAACATTTTTCCGTGTGCATCACTTACAAAAAATATTGAAGGAAACAATATGACAGAATTTGGTCTTCTCCAAAGTAAAGGTATAATAGCATTTACTGATGGCATTAAAACTATTCAAAATCCCAGATTAATGTCTCGGATAATGAATTCTGCAAAAGATATTGGCTGTTTAATAATGCAACATGCAGAAGATTATGAACTTGCAAAAAATGGGATGATAAATTCAGGCATTATCGCATCTAAATTAGGATTATCAGGTATTCCTGAGATCGCAGAAAGAATTTTGATTGAAAGAGATCTTACTTTACTTGAAAAAGTAAAATGCAGATATCATATTTCTCAATTATCATCGCAAAAATCTATTGAAGTAATCAAACATAGGAAAGAAATCGTAAAATTCACATCGGGTGTTTCGATAAATAATCTCTCTTTAAATGAAAATGATATTGGTGATTTTAGAACTTTTTTAAAATTATCTCCACCTTTGAGGCTTGAGGAAGATAGAATTGCTCTTGTGGAAGGATTAAAGGATGGAATAATAGATGTGATTGTTTCAGATCACAAACCTGAAGATGAAGAGTCGAAGAGATTAACATTTTCTCAAGCTGCGACAGGTGCATCAGGTATAGAAACTCTATTATCTTTAAGTTTAGAGTTATATCATAATGGATCCTTAAAATTAGAAACATTAATTAAAGCGCTTACTTCAAATCCTGCAAAAATTCTCAAAATAGATAAAGGCAACCTTTCCATTGGTAATGATGCAGATTTTTGTGTTGTAGATATAAGTAAACCATGGATTGTAAAAAAAGAAAAATTGGTTTCAAAATCAAAAAATACCTCAATTGAAGACAAAAAACTCCAAGGTAAGGTCACGAATACATTTGTAAAAGGAAAAGAATTATTTAAGCTTTAGTATGGATATTTTTTTGATAGGTATCATTTCCTACCTCATGGGCTCGATACCTTTTGGATATATACTTACAAAGATATTTTTAAAAAAAGATATAAGAGAAATCGGATCTGGTAATATTGGAGCTACTAATGCTTTAAGAACTGGTAACAAAAGTATTGGTTATTTCACGTTAGCATTAGATATTTTAAAAGCAATTATTCCAGTTATTTATGTAAAAATTTTCTACCAAGATTTTTTATATATTGCATCTTTATGTGCCTTTTTGGGTCATGTATTTCCAATTTGGCTTAGGTTTAAGGGTGGCAAAGGTGTTGCTACCTATGTTGGTATTTTATTTGCTATAAATTTGTATTTTGGAATTATATTTTCTGTATGTTGGTTTATAACTTTTTTTATTTCAAAATTTTCATCACTTTCATCTTTAGTAGCTTCAATATCTATACCAATCTATCTATTAGTTTTCACTCAGCTTAATCAAGCAATTTTTTTTACAATCATGTTTATCTTGATTTTTTTTACTCACAGAGAAAATATTAAAAGATTGATAAATAAAGAGGAAACTAAGACAAAAATTTATTAAATTGACTATCTAAAGCTTTTGGGTAGTTTGTAGTTTATGAATTTGGTCATTGTAGAAAGTCCTGCTAAAGCAAAAACAATTAATAAATACCTGGGTGATAATTATAAAGTTTTAGCAAGTTATGGTCATATAAGAGATTTGCCGTCAAAAAATGGTTCTGTCAATCCAGATCAAGATTTTAAAATGGAATGGGAAGTTGATAGTTTTTCAAAAAAATATTTAAAAGAAATAACTGATGCGGCTAAAGACTCATCTAAAATTATATTAGCAACTGACCCTGATCGTGAGGGTGAGGCAATTGCCTGGCATGTCAAAGAATATTTGAATGAAAAAAAACTTTTAAAAGATAAAGAAATTGAACGAGTTGTATTTAATGAAATAACCAAAAAAGCTGTTATTCAGGGAATTGAAAATCCTAGGCAAATTGAGCCATTACTAGTCGATGCGTATATGGCAAGAAGAGCCTTGGACTATTTGGTTGGTTTTAATATATCTCCGATCCTCTGGACAAAACTTCCAGGTTCAAAATCTGCAGGAAGAGTTCAGTCTGTTGCTTTAAAATTAATTACGGAAAGAGAGCATGCAATTGAGTCTTTTAAACCTGAGGAATTTTGGACTTTAAATATTAAATTTGCAGATAGTGTAAATCAAAATTTCACTGCCAGTATTAGTCAACTTGACAATAATAAAATTGAAAAATTTTCATTTAGAAATAAAGAAGAGATAAATAAAGCCATATCAAGTATTGATAAAAAAAAATTTAGTATAACTGATATTTCTAGCAAAATAATAAATCGGAATCCTTCTGGACCATTTACGACATCGACTCTTCAACAAACCGCGTCAAGTCGACTAGGTTTTGGTGCATCTAGAACAATGCAAATTGCCCAAAAGCTTTACCAAGGTATAGAAATGGAAGGTGAAACAATTGGTTTAATTACCTATATGAGAACTGATGGAACTAATTTATCTAAAGATGCTGTAACTAGTTTCAGAAACTATATCCAAAAAGAAATTGGTAATGAATACTTGCCTAAGGATGTCCTAAATTATTCAGGCAAAAAAGCTAAAAATGCTCAAGAAGCTCATGAAGCAATCAGACCTACTGATATTATTAGAACTCCTCAAAGTGTTAAAAAATATCTAAGTACAGATCAAAATAAGCTTTATGATCTAATCTGGAGTAGAGCTTTATCTTCTCAAATGGAGTCGGCTAAATTTGATAGAAACACTATCACCATAAGCTCAGATAATAATGATACGATTTGTAAAGCCAGCGGATCAGTTTTAAAATTTGATGGTTTCTTAAAGATTTATAATAATCAAATCAAAGATGATGATGAAAATATTTTACCAGCTGTATCTAAAGGACCTATTAATATTGAGGCGCTTATAGATGAACAACATTATACACAACCACCACCAAGATATTCCGAAGCAAGTTTAGTTAAAAAGCTTGAAGAGCTTGGTATCGGGAGGCCTTCTACGTATGCAAGTATCATTTCTACTATTGCCAATCGAGGCTATGCAGAGATATTGAATAAAAGATTTTTTCCTACAGATAGAGGTAAATTAATTTCAGCCTTTTTAGAAAAATTATTCTCAAAATATGTAGATTATAACTTTACAGCAGGATTAGAAGATCAACTTGATGAGATCACTACTGGAAAAGAAAGTTGGATTAAAGTTTTGGAACTTTTTTGGAAAGACTTCAATAATAATGTTTCAGAAGTGAAAGAAAAAAGAACTAGAGAGGTGTTGGATTTACTCAATGATAGTCTGGGTGAATTAATTTTTGACAAGGATAATGAGGGTAATGTAGTTAGAAAATGTCAATTATGTAGTTCTGGAACACTTAGTTTAAAGAATAGTTTCAGAGGTGGTGCTTTCATAGGGTGTTCAAATTATCCAGAATGTAAATTTACACGACCCTTATCTAAAGCAAAAGCTGCTGCTCAGGCACAATTGGCTGAACCAAAATTTATAGGAAAACATGAAAATGGAAATGATATATATTTGAAAAATGGTAGATTTGGCCCCTACCTTCAATACGAGAAAATCCCATCTGATATTGAAGTTGAAAAAATTAGCAAGAAAAAGAAAAAAACTAAAAAATTAAAGTCAGATGTTAATGAACTTTTAAAAAATGTTTCAATACCAAAAGGATTAGAATTAAAGGATATTAATTTGAAAAAAGCTCAATTTTTATGTTCGCTTCCTAAATCTTTAGGAATAAATCCAGATAATCAAAAAGAAATTACATTAAATGTCGGAAGATTTGGTCCTTACTTGAAATGTGAAAATAAATCAGCAAGAATAGAAAATGTAGAGGAAATATTTTCCATAGGTTTGAATAGAGCAATAACATTAATAGCAGAGGCTAAACCTGGTCGGATGTCCTCTTCAATGATAAAAGATTTAGGAGAACATCCTGAGGATAAAAAACCTGTTAGAGTCATGAAAGGTCAGTATGGACCTTATATTAAATATAAATCACTCAATGCAACTATTCCTGAGGAAAAAGATCCCACTGAATTAACAATGGAAGAAGCTTTAATATTGATTGAGAAAAGAAAAGAATACGATAAAAGTAAAAAACCAAAAAGAAAAAAAATAAAATGAGTTTTGAAGATAAAATTAGAGAACTTAATATAAAACTTCCTGAAGCAAAAGCACCAGTTGGTAATTATGTTGCAACGAAAATTACGGGAAAAATGTTATTCATATCAGGACAAATTTCTATTGATGATAATGGTGAGTTAATTAAAGGAAAAGTTGGTAAAGAGTTGGATATGGAAGCTGGTTATAATGCTGCTAAGAGATGTGCATTAAGTATTATTGCCCAAGTTAAAAAAGCCTGCGACAATGATTTATCAAAAATTAAATCATGTGTGAAATTAACAGGATTTGTAAACTCAACAGATGACTTTATTGATCAACCTAAAGTAATAAATGGTGCATCTGATTTAATTGCTTCAATTTTTGGAGATGCAGGTATGCATACTAGAGCTGCTGTAAGCACAAATAGTTTACCATTAGGCGTTTCGGTTGAAGTAGATGCAATATTTGAGTTAAATTAGATTTTTACTTTCCAACACTAAAATATTTGAAACCTTGGTTTTTAATCTTTGATGAAGAATATATATTTCTCATATCAAAAATCATAAACTTTTTACCTTTAACTAAACTTTTAAAATTAATTGATTTGAAATCATTCCATTCAGTATGAATAATAACAAGATCAGCCCCATGAACAGCATCTTTTATTGAAGTCTTATTAATTACATTTTTAAACTTCACAAATTCAGTTTTATAACCAGTTGGATCAAAATATTTTACAATTGCTCCTTTTTTTGATAACCATGGTATTATTTTTAAACTTGAAGAATCTCTCATATCATCTGTATTAGCTTTAAATGTAACTCCTAAAAAGGTAATTATTTTATTTTTAATTTTTCTATTTAAGATTCTATTGATTCTATTTAATAAAATTTTAGATCTATTTTCATTTGATTTAATTACTGATTTTATTACTGATAAATTTGTTTTAAATTTATCTGCTGTAGTAATAATCGCTTTTGTATCTTTAGGAAAACAAGATCCACCATAAGCAGGTCCTGCTCTAAGAAATCGACTGCCTATTCTTTTATCCAATCCCATGCCTATTGATATATCCTTAACATTAATATTGGTTTTTTCACATAAATTAGCTATTTCATTTATAAAAGTAATCTTTGTTGCTAAAAAAGCATTAGAGGCATACTTAATCAATTCGGCGGCTCTTCTAGAAGTTTGTAAATAAGAAGCGCCCTTAGAAATAAGTGGGCTATAAAGATTTTTCAAAATTTTACCTGCTTTTTTATCATTAGTTCCTATAACCACACGATCAGGATAAACAAAATCTCTTATTGCCTCTCCTTCTCTTAAAAATTCAGGATTTGAAACAACAGAAAATTTCTTTTTACTATTTTTTTTTGATAATATTTTTTCAATTTCATCTCCTGTCGTCACGGGAACTGTTGATTTTGTTATGATAATTTTAAATTTATTAATTGAGGAACTTATTTCTTTAGAAACTTTGTAAATTTGACTCAAATCTGCTGAACTACTGCCTTTTTTAGTTGGTGTACCAACGCAAATAAAAATGATGTCTGAGTCTTTAATCGATTTTTTTAAATCTGTAGAAAAATTTAATTTTTTATTCTTAAAATTCTTTATTACTAATTCAGATAAACCAGGTTCATAAATTGGAATCTTTCCTTTTTTTAGTAAATTTATTTTATCAACATTATTATCTACACAAATTACATCATTTCCTAAATCAGCAAAACACGCTCCGCTTACTAAACCTACATAACCAGTTCCAATCATACACAATTTCATGATTTAGCTATTTCTAAAGTTGATTTGATGTAACCACTCATGCTTCCACAATCAAGATATTTTCCAGAAAAATTATGAGCAATGAATTTTTTATCATTTTGAATTAATGTTTGGATAGCATCTGTAATATGTATTTCTCCTCCTTTACCTGGTTTTTGTGTAAGTAATTTTGAAAAAATTTCTCTGGGTAAAATATATCTTCCAATCACTGCTTTATTAGATGGTGCTTTTTTTATAGAAGGTTTTTCAATAACATCTGAGATCAAATAATTATTCTTATTTATTTTAGTTTTTAACTTATAAATTCCCCATCTCGAAACGTTATTTTTTCTAACATTCATACTAGCCATAACAGACGCATTGTATTTTTTATGGATCTTTATCATTGATTTAGAACAATTTTTTTTAATAATAAGATCATCTGGTAACAACATTAAAAAAAAATTATCTTTTATGAATTTTTTGGTTTTTAAAACGGCATCACCAGTACCAAGAGGTTTGTTTTGATAAACAAATTTTATCATTTTTTTATATCTTAAAATTTTTTTATATTCATTCTTAATTCTTTTATCTTTCTTTTTTTTAATAATCTTTTTATAAAAATTATCATTATAAAAATAAGTTTTTATCATTTTCTTCTTATTTGAAATTATAAAAATAACCTCTTTAATACCTGCATCAATGCATTCATCTAGAATGTATTCAATTCCTGGTTTACCATTAATAGGTAAAAGTTCTTTTGGAAATACACTGGTTAATGGAAGTAAACGTGTACCCAAACCAGCTAAAGGAATAATTGCTTGTTTAATCATTCAAATGTTTTACTTATTAAAAAGTTTTATACAAATGAAAATTTTATTAAATAATAATGATTTAAATGAGGCATTAGAAAATGTGTCTAATTTAGGTTTTGTTCCTACCATGGGAAGTCTTCACAAAGGCCATATATCGTTAATTAAACAATCCAAAAAAAAATGTAATAAAACTATTGTAAGTATATTTGTAAATCCAAAACAATTTAATAATAAAAATGATTTTAAGAAATATCCAAGAAATAGAAAGAAGGACTTATCAATTTTAAAAAGACTTAAAGTTAATTATGTATATTTACCAAGTGCTAAGGAAATTTATAGAGTAAAGAGATCCTCTAAGATTATAATTTCAAAAAAAGACAGAATATTATGTGCTAAGTACAGAAAAGGACATTTCGAGGGTGTAATTGATGTAATGGAACGCCTAATTGATAACATCAAACCTCAAAAAATTTTTATGGGAGAGAAAGATTTTCAACAATTATATCTTTTAAAAAAATATTTGAGAAAACACTCTTCAAAAATAATAGAATGTGGAACAATTAGAGAAAGAAACAAATTAGCATTATCTTCCAGAAATTCATTATTACAAAAACATGAAAAAAATTTAGCTGCGAAATTAATTACCAATATGATGAAACTTAAAAGAAAAATAAATATGCGATCAAATATTAAAAAAGTACTTAATAAGACTAGAAATGAAATAAATAAATTACAAAATATTAAAATTGAATATCTCGAATTAAGAAATATTAAAAATCTTGAAATTTCAAATAAATTAAAAAATTCAAAAATTTTCGTATCTTTTTATGTCAATAATGTAAGGTTGATTGATAATTTTTAAAATTCTATAAAAAATAAGCCCCAACACCTAAAAAAGAAACAAAACCTATTACATCAGTGATAGTTGTTACAAAAACACTAGAAGCGATTGCAGGATCGATTTTCATTTTTTTCAATGTGACAGGAACAAGTATTCCAAACAAACCTGCAACTACCATTGTCAAAATCATTGAGATCGATATTATTAATGATAATTGGTAATCTTGAAACCAAACTTGAACGATAAAAGAACTTATAACAGCAAAAATTATTCCATTTAGAATACCAATATTGAATTCCTTAATAATGTTTTGATTAAAATTATTTCTTGTTAAATCATTTGTTGCTAAAGTTCTAACAGTGACTGCTAAAGTTTGCATACCTGCATTACCACCCATCGATGCAACTATTGGCATTAAAAATGCCAAGACAACCATTTGTTCAATTGTTGCACCAAATAAACTAATACAATAAGTAGCCAGAAATGCTGTGAATAAGTTTAGTAGTAACCAGTTAAATCGTCTTTTAGTTTTTGTGATAACACCATCTGTAATTTCTTCGTCACCAACACCAGCTAATCTTAAAGCATCTTCCTCAGCTTCTTCTTTTAAAACTGTTAATACATCATCGGAAGTTATCATTCCTACAAGTTTATTATTTTTATCTACAACACAAGCTGAGTTTAAACCATAATTTTCAAATGAGTTACCAACTTCTTCTCTATCCATATCCACTGGAACTAAAAAAATTGAGTCATCCATAATTGAAGACATTTTTGTTTCTCTGGGTGTTGTTAATACTTTTGAGGATGGCACAGCACCAATAGGTTTAAAATTTTCATCAACAATGTAAATTTCTAAAAACTCTTCTGGTAAGTCTTTATTCTCTCTTAAATAATCAATAGTTTGTCCTACCGACCAGTTACTTGGGATTGCTGTAAACTCTCTTTGCATTATCCTAGCAGCACTATCCTCTGGATAACTAAGTCCTTCTAATAAAGCAAATCGATCTTTTGGAGGTAATAAACTTAATATGGCATTTTTATTTTTTTCCTCAACATTTTCTAAAATTGCTATCGCGTCATCAGATTCTAAATTTTTTAAAATCCTGACGATTGCATTTGATGAAAGATATTTAATTATTTCTGATTGAACAGACTCGTTTAGTTCAACAAATACCTCCGGATCAATTTTAAAATTATTTAATTTTATTAAACTTTCTCTGTCATTTTGACTTAAATGCTCAATAATATCAGCAGCATCAGCAGGATGCATTTCCTCAAAAGATCTAGTTATAAAAGATGCATCATTCGAGGTAATTTTGTCTGTTACAACTTTTATATATTCCTTATTAAATTCAAAATTAACTTTTTTATCTTTAATTTTTTTTATTAAAGTCATAAATACACCTATTATTTAGACGGATCTTTTAATACAAAATGAAAAGAATACAATTTTTAAATGCCTATAGAAATTAAAAAGTCACAAAATCCAATAAAATATGAAGACGCGATATCATTTATGGAAGATCGACTTAAAGATATCGATCTAAAAAAAGTAGATGATTTGATTTGGGTTTTAGAACATGATCATATCTATACATCGGGAACAAGCTATAACGAAAATGAGATAATAGATAAATCTATAGATATTATAAAAACTAATAGAGGTGGTAAAATAACTTATCATGGACCAGGACAACTCATTTGTTATTTTGTAATTGATTTAAAAAAAGGTAAAAAAGATATTAGAAAATTCATATCTGTAATTGAAAAATCGATTATTGAAACCCTGAAACTCTATGACATTGAAACATTTGCTGATAAAGAAAATATTGGCATTTGGTACAATGATAATTCAACTATAAAAAAAATTGCTGCTATTGGGGTCAGGGTGAGTAAATGGATAGCCTATCATGGTTTTTCTATCAATATTAATAACGATTTAAAAAAATATGATGCAATTATCCCTTGTGGGATTAAAGATAAAGGTATCACTAATCTCAAACAAATTAAAAATCAAAATTATAACGATTTAGAAAATAAGCTAATAAAAATATTTAAAACTAATTTGAAAAATTTAATCTTTTAGTCTTTAACAATTTATTAAAATAATCTGGTAATAAAGCTTTGTAAGTATATTTTTTTTTATTAATCATAAATCTTATTTGATAGGAATGAAGCATCAAATCTTTATTTATACCTTTCGAAGAAATAGATGAATTATATTTTTTATCACCAAAAATTGAATGTCCAATGTTAAATAATTGTTTTCGCAATTGATGTTTTCTTCCTGTGATTGGTTTCATTTCTACTAAACTAGCATTGGTATTTTTATCTATCACTTTAAAAATCGTTTTAGCTTTTTCTATAATCTTTTTTCCATTATCGTACCTTATCAAATTATCATTCCATTCACCTGAGTCTTTTTCAATTTCTCCATTACATATTGCCAAATAAGTTTTGTGTACTTTTCTTAATCTAAATAGAGAGGTCAATAGTTGAGCTGTTTGTCTATTTTTCGCAATAATAAAAACACCTGAGGTATCTTTGTCTAATCTATGAACAGAGAATGGTTTTGTCCCTTGAAATATTTCACTTTTTGCAAATATATCTATTAGATTTTTTTTGGACTTAGTTCCACCTTGAACAGATATTCCTGCACTTTTATTTAGAACTATAAAATCTTCATTGTTATCTATGATCAAATTTTCGTTAGATTTTATTACCTCCATGGATGGATTGAATTGTTTTTTTTCGTGTTTAATTTTTTCTTTAAAATCAAAATTGAAGAGTTCTATTTTATCATTTGTTTTAATCTTAAAAGAGCTTTTTATTTTTTTTTTGTTGATTTTAACTTTTCCCAACCTTAAACTTTTTTCAATAAGACCTTGCGGCACCTTTCCTAATTTATTTCTTAACCATCTATCAATACGCATGTTGTTACACGTTGACTCAACGATAAAACTTCTAATCATGAATATTTAAGGCTTTTATTTATGCTGTAGCAGCTTTCTTATCTTCTTTTTTTTCAACTTCTTTTGCTGGATCTTTCTTTTTTTTATCAACTTTTTTGGCTTGAATATCTCTATCAACAAATTCAATTATAGCCATAGGCGCATTATCTCCGTATCTAAAACCTGCTTTAATAATTCTTGTATAACCACCAGCTCTATTTTCGTATCTTTTAGATAAAGTTTTTTTTACTTTATTGGCTGACTTAATATCCTGCAGTTGAGAAATCAAAATTTTAGTATTATGCAAACTATCTTTTTTGCCTAATGTGATTATTTTATCAGCCTGTGGCTTTAAAAATTTTGCTTTTGGTAAAGTTGTTTTAATTTGTTCATACTTTATTAATGAATTAAGCATGTTTTTAAGCAGCGCTTTTCGGTGTTCAGAAGTTCTGTTTAACTTCTTATTTGCCATTCCATGTCTCATTAGATGCTTTCCTCTAATTTTTTAGACATTTCTGCAATATTATCTGGTGGCCAATTTGGAATTTCCATACCTAAATAGAGAGACATACCAGTTAAGACTTCTTTTATTTCATTCAATGATTTTCTTCCAAAATTTGGTGTTCTTAACATTTCACCCTCAGATTTTTGAACTAAATCACCAATATAAATTATATTATCATTTTTAAGACAATTCATTGATCTCACAGATAGTTCAAGCTCGTCTACTTTTCTTAATAAATTTTTATTAAATTCAGGCTCTGTTGAAACTTCTTTAACTGGAGCTTCTACAGGTTCATCAAAATTAATAAACATTTTTAATTGATCTTGAAAAATTCTTGCAGAATAAGCAACTGCATCTTCAGCAGAAATTGATCCGTTTGTCTCAACTTCCATCGTTAATTTATCGTAATCTAAAGCTTTACCTTCTCTTGCAGTACTTACTGAATAGGAAACTTTTTTAACTGGACTATATAATGAATCTATTGCAATTAAACCTAAAGGTGGTTCTTCAGGTTTATTTAAATCAGCTGGAACATAACCTTTTCCAGTATTAACATTCATTTCCATATGGAAGTGAGTATTTTCATCCAAATTACAAATAACTAAGTCAGGATTCAAAATTTCAACATCAGGAACTGATGTGATGTCAGATGCTTTTATTTCACCAGGTCCTTTAGCATCTAATACTAGCTTTTTGGTTCCCTCAGCAGCGCATTTTAATGCTAGAGATTTAACATTTAATACAATATCAGTAACATCTTCTCTTACACCTTTGATAGATGTAAATTCATGAAGCACACCATCAATTTGAATTGAGGTCACGGCTGCTCCTCTGATTGAGGATAGTAAAATTCTTCTAAGTGAATTACCAAGTGTTAAACCATAACCCTTTTCTAATGGTTCAGCGATAATTGTAGCGTGAGTTAGATCATCACTTATTTTTACGTCAAGTTTTGCAGGTTTGATTAATGATTTCCAATTTTTTACATTTACATTTTCTACGTCCATTAAACTCTCCTTTTTTTGGGTGGTCTGGTACCATTATGTGGCATCGGGGTTGTATCTTTAATTGATAAAATTTTAAATCCTCTTGCCTGTAACGCTCTTAGTGCTGTTTCTCTGCCTGAACCAGGTCCCTTAACTTCCACAGATAAAGTTTTCATACCAAATTCTAAAGCTTTAGATGCTGCTGCATCTGCAGCAATTTGTGCTGCGTAAGGTGTTGATTTTCTAGAACCCTTAAAACCTTTTTGCCCAGCTGATGCCCAAGAAATTACATTTCCATTAGTATCAGCTATTGAAATAATTGTATTGTTAAAGGTTGATTGAACATATGCAATTCCATTTAAGATATTTTTTTTAGTTTTCTTTTTTTTTGAATAAGAACTTTTAATCGTTTTTTTTGGCGACTTTTCTTGACTCAATTCTTTGTTATCTTTTTTTTCTGATTTTGCCATATTATTTTTTAAGTGGAGTTAATTTTTTTCCAGCTATTGCAATAGCTTTACCCTTTCGCGTTCTGGCATTACATCTAGTTCTCTGACCTCTTACAGGTAATTTCTTTCTATGTCTCGAGCCTCTATAGCAAGCTAAATCTATTAATCTTTTTATGCTTAGTGAATAATCTCTTCTAAGATCTCCTTCAACTTTAAAATTTTGATCAATGTATTCCCTTATTTTCAAAATTTCATCATCAGTAAGTTGATTCACTCTTTTTTCTTTAGGTATAGCTAATGATGTGCAAATTTGTTTTGAAAATTTATCACCAATCCCATAAATGTAAGTTAGCCCTACTTGAACTAATTTATTTTGTGGGATATTTATTCCTGCAATACGAGCCATAAATTTTGAGATAAATTTTAGCCTTTTATATAAGAAGTTCTTTCAAAGTCAACGTCTTAAACATTAAGAAAAGCATCTATTTTAGCGGTTATTTCTTCGATTTTAAGCGCACCATCTATTTCATAAAAGTTTGAATTTTTGGAATAGAAATCTAAAACGGGGCGTGTCATATCCATATAGGTGTCATATCTTTTTAGAATAATACTTGAGTCATCATCAGATCTTTTTTCTAAGGTTTTTCTTTTTTCAACTCTTTTAATTATTACCTCTTTTTCAACATTAAGAAAAAAAATATAATCAATCTTTTGATTTGAACTTTCTAAAATATTTTCTAAATTCTTAGCTTGTTCCAATGATCTAGGATATCCATCAAAAATAAGTTTATTATTAAATTTTCCATCAAAAATAACTTTTTTAATCAATTCATTAACAATTTCATCACTTACAAATCTACCATCATTCATATCATTGATTATTCTTTTTCCTATTTCAGAATTTTTTTTTATTTCATCTCTTAACATATCACCTGTTGAAACTTGAAAACCATTAATTTTTTTTACTAAATATTTTGCTTGGGTTCCTTTTCCAGCACCAGGAGGTCCAAATAGGATTATATTCACGAATTATCTTCCGAATTTTGTTTTTTTAATCAACTGTTCGTATTGGGAGCTCATTAATCTTGTTTGTATTTGTGTAACGGTATCTATTGCAACAACAACTACAATTAAAATAGATGTACCCCCCAGGTAGAAAGGAATTGGATAATTAGCAATTAAAAACTCAGGCATTAAACAAACTAAAGTTAAATATAAAGCACCTATTGTTGTCAACTTTGTTAAAATATTATCAATATAAATTGCCGTACTTTCTCCAGGTCTTATCCCAGGCACAAAACCACCGTATTTTCTCAAATTGTCTGCTGTTTCTGTTGGATTAAAAGTTATCGATGTATAAAAAAAAGTAAAAAATATTATTCCTGATGCATAAAGCAACATATATAAAGGTTGCCCTTGAGTAAAATATGAACTTATATTTAAAAAAGTTTCATTGTCAGAAAAATTGAAATTTGAAAAAGTTACTGGTAATAATAGTAATGCTGAAGCAAAAATCGCAGGAATTACTCCAGCTTGATTAATCTTGAGTGGTAAATGAGATGACTCTCCTCCATACATTTTATTACCAACTTGTCTTTTAGGATAATTTATTAGTATTTTTCTCAAAGCTCTTTCCATAAAAACAATAAATAAAATTGTTAAGATTAATAAAACAAATAAAGCTAAGATCATCAATGTAGATACTGCTCCTGTTCTACCAAGTTCGAAAGTGGTAACTAAAGCTCTTGGAATTTCCGCAACAATACCAGCGAAAATAATAAGTGATATACCATTACCAATTCCTCTTTGAGTAATTTGTTCTCCTAACCACATTAAAAAAATAGTCCCAGAAACAATAGTGGTAACAGTTGAAATCTTAAAAAAAACACCAGGATTAATTACTAATCCAGCTGAGGACTCTAGTCCTACTGCTAATCCATAACCTTGAACTGTTGCAAGTAAAACAGTTCCATAACGAGTTATCTGAGTAATTTTTGCTCTACCAGTTTCACCTTGTGATTTTAAATTTTTAAAATAATCAGAAACACCAGTTAATAGTTGAACAATAATTGATGAAGAAATATATGGCATGATTCCTAATGCAAAAATAGCCATTCTACTCACTGCGCCACCAGCAAAAACATTAAACATTCCTAATAAACCCTTTTGATTTCCTTCCATCATAATTTTGAGTTGTTCAGGATCTATCCCAGGTAAAGGGACAAATGTACCGAATCTATAGACCACTAAAATAGCAAGGGTAAATATTATTCTATTTCTTAAATCAGTATTTGATGATGATGCGCTCATTAAATTAAACTATTTTTTTAATTGTATTGAACCACCAATTTTTTCAAGTTTTTCAACAGCAGACTTTGATGCAAGATCTGCCTCAATATTAATTTTATCTTTAATGGCTCCAGAACCTAAAATTTTTAATTTTATTGAATTTTGATCTATTAATTTTAGTTTTTTTAGTAAATTTGAATTTAGCGTGTCTGTAGTTTTAATATTTTTTTTATCAATATAAGATTGGATTTTATCTAGATTTAATATTGCAATTGTTTTTTTATTAACAGGGTTGAATCCTCTCTTTGGAAGTCTTCTGTATAGTGGCATTTGTCCACCCTCAAAACTTTTAATCGCCACACCAGATCTGGATTTTTGACCTTTTACACCTCTTCCAGATGTTTTGCCCTTTCCAGAACCTATACCTCTACCAACTCTAAGTTTAGTTTTATTAATCTTATTTCTATTATTTAATTTAATCATCATCCTCTTTTTTCTATTATCTCAGAAATTTTTTTATTTCTTATTGAAGATATTTGCTTTGGTGAATTTTGTTTCAGTAGTGCTTTCATTGTAGCTCTAATCACATTATGGGCATTTGATGTACCCATTGATTTAGCTACAATATCTTTTACTCCCAAAACCTCGCACACAGCTCGAACAGGACCTCCAGCTATTATACCCGTTCCTTTAGATGCTGCTCTCAATACAATTCTGCCAGATCCGTCCTTAGCTTTAACATCATGATGAATTGTTCTTCCTTCTCGAAGAGGTATATGAATAAGCTTCCTTCTTGCCATTTCATTTGCTTTTTTTATAGCATCTGGCACTTGTTTTGCTTTAGCATGAGCTATTCCAATTTTACCGGACTGATTTCCAACAACAACTAGTGCTGAAAAACCAAATCTACGTCCACCTTTTACTACTTTTGTTATACGATTAATGTGAACTAATTTTTCTAAAATATCGTCAGTTTTTTTATCTTTATTATTATCCATATTAAAATTCCATACCATTTTTACGTAAAGTTTCAGCAAAAACTTTTACTCTTCCATGATATTTATAAATGCCCCTATCAAAGTAAATTTTGGTTATTTTTTTTTCTTGTGCTTTTTTTGCTAATTTTTCAGCTACGATCTTGGATAATTCAGTTTTATTTACTTTTTGACCAGACTTAATATCTTTTTCAATTGATGATGCTGACAATAAAGTTACATTTTTCATATCATCAATTATTTGTGCCGAAATATTCTTTGATGATCTAGAAATACTTAGTCTATATCTGTCATTTGAGGCAACATTTTTAACCTTATTGCTCACTCTAAATCTTTTTCTTTTACTAGTATCTAATTTCATTATTTCTTTTTTCCTTCTTTTTTCAAAATATGTTGACCTTTTTCTCTTACACCCTTGCCTTTGTATGGTTCAATTTTTCTCAGAGTTTTAAGTTTAGATGCAATTGCACCTACTTGTTGTTTATCAGCACCACTTATTTTTAAAGTTGTTTGTTTTTCAACATTGATTTTAATTCCTTCTGGAATATCAAAATTGATATCATGGCTATAACCTAATTGTAAATTAAGTTGATTTCCTTTTAAAGCAGCTCGATATCCAACACCTACTAATTCTAGTATCTTCTCATATCCGGTGTTTGAACCAATAACTGCATTATTAATTAAACTTCTATTCATACCCCATAATCGCTTAGTTTCTTGATCAATTTTTTTTGGTTTGATTGATATTTCTTTTCCATCTTTTATATCAAGATTAAAAACTTCTAAGTCAATATTAA
The DNA here is from genome assembly GCA_902627805.1 of uncultured Pelagibacteraceae bacterium. Lineage (GTDB taxonomy): Bacteria > Pseudomonadota > Alphaproteobacteria > Pelagibacterales > Pelagibacteraceae > Pelagibacter. Next base: position 175,597 of record CACOKN010000002.1, read on the forward strand.
TTGATTTTTTTCCCGAAGGCCCTTCTATGTTCAAAATATTACCAGCCAAAGCAACTTTGACTTTATCTGGAATTGAAATATTTATTTTACCAATTTTAGACATTAAAATACCTTACAAATTATTTCTCCACCCACTCTTTGCTTTCTTGCATCAATATCGGTCATGACACCTTTGGGGGTTGATACAATTGCTATACCTAAACCATTATTTATTTTTGGTAAACTTTCTGCACTAGAAAAAATTCTTCTCCCTGGTTTTGAAACTCTTTCAAAAGTACTTATAACTGGGTTTCCTGAATGATATTTAAGTTCTAAAGATAATAAAGATTTATTATTTTCTTTATTCACTTTGAAGTCTTTTATAAAACCTTCATTTTTTAAGATATCAGCAATCTTAGTTTTAAAATTTGAAGAAGGTAATTCAACTTTCTTATGGTTTCTATCTTGAGCATTTTTTATTCTTGCTATCATATCGCCAATTGGATCACTTAAACTCATATTTTCCTTTCTACCAACTTGATTTAATTAAACCTGGTATCTTTCCTTGCAGACCTAATTGTCTTAATGCAATTCTTGATATTTTCAATTTTCTATAAACTCCGTGAGGTCTTCCGGTGATCTGACATCTATTCATCACTCTTACTTTCGCAGAGTTTCTAGGTAATTTTGATAATTTTTGTTGCGCTTTAAATCTTTCCTCAAAAGGGAGTTTTTTATTCATAATAATCTTTTTTAACTTTTGCCTTTTTTTAAATAGCCTGTCCGATAATTTTATTCGTTTATTGTTCTTGTTTATTGAGCTTAATTTAGCCATTTTAGTTATCTCCTTTTTTAATAAATGGAAAATTTAATTTTTCTAAAAGAGCAAAACTATGCTCTTTATTTTTAGCTGATATTACAATTACAATATCAATACCACGAACCTTATCAGCACGATCAAAACTTACCTCAGGAAATATGATATGTTCTTTAACACCAAATGTGTAATTTCCAAATTTATCAAAACCATTTGCGGACAGACCTCTAAAATCTTTAATCCTTGGTAAAGCTATATTCACAAGTCTATCTAAAAATTCATACATTTTGTCTTTTCTAAGTGTAACCTTTAAGCCAGCATTTGACCCTTTTCTTGTTTTAAAATTTGCAACTGATTTTTTAAATTTGGTTATCACAGGTTTTTGACCTGTTATCTTTGCTAAATCCTCCTCACAAGACTTTAATATTTTTGAGTCATTTCCATCTAATCCTAAGCCCATATTTAAAACAATTTTTTCAATTTTTGGACCCATGTACAAATTTTTAAAACCAAATTGAGATTTTAATGCAGGTTGTATTTCTTTATAATAAAGTTCTTTTAATCTCGGAGTCATTATTTTTTAGCCTCAGTTTTTTTAGTTTTTGTTTTTTCGTCAATTAGTTTTAAATTTGATAAATGAATAAAACTTTCCTTTGAAAAAATTCCACCTTTTTTTTCCTTAGTTGTTTTTACGTGTCTCTTTACCATATTAATATCTTTAACTTTTGCTCTGTTGTTTGGTCTATCAATTTCAATTACTTCACCTTCTTTTTTTTTATCTCTGCCTGATAAAACTCGAACTTTTAAACCTTTTTTAATCATTACAAAACCTCTGGGGCTAATGAGATTATTTTCATTTGCCCTTTATTCCTTAATTCTCTAGTTACTGGACCAAAAATTCTAGTTCCTACTGGTTCACCTTTATCATCAACCAGAACAGCCGCGTTATTATCAAATCTTACTTTTGATCCATCATCCCTATGAATTCCTTTTTTTACTCTCACCACCACTGCTTTGTGAACTGATCCTTTTTTTACTTTTCCCTTGGGAATTGCTTCTTTAACCGCAATCACTATCGTGTCTCCTATGCTTGCATATCTTCTTTTCGATCCACCTAAGACTTTAATACATTCAATTTTCTTTGCCCCAGTGTTATCGGCTACATTTAATTCTGTTTGGACCTGTATCATTATTTTGTGTTCTCCATTACTTGGAATTTCTTATTTTTTGAGAAAGGTTTGCTCTCAATGATTGATACCTTGTCGCCAGTTTTAAATTTATTATTTTCATCATGGGCATTATATTTTTTTCTCACTTTTATTACTTTTTTTAATAATGGATGAGAATATTTTCGTTCAACTAAAACAGTTATAGTTTTGTTAGGTTTATCACTTACAACCACACCTGTTAATATTTTCTTAGGCATTTAATTTTCCTTTTAATATTGTTTTTAATCTAGCAATTGTTTTTTTTGTTTCAATAATTTTTGCAGGATTTGTAATCTGTGAATTCATCTTTTGAAATCTAAAATTAAATAAATCTTTTTTAAATTTATCAATACTTTTTATAATTTGATCTTTTGATAGTTTTTTAATTTCTTGTTTTTTCATATTAGGCAAATCTCTTTATGGTTTTTGTTTTAATTGGCAATTTTGCAGATGCTTTATATAACGCTTCTTTGGCTATCTGTTCTGAAACACCATCTACTTCAAATAAAATTCTTCCTGGTTTTACACGACATGCATAGAATTCCGGAGAACCTTTTCCTTTACCCATACGTACTTCAATGGGTTTTTTAGAAACTGGAATATTTGGAAAAATTCTTGTCCAAACTCTTCCTTGTCTTTTCATGTGCCTTGTTAGAGCAACTCTAGCAGCCTCTATTTGTTTACCAGTAACCCTATCAGGAGATAGTGCTTTTAACGCGTAGGCACCATAATTAATAAAATTTGCTCTTGAAGCAGTTCCATGAATTCTACCTTTATGAGCTTTTCTCCATTTTGTTCTAACTGGCTGTAACATTTATTGTTTTCCTTCTTTAGGTGATGCTTTATTTGTTTCTTGACTAAATTCTTTTGCAAAAACTTCACCTTTATAAATCCAAACTTTTATTCCAATTATTCCATAAGTAGTAAGTGCCTCAGCCTCTGCATAATCAATATCTGCTCTTAATGTGTGCGATGGAATGCTGCCATCTCTTAACCATTCAGTTCTAGCAATTTCATTTCCACCCAATCTTCCGCTCACTGAAACTTTAATTCCTTTAGCGCCTAATCTTAAACAAGATTGCATTGCTCTTTTCATTGCTCTTCTATAAGAAATTCTTTTAACTAATTGTTGAGCAATATTTTCAGCAACTAGATAAGCGTTTGTTTCGGGTTTTTTAACTTCTTTAATATTTAAAGTAACCTCATTAGAAGTAAATTTGGATAAATTATTTTTTATCTTATCAATATCACTACCTTTTTTTCCAATAACAAAACCTGGTCTAGAAGTGTAAATTGTAACGTAACATTTGTTTGCTGTTCTTTCGATCATCACTTTTGAAACTCCAGAATTAATAACATTTTTTTTGATATATTCTCTTATTTTAAAATCTTCTATGAGATAATTACCAAAATCTTTCTTTTTGGCGTACCAAACAGAGTCCCAACCTCTGTTAACACCTAATCTAAAACCTACCGGATTAACTTTTTGTCCCATGACTCTCCATTTTTTTTGCCTCTGATAAAATAATTGTAACACTTGAATAAGGTTTTAAAATTGGTGCAGCTCTTCCTTTTGCTCTTGGTCTAAACCTCTTCATAGTAATTTTCTTTCCACAATAAGCTTCTTTAACCACAAGTTTATCAATATCATACTGAAAATTATTTTCTGCGTTTGCAACAGCAGATGAAATAGTCTTTCTGATATCACGAGTAATTCTTTTTTCTGAAAACTGAAGATCTCTAATAGCTAACTCTACTTTCTTCCCAACTATACCTTTTAAAATAGGATTAAGTTTTCTTACACTAGATCTAATATTGTTGTTAATAGATTTCACTACTTTTTCTTTTTTTGTTACTAATTTCTTTTTTTTACTCATAATTATTTCTTAGCCTCTGCCTCAGCGGGTTTTGCTTTTTTATCTGCAGGTGTATGACCAAAAAAAGTTCTTGTTGGTGCAAATTCACCTAATTTGTGACCAACCATGTCTTCAGATATAGTAATGGGAATAAATTTTTTTCCGTTATAAATCAAAAAACTGACTCCTACAAATTCTGGAATTATTGTTGATTTTCTTGACCAAGTCTTAATAGGAATTTTTTTTGGATCAGTCTTATATTTATCAACTTTTTTAATTAAACTTTCTTCCACAAAAGGTCCTTTCCATACTGCTCTAGCCATTATTTTGTATCCTTCCTTTTGTTTCTTCTCTTCACGATGTATTTATCAGTTCTTTTATTGTCTCTTGTTTTCAATCCTTTTGCTGATTGTCCTTTAGGGGAAACTGGATGTCTTCCACCCGCTGATTTACCTTCTCCACCACCATGCGGGTGATCTACTGGATTTTTAACAACACCCCTAGTATGTGGTCTTCTTCCTAACCATCGTGATCGTCCTGCTTTACCAATTTTGATATTTTTTTGATCAGGGTTACTTAATACACCAATTGTTGCCAATGATCTTGAATCGATTTTTCTAACTTCTCCTGATGCTAATTTAATCAAACTATAATTTCCATCTAATCCACTAATCGTAACAGAAGTTCCAGCAGATCTTGCAATTTTACCTCCGCCTCCTGGTTGTATTTCAACATTGTGAATATCGATACCAACTGGGATATCCTGCAAAGGCATGCAATTTCCAATTTTTATCTCTTTTTTTGATCCATTTTCAATTTTATCACCCACTTTTATTCTTTGTGGTGCTAGATAATATGCATATGAATTATCATCAAATTTTACCAACATAATGTAACAAGATCTGTTCGGATCATATTCAATTCTTTCAACTGTCGCAGGCACATCAAATTTTTTTCTATAGAAGTCAACATGTCGATACATTTTTTTATGCCCACCAGCTCTATTTATAGATGTAATATGACCATTGTTGTTTCTCCCTTTCATTGCATTTTTAGGTGAAACTAAAGATTTAAAAGGTTTACCTTTCCAAAGACCAGTTCTATCAACAAGAATTGTTCCTCTAGTAGATTTTGTATATGGTTTAAAAGTTTTTAGTGCCATTTTAAATTCCGGTTGTTAAATCAATACTTTGACCTTTTTTAAGTGTTATAATTGCTTTTTTAAAACCAGAGACTTTAACTTTTCTTCCTCTAGTTAATTTAGTTCTATTTTGTTTATTGATAATATTTACCTTTGTAACATTTACTTTAAAGATTTTTTCAATATTAATTTTTATATTTTTCTTATTTGCTTTTGATGGCACTTTAAATACAATCTTATTTTGTTCTGACAAATTTGTTGATTTTTCTGTCACTAAAGGTGATAAAATTTTGTCGTATAAGTGTATTTTTCCCATCTTAAGCATACCTCTTTTCTAATTCTTTTACAGATGTTTCGGTAAATACAACTTTTTTAAACTTAACTAAATCAAACGCACTAAAATGATTAATGTCTGTTACTTTAATATTTGGAATATTTCTAATTGATTTTTCAACATTATCTTTTGAGGTTTTGTCTAAGATTATTATTGAATTGGATATTTGAAATTTCTTTAAAATTAAATTCATCTCTTTAGTTTTTTTTATCTTAGTATTAAAATCGCTAAAAATTAGAAGGTTGTTATTCTTTATCTTGTCACTAATTAAAGATGCTATACTTTGTTTTTTTTCACTCTTATTTAATTTTCTTTTTTTATAGGATAGTTCTCCTTTAGGTCCATGAGCTATACCACCACCAACAAAGATTGGGGCTTTTCTACTAGCATGTCTAGCATTACCTGTTCCTTTTTGTGCATAAATTTTTGACGTTGGACCTGAAACTTCATTTTGCTGCTTGGTTTTTGCGTGTCTACCTTTATAATTAGCATTAGTCTTATATAAAACTGTATTCACTAATCTCTTATTAATCTTAACTGAAAAAATCTTATCTAAAACTTCAATAGAACTTTTTTTACCATCTAAATTAATTTTATCGACTTTCATTATTTTTTCTTTTTCTCCGGTGTTTTCTTTGCTAATTCAGCAGCTTTTTGTTTTTCACTGATTGTCATTTTTTTTATATTTTTAACTGAACCTCTTACTAGAATTTCAGAATTTTTTGCTCCTGGGATAGATCCTTTCAAATATAAAAGTTCATTTTCTAGATCAGTTTTGATAATTTCAATATTTTGCATAGTTCTTAATTTATCTCCCATATGTCCAGCCATTTTTTTCCCTTTAAATACCTTGCCAGGATCTTGTCTTTGACCTGTTGAACCATGTGATCTATGTGAAATTGAAACCCCGTGTGTAGCTCTTAAACCTCCAAAATTGTGCCTTTTCATAGCGCCTGCAAAACCTTTTCCAATTGTTTTTGATCTAGTATCTACAAATTTAACATCTTTAAAAATCTCTAATCCAAATTCATTTCCCTCTTTATAATTTTCAATGTTTTGAACTCTATATTCTTTAAGTTTCTTTTTAGCTTCAGTATTTCTTTTAGAAAAATAACCTTTCATAGCTTTTGTAAGTTTTGAACTTTTAATCTTACCGTATCCAAGTTGAACTGCAGTGTAACCTCTTTTTTCTTTATCTATCACCTGGATTACTCTCGCTTTTTCTATTTTTAGTACAGTAACTGGCACCAATTGACCAGATTTATAAAATTCTCTAGTCATTCCAATTTTTTTTCCTAATAAAGCAATCTCACTCATAATTATATCTTTATCTCCACATCAACACCTGATGCTAAATCTAACTTCATTAAAGCCTCGACAGTTTGTGGAGTTGGCTCAATTATATCAATTAATCTTTTATGAGTCCTTGACTCAAATTGTTCTCTACTTTTTTTATCTATATGAGGAGATCTTAAAACTGTATATCTTTCAATCCTGGTTGGTAATGGAATTGGACCTTTAATTGTAGCTCCAGTTCTTTTAACTGTATTAACTATTTCCTCAGTCGAAGCATCTAGAATTTTATTGTCGTAAGCTCTGAGTTTAATTCTAATATTCTGTTTTTCCATTTTAGCCTGCTATTTTTTTTGTTACTTCGTCTTGAACATTTTGTGGAACTTTTGCATAATGATCAAAAAACATTGAATATTGTGCTCGCCCTTGTGACATTGATCTTAAGCTATTAATGTATCCAAACATATTTGCTAAAGGCACCATTGCAGTTATTACTGTTGCATTACCTCTTTGTTCTTGTGTACTTATTTGTCCTCTTCGACTATTTAAATCTCCAATAACATCACCCATATAGTCTTCGGGCGTTACTACCTCAACTCTCATGACTGGCTCTAGTAATTTTAAACCACCTTTTGTACAAGCATCTTTGAAACATGCTCTACTTGCGAGTTCAAAAGCTAATACGCTAGAATCAACATCATGGTGTAAACCATCTAAAATTGTAACTTTATAATCAATCATTGGAAACCCTGCTAAAATCCCACCATCAGAAACTGTTTCAATACCTTTTTCAACGCCTGGAATAAACTCTTTTGGAATTGCTCCACCTTTAATTTTACTTTCAACAGCTCTCCCTTTGCCAGGTTCTTGAGGTTCTACTAATAATTTTACTTTTGCAAATTGTCCTGCACCACCACTTTGTTTTTTGTGCGTGTATTCTACTTCTGATGAGTTTTCTATTGTTTCTCTGTATGCTACTTGTGGAGCTCCGACATTAGCTTCGACTTTAAATTCTCTTTTCATTCTATCAACAATGATATCTAAGTGTAATTCACCCATCCCTTTAATAATTGTTTGTCCAGACTCTTCATCAGATGAAACTCTAAATGAGGGATCTTCTTTGGCTAATCTACCCAAAGCTTCACCCATTTTTTCCTGGTCGGCTTTTGTTTTTGGTTCAACTGCAATTTCAATTACTGGGTCAGGAAATTCCATTGGTTCTAGAAGGATTGGGTTATCCTTATTGCATAACGTGTGACCAGTAATGGTATTTTTCAAGCCAGCTAGTGATACGATATCACCTGCATTTGCTTCCTTGATATCCTCTCTAGAGTTTGCATGCATTAATAACATTCTACCAACTCTTTCTTCTTTTTCTTTTGAGGAATTATACACAGCCGTTCCTGTTTTTATTGTACCTGAATAAATTCTAATAAATGTTAATGATCCTACAAATGGGTCATTTGCTACTTTAAATGCTAACGCAGAAAATGGTGCACCATCATCAAATTTCATCTCAATTTCATCCTCTGATCCCAATTTAGTTCCTTTAATTGAACCAATATCAATGGGGCTTGGAAGATAGTTAATCACCGCATCAAGTAGTGGCTGAACACCCTTATTTTTAAAAGCTGAACCAGTTAATACAGGAACAAAATCAAAGTTTAATGTTCCTTTTCTTATACACTTAATCAAATCTTCTTCTTTAATTTCTTCACCATTTAGATAAGACTCCATCAGTTTTTCGTCTTGCTCTACAGCCAATTCAACTAATTCTGTTCGATATTTTTGAGAGATTTCTTTGAGATCCTCAGGGATTTCTTTATATTCCCATTCAGCACCTAGAGCCTCATTTTTCCAAACTTGTGCTTTCATTTTAACAAGGTCAACAACACCGGTTAAAGAAGCTTCAATACCTATTGGTACTTGTATGACCAATGGTTTTGCTCCCAATCTGTCTTTGATCATATCTACACACCTAAAAAAGTCTGCACCAGTTCTATCTAACTTATTTACAAAACAAATTCTCGGTACTTTATATTTGTCAGCTTGTCGCCACACTGTTTCTGATTGAGGTTCCACACCTGCTACACCATCAAATACTGCAACCGCACCATCTAGTACCTTAAGTGATCTTTCAACTTCAATGGTAAAATCTACGTGACCTGGTGTATCGATAATATTAATTCTGTGATCTTGCCAAAAGCAGGTTGTTGCAGCTGATGTGATTGTAATTCCTCTTTCTTGCTCTTGTTCCATCCAATCCATGGTAGCTGCACCATCGTGAACTTCACCAATTTTATGGCTTTTACCTGTGTAATATAAAATTCTTTCAGTTGTAGTTGTTTTACCAGCATCTATGTGGGCCATGATCCCAATATTTCTATATTTGTCTAATGTATGAGTTCTGGCCATAATATTTTACCACCTAAAATGTGCAAAAGCCTTATTAGATTCTGCCATTTTATGTACATCTTCTTTTTTCTTTACAGCTGCACCTTTTTTTTCATATGCATCATAAAGTTCGTTAAAAATTTTATCAGACATATGTTTATCTTTTCTTTTTCTTGCTGAATCTATAAGCCATCTGATAGCTAGAGCTTGTGCTCTTTTACTTTTAACTTCAACTGGAACTTGATATGTAGCCCCACCTACTCTTCGTGATCTTACTTCTACAGTAGGTTTGATATTATTAATTGCTTCATTAAAAATATTAATAGGTTCATCTTTTGATTTTGTTTTTATCTTTTCGATTGCATCATAAACTATTTTAGTAGCTACTCCTCTTTTGCCATCGTACATAATATTATTAATTAATTTAGGTATAATTGTGGAATTAAATTTTGGATCAGGAACAATATTTTTTTTTGGTTGTGTTTTTTTTCTAGACATGTCTATTTACCTTTTTTTGTTCCGTATAAAGATCTTCTTTTCTTTCTATTTGCCACTCCCTGTGTATCAAGATTACCTCTTAAAATATGATAACGAACACCTGGTAAATCTTTTACCCTACCGCCTCTAATTAGAACGACAGAGTGCTCTTGAAGATTATGACCTTCTCCAGGTATATATGCTGTTACTTCAAAACCATTTGATAACCTCACTCTAGCAACTTTTCTAAGAGCAGAATTAGGTTTTTTTGGAGTTGTAGTATAAACTTTTACACAAACACCTCGTTTAAGAGGTTGTTTTTGTAATGCAGGAACTTTGTTCCTAGCAATAGATTTGGCTCTTTTTTTTCTTAACAACTGGTTAATAGTCGGCATATTTTAAATTTAAATTGTTTATTTTTGAATGAAATAACTGACAGGTTATTTGTGGCAGCGTTTAGTGTCTAAAGTTAACACTACATTCCAACCAAAAAATATCGCCAAATTACTTATTAATTTAATTTTGTCAAACTAAAACTAGTTGGCAAAAGTGTTATTTTTATTGATTTACAGGGGTTTCTGGCTGCTCAATTTGTTCCTGCTCAGAAAGAAATTTATTGTCATCTTGTAGAGCTTTTTTGTTCCATTTATTTTTAATATTACCAGTTCCAGCCGGCACTAATCGTCCAACTATTACATTCTCTTTTAAACCATTCAGTGGATCAACTTTACCTTTAATAGCAGCATCTGTAAGAACTCTTGTAGTTTCCTGGAATGATGCAGCAGAAATAAAAGACTCAGTTTGTAGAGAAGCTTTGGTAATTCCCATTAAAACTCTTTCTCCAGTAGCTGGTTTTTTACCCTCAGATTTTAATTTTTCATTAACATTATCAAATTTAATTCTATCAATGATTTCACCAGGTAAATAAGAGGAGTCACCAGTAGTTTTTACCTCAACTTTCTTCAACATTTGTCTTAAAATAGTTTCTATGTGCTTATCGTTGATAATTACACCCTGTAATCTATAAACCTCTTGAACCTGATTAACAAAATATTCAGTTAAATCTTTTATACCCATAATTCTAAGAATATCGTGTGGTAATGGCTGTCCATCTAATAAATATTCTCCTTTTTTAATTTTTTCACCCTGATTAAAATTAATATGTTTTCCTTTAGGTATTAAATAGTTAGATGGTTCTGATCCACTTTCAGGTACAATTGATATTCTTTGTTTTCCTCTAACTTCTTTTCCAAATATTACTTGTCCATCATTTTCAGCAATGATTGCACTATCTTTAGCTTTTCTAGCTTCAAACAATTCAGCAACTCTTGGAAGACCTCCAGTAATATCTTTAGTTTTAGTAGTTTCTTTAGGTAATCTAGCAATTACGTCACCAGCAGAAACTTTTTGGCCATCTTTAACTGATAAAATTGAGTCAGGAACTAAATAATATCTTGCTTCGTTATCATCTGCCTTTTTAATAACATTTCCTTTTTCATCTCTTAAAGTAATTCTTGGTTTTAAATCCGTACTTTTAGACTGAGATCGCCAATCAACGACTGATTTTGAGGAGATACCTGTAGCATCATCTGTTGTTTCTTGAATAGATACACCATCAATTAAATCAACATAACTTGCAATACCACTTTTTTCAGCAATTACCGGTGTGGTATAAGGGTCCCACTCACAAATTTTTGTATTAGCTTTAACTTTTTCATCATTTTTAAAAAATAATTTTGAACCATAAGCTACTTTGTAAACAGCAACTTGCACTCCATTATCATCTTCAATAGATAATTGTGTATTTCTACCCATGACAATTAAGTTTTTTTTAGAATCCTCTAAAATATTTGAATTAATAATTTTTAAAGTCCCTTCATTTTTTGTAACTATTTGTGAATCTTGCTTAACTGAGGCAGTACCACCCACGTGGAAAGTTCTCATTGTTAATTGCGTTCCTGGTTCTCCAATTGATTGTGCAGAAATCATTCCAATTGCTTCACCAACATGCACCATTTGACCTCTCGATAAATCTCTCCCATAACATGTTGCACAAACGCCTTCTTTAGAACTACACGTCATAACTGAAAAAACTTTCAATGATTTTATTCCAGCAGAATCAATTTTATCACAACCAAATTCATCAATCATTGATGATTTTTTAATTATTACTTCACCTGTTATAGGATGCTTTACATCAGTTGCAACAACTCTACCTAAAGCTCTTTCAGATAAACTCACAACGACATTACCACCTTCTAAAATTTCTGATAATTCTATAAAACCAGGATTGTCACAATTTTTTTTAGTTATTGTTAAATCTTGAGCAACATCACAAAGTCTTCTAGTTAGATAACCTGAACTCGCAGTTTTAAGGGCTGTATCAGCTAGACCTTTTCTAGCACCATGGGTAGAATTAAAATATTCTAATGCAGTTAAACCTTCCTTAAAATTTGAGGTTATAGGGCTTTCAATAATTTCACCTGATGGTTTTGCAATAAGTCCTCTCATCCCAGCTAATTGTTTCATTTGTGCTGCAGATCCTCTTGCTCCACTATCTGCCATCATAAATACTGAATTTATTTTCAATCCATCTGAGGTTTTTTCTGTTGCAGAAATTCCTTTCATCATCTCTCCAGCAACTTTATCAGTACATTTTGACCAAGCATCAACGACTTTATTATATTTTTCACCTCTAGTGATTAAACCCTCTGCATATTGTGTCTCATAATCAGCAATTAGTTTTTTTGTATCATCGATTAATTGAGTTTTATTTTCAGGGATAACTAAATCATCTTTACCAAAAGAAATTCCAGCTTTAAATGCATGCTTAAATCCTAGATCTTTTAATTTATCGCAGAAAATTACTGTTGTTTTTTGACCGCAAAATCTAAAGACAATATCAATTATTTCTGAGACTGTTTTCTTTGGTAAAATTCTATCAATTAGAGAAAACTTAATATTATCATTTTTTGGTAATAAGTTAGCCAAAAGAAATCTTCCTGCTGTAGATGTGTACTTTTCAAATTTTTGATTACCTTTTTCATCAATAGTTTCAAATCTAGAAATAATTGTACTATGAACTTTAATTTGTCCAGAGGATAAAGCAAATTCAATTTGATCTGCATTTAAAAAATATCCAGCTGGCTTATCAGTGACTGGTTCTTGAGATAAATAATAAATACCTAAAATCATATCCTGACTTGGTACAATGATTGGTTTTCCGTTAGATGGAGAAAGAATATTGTTAGTTGATAACATTAATATTCTAGCCTCAAGTTGTGCCTCTAAACTTAAAGGAACGTGCACAGCCATTTGATCACCATCAAAATCTGCATTAAATGCAGCACATGTTAAAGGATGTAATTCAATCGCATCTCCCTCAATTAATTTTGGTTCAAAGGCTTGAACTCCCAACCTATGAAGTGTTGGAGCTCTATTTAATAAAACTGGATGTTCTCTAACAATTAATTCAAGTGAATCCCAAACGGCGTTAGTTTCTTTCTCTACTAATTTTTTTGCTTGCTTAATCGTTGAGGCTAAACCTAGTTTATTAAGTCTTGCATATAAAAATGGTTTAAATAACTCTAAGGCCATTTTTTTTGGCAATCCACATTCGTGTAATTTTAAGTCCGGACCTACTACGATGACTGAACGACCTGAATAATCAACTCTTTTACCAAGAAGATTTTGTCTAAATCTTCCTTGTTTTCCTTTTAACATCTCGGCTAAAGATTTTAATGGTCTTTTACCTGTACCGGTAATTACTCTACCTCTTCTTCCGTTATCAAAAAGTGCATCGACAGATTCTTGTAACATTCTTTTTTCATTTCTAATGATTATATCTGGTGCCTTAAGGTCCATTAGTCTCTTTAAACGATTATTTCTGTTAATAACTCTTCTATAAAGATCATTTAAATCTGATGTTGCAAATCTTCCACCATCTAGAGGGACCAACGGTCTTAATTCTGGTGGAATAACTGGAACAACTGTCATAATCATCCACTCAGGTTTTTGTCCAGTTTCGATAAAAGACTCAATTAATTTTAATCTTTTAATAGCTCTCTCTTCATTCACTTTTGATTTAGTCTCTTTGATATAGTCAACAAGATTTTTTCTTTCTAAATCCAAATCAAGATTTTTAAGCATTTCCAAAACTGCTTCAGCTCCAATTCCAGCTGTAAAAGCCTCTTCACCATATTCATCTTGATATTTTGCTAGCTCTTCCTCATTTAAGAGCTGATTTTTTTGCAGACCTGTTAAACCTGGTTCAATAACTATAAAATTTTCAAAATATAAAACCCTTTCAACTTCTTTAAGCTTCATATCAACAGCAAGTGCTATTCTACTGGGTAATGATTTTAAAAACCAAATGTGTGCAACGGGTGTCGCTAAATTAATGTGACCCATTCGTTCTCTTCGAACATTTGATTTTGTAACTTCAACACCACATTTTTCACAGATGATGCCTCTGAACTTCATTCTTTTATATTTTCCACACAAACACTCGTAATCTTTAATTGGGCCGAATATTCTTGCGCAGAAAAGACCATCTTTTTCTGGTCTAAAAGTTCTATAATTAATAGTCTCTGGTTTTTTAATTTCCCCATAGGTCCAAGATTTTATTTTCTCTGGGCTAGCTAGTGAGATCTTGATACTATTAAAATTTTGAGCTTCAGATATTTCTGAATTTTTAAATAGATCTGTTAGTTCTTTTTTCATGATTAATTTAATTCCACATTTAAAGCTAATGATTTAATTTCTTTAACAAGTACGTTAAATGATTCTGGTATTCCAGACTCAAAGTTTTCCTCACCCTTAACAATAGTCTCATAAACTTTTACTCTGCCTGCAACATCATCAGATTTTACAGTAAGTATTTCTTGAAGTGTGTATGATGCTCCATATGCCTCAAGTGCCCACACTTCCATTTCACCAAATCTTTGCCCACCTAATTGAGCTTTTCCACCCAATGGTTGTTGAGTTACTAAACTATAAGGACCTGTAGATCTTGCATGAATTTTATCCTCTACTAAATGATGAAGTTTGAGCATGTAAATTATTCCGACTGTTACTGGTCTATCAAATTTTTCACCAGTTCTTCCATCCCATAAATAAGTTTGACCAGATTTAGGTAAATTTGCTAACTCTAACATTTCTGTTACATTTTTTTCTTTAGCCCCATCAAATACAGGCGTTGATATAGCTATACCATTTTGTAAATTTTCACATAAATCCTTAAATTCTGTTTTACTTAATTTATCAACTTTTTGATCAAATATTTCTTCACCATAAACAGATTTTAAAAAACTCTCTATTTTTTCATTTCTCTCAATTTTTTTATTATTCTCATTAACCAGATTTTTAATTTGTTCTCCAAATTCTTTGCAAGCCCATCCCAAATGAGTTTCAAGAATTTGTCCCACATTCATACGACTTGGCACACCTAAAGGATTTAAAACTATATCTACTGGTCGACCATCTTCTCTATAGGGCATATCCTCAACTGGAACAATCTTACTAACTACACCTTTATTACCATGTCGACCAGACATTTTATCACCTGGTCTCAATCTTCTTTTAATTGCGACGAAAACTTTTACCATTTTCATCACACTAGGTAATAAATCATCACCACTTCTTATTTTTAAAACTTTATCTTCAAATCTTTCAATTATATCTTGTTTAGCTTGATTATACTGATCTTTTAATTGTAAAAATGCATTTTCATTTTTTTGATTTGAAATAGTTAATTTAAAAAGATCATTAATTGATATTTTGTTAATAGTTTCAAAATCTAATTTAGAACCAGCTTCAACATCTTTTATTTTCTTAGAAAGGGTTTCCCCGGATAAAATTTGTGCAGCTCTTTGTTTAATACTTCTCTCTAAAATTTCTTCCTCAACAATTTTGTCTTGTTGTATTTGATCAATTTCTGCACGTTCAATTGTGATGGATCTTTCATCTTTCTCTATACCATGTCTGTTGAAAACTCTCACATCAACTACAGTACCACTACTTCCTCTAGACATTCTAAGTGATGTATCTGTAACGTCTATAGCTTTTTCACCAAAAATTGATCTTAATAATTTTTCTTCAGGACCTGACGCTGAGTCTCCTTTAGGTGTAACTTTTCCTACCAATATATCACCAGCATTTACCTCTGCACCAATATATACTATTCCCGACTCATCTAAATTTTTTAAAGCTTCTTCGTTAACATTAGGTATATCTCTTGTAATTTCTTCTTCACCAAGTTTTGTATCTCTTGCCATTATTTCATATTCAACAATATGTACTGAGGTAAATACATCATCAGTCACACATCTTTCTGAAATTAAAATAGAGTCCTCAAAATTGTATCCTTGCCACGGCATAAATGCTACAGTAACATTTTTTCCTAAAGCTAACTCACCTAATTTAGTCGA
The DNA here is from genome assembly GCA_902627805.1 of uncultured Pelagibacteraceae bacterium. Classification (GTDB taxonomy): domain Bacteria; phylum Pseudomonadota; class Alphaproteobacteria; order Pelagibacterales; family Pelagibacteraceae; genus Pelagibacter. The sequence goes on from CACOKN010000002.1 coordinate 191,524, forward strand.
AGGACCGTCTGCAATTATATCACCTGTTTTTACTTTGTCCCCAACTCTAACTAGTGGTCTCTGATTGATACATGTATTTTGGTTAGATCTTTTAAATTTTTGTAAATTATAAATATCAACTCCAGATTTTGAGAAATCAGTTTCCTCTGTGACTTTAATCACAATTCTCTTACCATCAATTTTATCAACTACTCCGTCTCTTTTAGCAACGATTGTGACTCCTGAGTCTAATGCAACATCGCTTTCTATTCCAGTTCCAACCAAAGGTGCTTCAGGTTTTAATAACGGTACTGCTTGTCTCATCATATTAGAACCCATTAATGCTCTGTTTGCATCATCATTTTCTAAAAAAGGTATTAAAGAAGCAGCAACAGAAACCAATTGTTTAGGAGAAACATCAATATAATCTATTGTTTCAGGTTTTGCTAAAAGGAAGTTTAAATTTTGTCGACAAGAAACTAATTCCTCAACTATTTTACCATTTTTATCAATTTTAGTATTTGCTTGAGCTATGGTAAATTTTGTTTCCTCCATTGCGGACAAATATTCTACTTTATCTTGAACGACACCTTCTTTTACTCTCTTATAAGGACTTTCAATAAAACCATATTTATTAATTTTTGCATAAGTGGATAAACTATTGATCAAACCAATATTTGGACCTTCTGGAGTCTCTATAGGACATATCCTTCCATAATGAGTTGGATGCACGTCTCGTACCTCAAAACCAGCTCTTTCTCTTGTTAATCCACCAGGGCCTAAAGCTGAAACTCTTCTTTTATGAGTAATTTCTGAAAGTGGATTTGTTTGATCCATAAACTGAGAAAGTTGAGAACTTGCAAAAAAATCTTTAAGTGAAATTGTAAGTGGTTTTGCATTAATCAAATCTTGCGGCATAGCTGACTCGATGTCCAAAGTGGTCATTTTTTCTTTTATTGCTCTTTCCATTCTATAAACACCAATACGAGCTTGATTTTCAACTAATTCACCTACAGATCTGACTCTTCTATTCCCAAGATGATCAATGTCATCAACATCATCTTTTCCATCTCTTAAATCTAGCATTTTACGAATTATTGCTAAAATATCATCATTTCTTAATATTGTAATTTTATCTGAACATTCTAAATCTAGTCTAGAATTCATTTTGACTCTACCAACATCAGACAGGTCATATCGGTCTGAGCTAAAGAATAAATTATTGAAAATTTGAGTTGCTATTTCAATTGTTGGAGGCTCACCGGGTCTCAACATCTTATAAATTTCAGTGATTGCCTCGTCTTTAGTATTATTTTTGTCATTCAGGATTGTAGTGAGTAAATAAGGACCTTTATTGATAGAATTTGTTACAGAAATATCTAAACTAGTAATATTTGCATCTAAAATTTGTTGAATAATTGTTTCATTTAACTCAGTACCAATTTTTAATAATCCATCCTCTTGATCATTTAATTTAATATCTTTATGTAAAAACTTTCCAAACAAAGACTCTTTTGCAACTAATATGTCTTTTAATCCATCATTTGATAATTTTTTTGCGTTTAAATAATTTATTTTTTCTCCTAATTTAATTACAACTTTTCCTGATTTAGCATCAACAACTTCTTCAGAGAAGTTTTTAGCTTTATAATTTTCAGGGTTAAATTTTGTTTTCCACTTCTCTGATTTTGGATCAAAAGTAAATTTTTCTGAGTCATAGAATTCATTTACTATTTCACTTTTTGAATAACCAAGAGCCAATAATAAAGTCGAAGCAAGAATTTTCTTTTTTCTATCAATTTTAAAATATAAGAAATCTTTCACATCATATTCAAAGTCTAACCATGATCCTCTATTTGGAATTACTCTACAATTAAACAAAAGTTTTCCACTTGCGTGTGTTTTGCCTTTATCATGATCAAAAAATACTCCTGGGCTTCTATGCATTTGATTCACAACAACTCTTTGAACACCATTAGTTATGAATGTTCCGCTATTAGTCATCATGGGAACCTCTCCCATATAAACTTCTTGTTCTTTCGCTGATAAAATATCTTTTGTGTTTGTTTCTTGATTTATTTCATAAACAACAAGTCGTAATGTACATTTTAAAGCTGAAGAATATGTTAATCCTCTAGCAATACATTCCTCAACATCAAATTTCGGTTTTTCAAGTCTGTATGACACATACTCTAAAGTTGCTTTGTCGTTAAGATCTTCGATGGGAAAAATACTTTTAAATACTCTGTCAAATCCTTTGGTTAAATCACCTGCTTCAGGGTTGAAGAATGTTAATTCGTCATAGGAATTTTTTTGAACTTCTATTAAATTAGGAATGGATAAACTTTCTTTAAGTTTTCCGAAACTTTTTCTAATATTTTTCTTTTCGGTAAAAGATATTTGCATCTATGTCTTAATACTGATTAAGCTTAATTAATCAGTACTTAAAAATTTCCTGTTAATTTATTTAAGTTCTACTTTTGCCCCTGCAGCTTCTAACTTAGCTTTAATTTCTTCTGCTTCTTTTTTTGGTACACCTGCTTTTACTTCTTTAGGTGCGCCTTCAACTAAGTCTTTGGCCTCTTTTAGACCAAGAGAAGTTGCTGCTCTCACTTCTTTAATTACATTAATCTTTTTGTCACCTGCAGAAACAAGCATAATCGAAAAGTCATCTTTATCCTCTGCTTCCGTTGCACCTGCTGCTACTGGAGCCGCTGCCGCCATAGGCGTTACACCCCATTTTTCCTCTAATTGCTTTGAAAGATCTGCTGCTTCCGCAACAGTCAAACTTGATAGGTCTTCGATAATTTTATTTAGATCTGGCATAATTTACTCTTTAGGTTGTGTTTCAGAATTTTCTGGGGGTAAACTACTCATTTTTTCCGATCGTGCAAGTAAAATACTAATTAATTTTGATGCAGATGCATTCAAAATACCCACAATATTTGCCCTTGCTTCGTCTAAAGTAGGCAAATTTGCAACATTCATCACTCCAGCTTGATCAAGAATTTCATTTTCCATCATCCCACCAATCAATTTCAGATTCTCATTATCTTTCGCAAATTTAGATAAAATTCGTGCCGACATGATCGCATCTTCTCCAAATGCAACTGCTGTTGGACCAGTAAATAAATTTGATAAATCTTTACATTTAGTTTTTTCAAGAGCTAATTTTGTAATTCTATTTTTTGTAATTTTAAAAATTATTCCATGTTCTCTCATTTTTGATCTTAACTCGTCTAATTGAGTCATAGTCAAACCTTGGTAATGAGTAACCATTACCGCCTTACTATTCTCAAATTGCGTTGTCATTTCTGCAATATAATTTTTCTTTTGTTCTTTATTCATCATAACTTAAATATTTTTACCTAATTTTATTTTGTAAGATACACCCATTGTTGATGTTAAAAATGCAGATCTAATTAAATCTCCTTTTATAGTATTATTAGATTTTTCCTTTTCAAGTGTATCTATAACAGCATTAAAATTTTTAATTAATTTATCATCAGTAAAAGATTTTTTTCCTATACTAACACCAATGTTACCATCTTTATCATTTCTAATTTCTGCTTGACCGGATTTAGCATTTGTTATTGCTAATTTTAAATTTTCAGTCACAGTTCCTAACTTTGGATTGGGCATCAAACCTTTTGGTCCCAATACTTTTCCTAATTTTGATAATTTAATCATCATGGATGGAGTACAAATTAATTTTTCAAAATTCATTTCACCATTTTTAATTTTTTCAATAAATTCATCACCTCCGACAATATCTGCACCAGCACTTTTCGCTTCATCAGATTTTGTATCCTCACATACCACAGCAACTTTAATTTTTTTTCCAGTTCCACCAGGAAGATTTACTACAGTCCTTATATTTATCTCACTTTTTTTTTGTTTATTGTTTATCTGAAAACTTAAATCAACTGACTCATCGAATTTAGTCGTACAATTTTTTTTAATCACTGGTAATAATTTTTCAATCATTTCAGATGGAAGTTCTAAAGTTTTTTCTGGAAGTTTTTTAAATCTTTTTGAAGACATAATTAATCTTTTACCTCAATACCCATCGATCTTGCAGAACCAGCAATTATTTTGACCGCTTGGTCTAAATCAAGAGCATTCAAATCCTCCATTTTTTGTTTAGCAATTTCTTCAGCTTGTTTTTTTGTTATTGATGCAACAATATTACGGCCAGGTTCTTGGGAACCACTTTTTAATTTTGCAGCTTCTCTTATAAAGAAAGATGCTGGTGGTGATTTAATTTTAAAATCAAATTTTTTATCTTTATAAACTGTTATTTCAACTGGTACAGGTTTGCCAGCTAACTTTTTAGTTTTATCATTGAAGGCTTTACAAAATTCCATTATGTTTACCCCTCGTTGTCCCAATGCAGGTCCAACTGGTGGAGCAGGATTTGCTTGACCACCTTTTATTTGCAATTTTATAAAACCACTAATTTCTTTTTTAGCTGCCATAAATCTAACTTACTTTCTCCACTTGATTATATTCTAAATCAACTGGTGTTGGCCTTCCAAATATAGAAACTGACACCTTAAGTCTAGACTTTTCTTCATCAATTTCTTCAACCATCCCACTAAATGATGCAAAAGGTCCGTCAATAACCTGAACTTTTTCACCAACCGTGTATTCTACAGCTGATTTTGGTTGAGCAACCCCATCTTTAATTTGACCTAAAATTTTATCAATTTCTTTATCAGATACAGGAACAGGCATACCTTTAGTACCAAGAAAACCACTTACACGTTTTATATTTTTAATCATGTGATAAATATCATTATCCATTTCACTTTTAATCAAAACATAACCTGGAAAATATTTTTTTTTTCTTTGTATTCTTTTGCCTCTTTTAACCTCAGTTACATCATGAGTTGGAACAATAATTTCTTCAAACTTTTCAGAAATTTTTGCCTTATCAGCCTCTTCTTTAATCAGTCCAGCTACTTTATTTTCAAAACTAGAATGAGATTGAACTATGTACCAATTTTTCATTAAATACTTACCTTAAGTAATAACTCTAAGAAAAATTTTAAAACCTGATCTAATAAAAGAAAAAACAACGACATAACTACTGCCATTGCAAAAACCATTAATGCACCTTGAAGTGTTTCTTTTCCTGTGGGCCAAGAAACTTTAAATGCTTCCTGTTTTACTTCCTGTATAAATTTAATTGGGTTCTTCATATTTATCTATTTCATATTGGCAGGAGCGGAGGGACTCGAACCCTCAGCCTCCGGTTTTGGAGACCGGCGCTCTACCAATTGAGCTACACTCCTATATAGAGTTTACTCTATAATTTTAGTTACTACTCCAGCTCCAACAGTTCTTCCACCCTCACGAATAGCAAAGTTTAATTTCTCTGACATTGCAATTGGTGTAATTAATTTTACTGTAAATTTAGCATCATCACCAGGCATCACCATTTCAGTGCCAGCTGGTAATTCTACCTCTCCAGTTACATCTGTAGTTCTAAAATAAAATTGAGGTCTATACTTTGTGAAAAAAGGAGTATGCCTTCCACCTTCTTCTTTTTTAAGTACATACGCTTGAGCCTCAAATTTAGTATGTGGTGTAACAGAGCCTGGTTTACAAAGAACTTGTCCTCTTTCAATATCAGTTCTTTCTACACCTCTTAAAAGTACTCCGACATTATCTCCAGCTTCACCAGAATCTAAAAGCTTTCTAAACATTTCAACACCAGTACAAACTGATTTTTTAGTTTCTCTAATACCAACTATCTCAAGCTCATCTCCTGTTTTAAGTACACCAGACTCAACTCTTCCAGTCGCAACTGTTCCTCTTCCTGAAATTGAGAAAACATCTTCTACTGGCATTAAGAAATCTTTATCTTTTGGTCTGTCTGGTTGTGGAATAAACTCATCTACATTTTTCATCAATTCTAAAATAGAATTTTTTCCAATTTCATCATCTCTTCCTTCAACAGCAGCTAGTGCAGATCCTTTAGCTATAGGAGTTTTGTCACCAGGGAATTTATATGAAGTTAATAATTCTTTGATCTCTTCTTCGACAAGATCAATCATTTCTTTATCATCAACCTGATCTACTTTATTTAAATAAACACAGATAGCAGGAACACCAACTTGTCTTGCTAAAAGAATATGCTCTCTTGTTTGAGGCATAGGACCATCAGCAGCGTTAACAACTAAAATCGCACCATCCATTTGTGCTGCACCTGTAATCATATTCTTCACATAGTCAGCGTGACCTGGGCAATCTACGTGCGCATAGTGTCTTTTTTCAGTTTCATACTCAACGTGTGCTGTTGAAATTGTAATACCTCTTTCTTTCTCTTCTGGAGCTTTATCAATTTGATCATAAGCAACAGCCTGCGCTCCACCGGTTTCAGATAAAACTTTAGTGATTGCTGCAGTTAGAGTTGTTTTACCATGATCGACATGACCGATTGTTCCAATGTTACAATGCGGTTTATTTCTTACAAATTTTTCTTTTGACATTACTTATATTCCTCGCTTTTTATTTTTTTTATAAACTATATTTTTCTTGGAGCGGGTAAAGGGAATCGAACCCTTACATCCAGCTTGGAAGGCTAGCGTTCTACCATTGAACTACACCCGCACAACCCCAAGAGTAACACTCCAGTATTGCTCAAGATTATTGAATGGTGGAGGGGGAAAGATTCGAACTTTCGAAGACCGAAGTCAACGGGTTTACAGCCCGCCCCATTTGACCGCTCTGGAACCCCTCCCTTAGGGGAAGTGTCCCCTTGTTCAATAAAGCTTCAAACAACAAGCGTTTTATATATTTTATTTGTCCAAATGCAACACGTGATTTATTAAGAAAATATTTGAAAAAACGTGTAAAACAAAGGTAATTTTATGAACAAATCATCTTTTTTTATAATTGGTCAACATGCTGTCATTGAAGCTTTACGTAATCCGAAAAGAAAGGTTTTAAGAGTATTTTTAACAGAGGAAAGTAAGAAAAATATTCATAAAAAAAGCCCTAACAAAAACTTATTAAATGAGGTCAAGGTATATTTTAAAACCAAAAAAGAACTTGATAAATATAGCACTAGAGAAGATTTAAAACATCAAGGATATGTAGCAGAAGTTGAACATATTCAAAAACCAATACTTAAAGAATATATTAAAGAGAAGAATAACATTACTTTAATTTGTCTTGATGGCGTAACTGATCCAAGAAATATAGGATCTTTGATCAGAAGTGCTGCCTCTTTTAATATTGATGGAGTAATTATTAAAGAAAGAAACTTTCCTAGTGAAAGTAAACTTATGTATAAAGCGGCAAGTGGTGCAATTGAATATATTAATGTTTTTGAGGTTTCTAATATCAATTCAACTCTGAAAAATCTAAAAGAAAAAAATTTTTGGGTATATGGTTTTGATGGTAATGGAAAAAAAGACTTTACTGATATCGAGTGGAAAGGAAATAATATATTATTATTTGGATCTGAAGGATTAGGAATGCATAAACATACATCTAAATATGCAGATTTTTTAGTTAAGATTGAGATAAATAAAAAAATTGAGAGCCTAAATATATCAAATAGTGCGGCAATTGTATTTCATCATTTAAGTTATCTAAAAAAAAGAGTTGATTAATTTATAAATAATTATTAGTTATTGCGCATGCCCTTGTAGCTCAGCTGGTAGAGCAATTGATTTGTAATCAATAGGTCCGCGGTTCGAATCCGTGCGGGGGCACCATCACTCAATTAAATCAACGTTTATTATTTTTGCTTAATCAGTTTTTAATTAGATTTTATAATTGATTGTGCCAGGATTGTGCCAGGATTGTGCCGTGATCAAGTAGTCGTTTAAATTTTTTTTATTTTATTTTTTCGCAGTTCTTAAAATAATACGGACTTCCAGAAGTTCTTCTAAAACCATACTCCCAAGTTTCTTTGTCATAAGTTGAAATGTAAGAGATATATTCTAGTGTTCTTCCAACAGGATTTATCCACGTGTAAGTATAATCCTTTGTTAAAATATTTGTTCCATCTGAAGACTTAATTTCATAAACTATTTCAGTAGGATATTTTAATATACTACCCATCATTCCAACAGCTCTGAAAGTTAAAGTCTTTGTTGCGGGATCAATGTCAAAAACCACATCTATAGTTCTGTTTGTTCCACCTTTACCTTTGCAGCTAAATATTTCTTTTTTAAGATCTACTATTTTATTGCTGTCACCACAGCCGCTTAACAACAAACCCAGAACCAAGATCCCTAAAAGTTTTTTCATTAAAATGGGGCCTCTGATTTTACTGAAAATCTCTTAATAACTTCTTCAATTACTGATTTTTCCATTCCACCAGTGAAACTTTCTTTATCCTCAACATCTAATGTTGCAATAAACCAGTCTTTGTTTTTAAGTTTAAAACCTAAATTAATTTTAAGATCTTTTTTTGTTTTATTGCCTGTGATCATTGCTCCTATAATGGCTCCTACCCCACCAGTAAGCAAACCTCCAACTACAGCACCACCTGTTTTTTTTAGAGCACTACTTGTTTTGAAAGGCTTTGAATTTTCATCTAACACTTTAAATTCCTTAACTTCATCACAATCTATTTCGAAATTCTTACCTATGCCAAAAACTTTCCAGCCAATAACTATTTTATCTTTTCTTGCATTAAAAATAAAGTCTCTACTTATATAATCTTTTTTATTTGATTGAGTAATTGTTAAAGGCATATACTAGAATATTAAACCCAGAACCATGATCCCTAAAAGTTTTTTCATAAATAATATTATAACTTGTCTATCTCCCTAAAAAAATTACCAAGTTGACTAATGGATACAATATAACTGATAACCACATATACTTTTGCAGCTGTAGCCCAACCATAAGCTTGGTTATTCTTTATTTTTACTTTTTTGAACTTCTCACTACTTCTCCATAACCCTGTATTTGCCCAAACAATATAAATCCCCAACACAATCAATATTAATGAACCAAAATATGCTGTTAGAGCTCCCGAAATAAATCCAAATATAAGACCTCCTAGAATACAATATATCCAAAATATTGACGACATGGTTTCATTTCCCCACCAAATCTTTTCAACAATGTTTTGTTGAATTTTTTCTAATTGCTTATTGCTTTGAATATTTTGACTAGCTGTTGTTTTAAATTTTTTCTGTTCTATTTCCTTCAGAGCACTTTTTTCATTTACTTTTTGATCAAGTGTATTTCCACAACCTTCACACAATTGAACACCTAAAGATTTTTTTGGAATTAATATTACTTGATATCTATTAACACAAAATGGACGTCCACACTGAGCATGCGTATTAGTTTTAAGATCTTCTACTCTTTTTTCTTTTTCAGCTTGTTTTTTTAAATCATTAGTACGTAAATCTATGTAAAAAACTTTTGCTTTTTGCTCGTCACCATCTGCTTTTTTAAATGCCTTCAACCAACAGTCATCATCATAGTTTTCACTTTTCAATTCCTTTCTGACAATTGATGCAATTTTTTTATCTATATCAGTGGACATAAAAAAAATATACCATTGTGCCCATAGTGTGACCAGACTAAAAATATTTTAGGATTATTGTTGCAAACAAATGTTTATTTAAACTTTAGCAATTGATTTGTAATCAATAGGTCCGCGGTTCGAATCCGTGCGGGGGCACCATCACTCAACTAAATCAACGTTTATTATTTTTGCAAAATTAAAATTTAATCAATTTTTAACACTGAGTGCAGACATAATGCAGACAGATTGATTGTGTATCAATCAAGTAGTCGTTGAAAAGTTTTTCCACTAATAACATCTTGCCTTACCATATTTTTTTTTATTAAAGTCCCAAACTGTAATTGTAAATCCTCTGAGATTATATTCTGACTTTGCAATTCTACAGGCTAACTCTGCATAAAGATCTGCGTTTGGTGGTGGACTTTTCAAAAATATCCAGAAAGACTCCTTTTGAGGGAAACCAGCTTCAGTATAACCAGGATCATACCATCTCTTGACTAATGCTTTTCTTCTTTCAGCTTCTGAATTATTCGAGGATGAAGTTGAGCTTTGATTTGATGATGTTTGTGATGATGAATCATTAGCTTTTGTATTTTCTTTTTTTGGTAAAGATGCTCTTGCCTCAACCAATGTATCGTGCCAAGATTCAAGAGTTCCATTTCCAAGTTTGCATAATAAAATTCCACAAGAAACAGGTTCAGAAACATATCTAAATACATAATATTTTTTTGTATTTTCTCCCCAAATAATTTCAGTATCTATATCTGAATAAAATTCAGACCCTCCACTAGGGATAAACGGATCATCACCAGGGTAAGAAACTATAAACGCATCCTGTAGCTGGCTTTTAGAAATATTTTTTTTGATTTTTCCACTTGAGACAATACTCTCTGTTGTAGCACAGCCACTCAACAGCAAACCCAGAACCACGATCCCTAAAAGTTTTTTCATCTAACCTTTTAATTCTTTATAGGCTTCATAAAATGATAAGTTAATACTTAGAAATACACATATGATGAAAACTAACATTGCATTAAATAAACTAGTATCAAAAAATGAAATTAAAAATGTCATAGCGAAACACCCTATTGAAATAAAAAAAGACATGATATCAGTCCCCTCAGTTCTACCTCCACTTTGTCTTTCTTTACTCGCCATCCAGAAAATTGGACCAGTAGCAACTCCGTAGCACCAAAGCATAACAGGAAACAAATGTGCATCTCTTTGAACATTTGCTAAACCAAAATTATATACATAAAGTATCCAAACTGAAAAAGCTGCTAAAAGAAGTAAGTTTCCCAAATACATAAATATATATCCAATTACGTTTTGTTTTTTTTCAATTAATTTAATTCCAGCAAATTGAATAGCTGTTGAAGGAAGCATTAGTAAACCTAAACCAAAAGAACTAAATATAAGAGCTATGAAACCTGCACCAATTAAAAACCAGTAATCTCCAAGTATCACTAACCAAATGAAAGCTGCGATTCCACCAAATCCATTCATAAGCATTAATGGAATACTCACTGCTAAAATTATTTTATCCATAAGAAAAACTATCACTGTGGACATATTGCGACCAGTCTAAAAGTTTTTTCATCAAGAAGTTTCTCCTCTTAACTGTTCTATTTTGATTTTCTTTTGTAAACTTCTGCTTCTATCGTAAAGAAGATTAAATTTAATTTTTTGATTAGTTTTTACTATAATATTTTTCGCATTCCTCACCTCAATATTATCAGCAACAGCAGAAATCGGTCTTTTTTTAGAATTTAGGTTCTTGATATTTATTTTAGATTTATCACTTACAATTTTACCCCTCCATCTTCTTGGTCTAAATGGACTTATTGGAGATATAGATAACTTTTTTGAATTCAAACTTAATATAGGTCCGTGAACTGATAAATTATAAGCAGTACTTCCTGCGGGTGTGGAAACCAGTACACCATCTGAAACAAGTTTTTTTATAACTTGTTTAGAACCATGATAGATTGATAAAGAAGCTGCCTGCCTACTTTGTCTTAGAATTGAAACTTCATTTATAGCAATATGTTTTTTAGTTTGATTTTTATTATTTTTAACTAACATTTCTAATGGAGAGATGGTTATCATTCTTGCTTTTTGTAAATTGCTTATGATATTTTTAGATGAAAATTTATTCATCAAAAATCCATAACTTCCAGAATTTATGCCATAAAAAAACTTTTTTGATTTTCTATTCTTTTTTAGTGTTTGAAGCATAAAACCATCACCACCAATAACAATTATAATATTGGATTTTTTAACTTTATTTTGATTAATTTTTTTTTGGATTATCGATTTAATTTTTAAAGATCTTTGATTTTTATCAGATATGATTTGAACCCTGTTCATTTAATGGTGCCCTCGGCCAGACTCGAACTGGCACTCCGCAAGCGGCAAGGATTTTAAGTCCTTTGTGTCTACCAATTTCACCACGAGGGCATTAGTTATTTTCATGAGTATTTATGTTAATATTTATAATTGAACAAGATGAATAAGTAAATTTTATTTAATTTATCTCTCTAGGTACCAGTTGAGTACCAGTTGTCCCAGATTATCCTACAAAATTTCATATATTTTTATTTTGTTTTTATCTAAAGTTTTTTTCTCATTTTTTTGTAATAACTGCCCCACTCATTAAGCAATCTATTAGCTTTTAAACCTTTTACAGGGTCCCCTTCGTTCCATGCTTCAATTTTAAGTCTCAATCCTTCTCTAAATAGATTTTCATAATTTTTGGATAGAGATTTAAAAAATAGACTTGGATCCATCCAATCTAGATCATCATTTTTTACCAATTTTGAGTATTCTAAAGATTTTTTTGAATGATTAATAATTTTTCTTACCTCTGATCTAGTCAAGGTACCCTTTGCACCTCTGCTTTGAGATATGCTATCTTCAAAACTAAGTCCCTTTTGTATTTCTAAGATAGATAATCTAAAATATTCTAAACTACTCCTATCAGCAGATAATACTTGAGTAGTAATCAAAAAAAACATTGCTGTTAAATATAATTTTCTCATGATATTATTTTATATGGATAAAATATTAATGGCTATAGCGATAGTATATGGCATAAGTGTTGCAATTTTTGCTCTTTATTATAATTGGCTCTATGCAAAGACACATGGATTTATAGCTTGGCTGCTATTTGGAGAGATTATTGCTAGCTTAAAGGCTTTAGTTTGGCCATTGTTTGAATTTAATATCATATAGATTAAACATTCTATATTATTCAGTTTAAGTCAACTCTTAATCATTTTAGATTATTTCTTATCCATATTTTTAATAAGTCACAAATTTACAATTAGACTCAAATCTTTTGATGTTAATGTTCTCTCCAGGCTCATATAAATTTATATATGTTTTCATTTCATCTAAATTTATAAAAATATCAAAAACCCTTCCCCAAGCCTCAGCATCTTTGGCCTTTGGATAAAGGTGATAAATATTATTATCAACTAATTGAACACCAAATGGAGAATCCTTCCAACCTGGCATTTCAGCTCCATCTAAACGATAAAAGTATCCTGTGCCTAAATTAGCCTGTTTCTTGTAATCAATTTTAAATACAAGATTCTTGGGTTTGAAATAATCAGGATCTGGTTTTTGAACATCGCAATACAAAAACTTATTTTCAAGATCTGCTAAACTTACATTGCAACAAAAAAAAACAAAAAATATGGTTAATGAAAATTTTTTCATTAATAAAACCATATAATATTATCTCCCCAAGTACCAGTTGAGTACCAGTTTGAACAAATTAATTAAGCCTTACTTTCTA